>JBDGSA010000166.1:0-26271 GCA_042217755.1 Haloglomus sp. | reverse complement strand
TCAGCTCAGGGTGTGTGAAGACTTCTGCACCACCGCCGTAGCGGGAGAGCAATGTACCATCACCCGACGCCGACGCGGCGGCCCTGCTCGGGGCGCCGCCGACGGTCTGCGCCCCTTCCGGCCCGCGGCCCCCGAATACCCTCTGGAGTGAGTAGTTGCAGCGCGGGAAAACGGCCGGGCGAATTTATATCACGGCACTCCCTACACTGCCCCGTCCACCGTGGCGTACACGAGCCCGATGCGTCCGGTGTGGCATGTGTGCGGCGGCGCCGCTGCCCGGGTCTGCCGTCGTGCGCGCCCCCCGATTTTTCCTCGCGCCCCCCCGATCTCCCGCCCGACCGAAGATGCCCGGCCCGCGCGCCAGCGCGGCCGATGGCCACAATCCACCAGCGATCAGTTCGCGTTACGCCGCGACTACCGAGCGGGGCCAGACCTACAGCACGCTTTTATAACCCGCCCATTCGTCGGCCCCGGCCGGATGATTCGGAATCAGGGGGTGTTCGACGTCGAGGGCTGGACCTCAACGAGATTGTTTATAACGACGGTGATATTGTATGAACTCGCGTCGCCGCTGGCATCCACCGCCGGACCATACCCCACGTCCCGCCCGCTCTCGGGAGCGATTTCCGCTCTACAGCTCCTCCGGCGAGACCGTATCGGACGATGGCGTCGAACGCCCGCATCCGGAGGTCGTCGGTGCCGATGCCCCGGTTTTCCTGCTCGCGAAGGTGGTGGTCGACGAACCGTCGGGCGACCATCGCCTTGCGGCCGTCGTCGCGCTCGTCGATGTGGGTCTGTGCCTCCGCGAGCAACAGCGCCGCGACGTAGACCTCGAACGGGTAATCGGCGAACTGCTTTCCGTGCAGTTCTTGGTGGTCGCGGTCGGCCACCAGGAGGTTCCCGAGCGCCGCTTTCAGGCCGTCGCGCTCCGCGGCGACCGTCTCCCGGAGGGCCGCGAGTGACTCGTGGTCGACGGCCCGGAGGCGTTCGTCGATGACCTCGAACGCGACCTCGTGGGCGTCGACCTTCTCGACCGAGCGCAGGACGTCGAAGGCCATCATGTTCGTCGCGCCCTCCCAGATTGGATGGATCTGGGTGTCGCGGTAGAGCCGCTCGGTGACGAAGCCGCTCAGCGCGCTGTTCCCGCCGAGAATCTCCATCGCGTAGGAGGCGGTGTCGACCGCGCCGATCTCCGGCTCCCGTTCCATACTCCGATTGGGCCCGCCGACTGAAATCACTCTCCGACACTGTCGGAGACGCTCCCGGGGACAGAGCGAGGGACCGGGGGCCAGGGACCAGAGGCCACTGGCCAGGGGCGAACGGTGGGGGCGATTCTCCTCGCCGCTCCCGGTGGGGGCGGTCCGCCGCCGGGGCTCACTCGGGCAACACCGTCAGCGGTTAATCGGTCCCCCTCGTGCGGTCGCCCATGGCAGCCAACTCGCTCGCCCCCGACGAGCCCGACGTGACGACCTTCGAGGCCCAGGTGACCGCGGTCGAGGAGGACCCGGCCGCGCTCGTCCTCTCGGAGACGTACTTCTACCCCGAGGGCGGCGGCCAGCCCGCCGACCGCGGCACCATCGCGGGCGTCCCCGTGACCGACGTGCAGACGATCGACGGTCGGGTGGTCCACCAGCTGGCCGAGCCGCCGGCCGTGGCCGCTGGCGAAACCGTGTCCTGCGAGGTCGACGCCGCGTTCCGCACCTACTGCCGCCGGGCGCACACCGCCAGCCACGCGCTGTACGGCGCGGGGCGGCAGCTGTTCGACGAACTCGGCTACGGCGGGTTCGGCATCACGCCGCCCGACGAGGGAGGGGGCAAGGTCCGGGTCGACCTCCGGACGCCGAGCGACGTGGACGACGACGCGCTCGTGGAACTGGAGCGGCTGACCAACCGCACCGTCTGGGAGTCGCGCGACGTCTCCTGGGAGCGCGTTCCCGCCGACGAGGCGCTCGACCGTCCGGACGTGGCCTTCAACACGAAGACCGAGGAGGGCATCTCCGGCGACACCGTCCGCCTCGTCGAGATCGACGGCTGGGACATCGCGGCCTGTGGGGGGACCCACGTCCGGAACACGCGGACGATCGGCCCCGTCACGGTCCTCGAACGCTCCAATCCGGGCGAGGGCCTCACTCGCGTCGAGTTCGCCGTCGGGCCCCGGGCCATCGACCGCCGGGCCGACGACTACCGCGCGGCGCTGGATGCGGCGCGGACGCTCGGGACTGGCGTCGCGGACCTGCCCGACGCGGTGGCGCGAGCGCGGGACGAACGCGCCGACCTCGAGGCGGAACTGTCGGCCCTGCGCGAGCGGTACGTCGACGCCAGGGTCGCCGCGCTTCGCGAGGACGCCGTCGAGCGCGACGGCCACCGCTGGCTGGTCGGAGTTGTCGAGGGCCTCGACGCGAACGCGCTCGCCGAGCGCGCGAGCGCACTGGCCGGCGACGAGGCGGCCGTGGTGGCGCTCGTCGCCGACGAGGCCTCGCTGGCGGTCGCGACCGACGGCGACGTCGATGCCGGCGACGTAGTCGACGACGTGACCGACGAGTTCGGCGGCGGTGGCGGCGGTTCGCCGACGGTCGCCCAGGCCGGCGGGCTGGACGCCGACCCCGAGGCAGTCGTCGCGTTCCTCCGGGGCGAGTGACCCGTCCGGATTCTGGGAGTTGCGACAGCCCCTTTTCTGTCCTGGCGTGCTCCGCGGCGCGCGATTGCCTCCACGACTGGGCGTTCGTGCCGGCACCCCCGCAACCGCCACACCAGCGGCGCTCCGGTGCGGTGGCTGCCGGGCCGTCGCCCGCTGACTCGCTGCTGCGCTCCCCAGTGACGCCCGCCCGGTCGCCGTCGAAGAATACGTACAGCAGACAGGATAAGATACTTATTTCTGATAAATTGTAGAAATTGCCCAAACTAACAAATTATATGTTTTATTATGAAGATGTATCGCTCTGTCGGCACGTTCCACGTCTGGGGGGACCGAGGTCGGACAGCGACCGACACTCAGTCTGCCGTCTCCGGCGGGAGGACGCCCATCTCGAAGCCGGTGCTGTAGCGCAGTTCCGGGTCGGCGTCCGGCGTCGGCAGCCCCGTGGCCGCAAACAGGGTGTTCGTCCGGAGCGTCGCGTCGACCGGCCGTAGTTCCCAGTCCTCGCGCTCGATGCGCCCTACGACGACGTCGTCCGCCGCGATTCCTGGGAGCGTCCCGGCCGCCTCGCCGGCCGGGAACAGGTAGCGGACCCGGTCGATACAGAACGCCTCGAGACTTCCCGGGCTGGGGGTGTGAGACGGCCCATCCGGCCGGTAGCGCGCCTGGAAGACCGCGTCGGGACCATTCCCGCCTCGGCAGCGGCTGCTGAACCGGACAGTGTCACCCATGCGGGCCACTCGACCCTCAGCCGGCCGGAACGGGAGCCCGAAGGCCCGGCGGCCGACGGCGGCCCCCAGTCGGCTCCCGCTGTCGAGCGAGAGGAAGTAGACGCCGGTCGTGTCGCCGTATTCGACGTACGTGCGGAGGTTGAGCTGCGAGAAGGGGCGGCGCAGTCCCGGCGGGACGGTTCCCGACCCGGGAGCGACGCCCACGTTCTCCAGCGCGAGGAGGCTCACCCGCGCCCGCCCGTCGAACGTCGCCACCGAGAGCGGGTCGGGAACGCGCGGGGCGACGACCTCGGGGTCGAGCGGCCAGTGGGCGAACAGCACGTCGCGGCCGGTGACGGTGAGGAGTGGCGGCATGTGGACCTCCGTTCGAGCCTTCGGCTGCCGCCGACTAAGTCCCGGCGCCGGCGGGACGTTTTGCTGTTCGACCCGGGCTCTCGGCGAGCCCGTCGACGACGCCGACGGGCCCCTCGCGGCGACGCCCTCGGCACCAGCCGCCGGAGTCCGGCGCCGTGATCGGGTCGGCCGACCGATGTGCCGGACCGCCCACCGCCTGCCGAACGACTGCCAGGTCGCCAGCTTCCGGCGGAGCTTTCCGTCCGCAGTCCTTCGATTCGAGTGATGACCGACCGACCGGAAGCCGGAGCCGGTGTGGCCGACGTCGACCTGTCCGGCCGGACCGCGCTGGTGACGGGGTCGACGAGCGGAATCGGTCGCGAGACCGCACTCGCGCTCGGGCGACTGGGGGCCGACGTGTTCGTCCACGGACGTGACCGCGGGGCCGGGACCGCGGTCGTCGACGCGCTGGAGTCGGCAGGGGCCCGTGCCCGGTTCCGGCCGGCCGACTTCGCCGACCCCGGGGCCGTCCGCGGGCTGGCGGCGGCCGTCCGCGAGTGGACCGACGAACTGGATTTGCTGGTCAACAACGCGGGCGGCCTGTTCCGCGACGGCGACCGGACCGCGGCCGGCGTCGAGCGGACCTTCCACGTCAACCACCTCGGGCCGTACCTGCTGACCGCCGAACTGCTGCCCCACCTGGCTCCCGGCGCACGGGTCGTCACGACGGCCTCCGATGCCCATCGCGGCGTCGACCTCGACCTCGAGACAGTCACGCATGCGGGCGGTGGCTTCCGGGCCTACCAGCGCTCGAAACTGGCGAACGTCCTGTTCACGACCGAACTCGCGCGACGACTCGAGCGCACCGGCCGCGCGGTGACGGCCAACAGTTTCCACCCCGGAGCCGTCCCCGGGTCGGGGTTCTCTCGGTTCCTCCCCGGCCCGCTCCCGCGGCTGGTGGCGGCTGCCGACGGCCTGCCGTTCGTGACGAGTGTCGCCGAGGGAGCCCAGACGGCCGTCTTCCTCGCCGCGTCGGGGCGAGTCGACGGCGTCTCGGGGCGCTACTTCGTCGACCGCGAGCCCCAGACGCCGAGCCGGGCGGCCCGGGACCGCGAGGCCGCGGCGGCGCTCTGGACACGCAGTGCCGACCTGCTCGACGTCGAGGTGCCGCTTGCCGATGCCGGCTCGGCCTGAGCGACCCGACTGTGTGACAGCGTCACGCGCCGGTTCAGGCGAGTAGACACTTACTTGAACGAGGCCGAGAACCCTCACACATGAGCGCGACCGTAGCCTACGCGGTCATCGCCATCTGTGTGCTGGCCGTCTTCGCGGTCGGGGCGGTCGGCTGGTGGATGACCAACAGGGTCCTCTCCGAGGACGAGGACGACAAGAGCGGACCGTCGACGGGCGGCAGCGCGGTCTGATCGCCGGCGCCGTCGGCCGGTTCCGAATCGCTGCCCGCCGGGGCAGACCGGGTCGCACAAGTGCCTCTCTGCCCTCCATCCAGCAGTGACCGGTGCTGACGAGTCGTCGGGCTACGCCGGGCGAATGCTGGGGGTCCTCTTGCTCGGGTGGGCCCTCCTGCAGGGCGGCCGGTTCCTCCTGAGCCCGCTCCTGCCGGCCATCATCGGCGACCTCTCGCTGACTGCCGCGACCGCCGGCATCGCGCTGACCGGGTTCCAGGCGGTGTACGCCGTCACGCAGTATCCCAGCGGTCGGCTCTCCGACGAGTGGTCGCGCGCGACGCTCATTCTCCCCGGCCTCGGCATCCTCGTACTGGCGTTTCTCGCCATCGGCGCGGCGCCGACCTACCTCGCGTTCGTGGCCGGAGCGCTACTGCTCGGCCTCGGCAAGGGCGTCTACGTGGTCCCCTCGCGCGCGCTGCTCTCGGACCTGTTCGTCGAGCGCCGGGGGCGCGCGCTCGGCATCTACACGGCCGGGACCGACGTCGGCGGCCTCGCCGCAGCGGGCGTCGCGGCGCTCGCACTCGCCACGACGCTCCCGACTATCGGGCTTCCGGCGGCGTGGCACGCCGCGCTCGTCGCTGCCGACTGGCGCTCGCCGTTCCTGCCCATCGCCGGCCTGCTGGTGCTCGCGGCACTTTCGTACGTCGCCTGGAACCGCGAACCCTACCGGACGGGTCCGGCGTCGATGGAACTCCGGGCGACCGTCGGGCGGCTGGCGACGACCCGCGAGCAGCGCGAAGTGCTGGCCGCCTACGCGCTGTTTTACTTCATGGTCGGCGGCTGGATCAACTTTCTCCCGACCTATCTCGCCCGCGCGAAGGGCGTTCCCGAGACGCTCGCTTCGGTCGGGTTCGCGCTGGTCTTTCTCACCGGGCTCTGCACGAAACCCGCCGCGGGGTGGCTCGCCGATCGCTTTCCCAGGCGGGCCGTCTCCGTCGCGGGGCTGCTGCTCGCGACCGTGGCGCTGGCGGGTGTGGTGCTGGCATCGTCGATCCCCGCGCTGGCGGTGAGCGTGGTCGCGCTCGCCCTGGGCTACAAGACCCAGTTCCCCGTCGTGGATGCCATCCTGCTCGACGCGGCGCCCGACGCGAACGTGGGCGGTGACCTCGGTGCCGCGCGGGCGCTCTTTCTCGGCGTCGGCAGCCTCGGCCCGGCGTACGTCGGAATCGTCGCCTCTGTCGCCGGCTACGGGGTCGCCTTCGTCGGCCTCGCGGCGTGTCTCCTCATCGCCGCGGGCATCGTCGGACGCCAGCACCACCGCCGCCGGACGACCGCCGGTCCCGTCGTCGGAGACTGAAGCTCCCGGGCGCTCTCGGTCGCTGCCGGGTGCTCTCGCACGTCTTCGAGTCCCGCCCAGTGGATGAACGCGGTCTAGTCTTCCGTTCGCGTGCCGCCGCGCTGTCGGTATTCCTCTAAGATCGCGGAGAGCATCGTCGATTCGGCCTTGCGGAGGTGTTCGTCGACGGTCGAGGGGGCGAGGTCGAGTTCACTGGCGAGTTCGGTCTGGGTGATGTCCCGTGGGATGCGGTAGTAGCCCCGCTCGACGGCGGCCTCGAAGATCTCCCGCTGGCGATCGGTCAAGAGCGATCGGACGTCGTCGCGCCCGGGGGAGTAGTGACCCACCTCCTCGACAGTCACGCGCACGCCGTCGGGGACCGCGGTGAGCGCATCCCGGAGCGTGGCGTGCTGCCCGACGATGCGGACCCGAAGGCTGCCATCGTCGCGGAACTGGATCGGCGTCTCGACGATGAGAGCGTGCTCGCAGGGCAGGTCCAGCAGCGGCGTCTCGGCGTCGCTCGCCGCCAGGTGGACGTAGCAGTAGAACCGGTCCCCCTCGTCGGGTTCGGTCACGTCGTGGTCCCGCAGTCCATCGCCCTGGATGGCCGCGACGGCGGCCTCGGGGTCGCCCCGGAGCCGGTAGAGGAGCGCGCCCGCTCCGTCGGCGTATGTGTCGAGGTGGTGGAGCAGTTTGCGCGTGACCCCCGACGCCGCCGCTAGCCGGCCATCTACCGGATGGATCCCACCTTCGCCCGGGGCCAGTTCGAGGTCGAAGTAGCGCATCGTTTCGTGGATGTCGTCGCGGGCAGACGAGAGGAGCCACGCCGGAGCCGACGCCCCTCTGTGGGTCGGCGTCTCAGTCGGCGTCGGCCACGCCGACCGAGAGGTAGTCCTCCAGCAGGTCGTCGCGGGTCCGGAGTTCCTCGATGGTCCCGTCCCAGACGTTCTCGCCCTTCTCGATGATGTACCCCCGCTCTGCGAGATCGAGAGCGAAGTCGACGTTCTGTTCCGTGATGAGGACCGCGACATCGCGCTCGACGACCTCGCCAAGCACGTCGGCGAGATCGTCGACGATGACCGGCGCGAGCCCCTCGGTCGGCTCGTCGAGCATGAGCAGGTCCGGATTCTGTATCAGCGCGCGGGCCACCGACAGCATCTGCTGTTCGCCGCCGGAGAGGTTCCGGCCCTGACTCTCCCGGAGGTCGTCGAGGACCGGGAACGCCTCGTACATCTCTTCGACGTCCTGTGGGTTCGAGGCGAGGTCGCGGGCGACGAGCAGGTTCTCGTTGACTGTCAGTGTCGGGAAGATGCGGCGCTCCTCAGGCACGAGTTTGATCCCGAGGTTGCTGATGTCGTCGGTCGACCGTCCGCTGATGTCCTCGCCGCGGAACTCGATGGTGCCCTCGCGGCGGGGAACGACCCCCGTGATGCTCCGGAGCGTGGTCGTCTTGCCGGCCCCGTTCCGTCCGAGCAGCGTGACGACCTCGTCCTCTTCGACCTGCATCGAGAGGTCGAACAGGACGTGACTGTTGCCGTAGAAGGCGTCGACGTCCGTGAGTTCGAGGAAACTCACTCGCTCTCACCTCCGAGGTAGGCCTCGCGAACGCGCTCGTCAGCCATCACCTCGTCGGGCGTCCCCGACGCGATGAGTTCGCCGCTGTCGAGTACCAGGATCCGGTCGGAGATTCCGAGCACGACGTCCATGTCGTGTTCCGTGAGGACGAACGTCGTCTCCGTGCTCTCGTCGAGTTCCTCGATGAGTCGGACCATCCGGTCCGTCTCGGACTTGTTCATGCCAGCCGTCGGCTCGTCGAGGAGCACGACCGAGGGATTCGTCCCCAGCGCCAGGCCGATCTCGACCTTCCGCACGTCGCCGTGAGAGAGATTCGCACACTCCTGATGGGCGACCTCCTCGAGGTTCGTCATCTCGAGGAGTTCCCAGGTGGCGTCGTTCAGTTCCTCGTCGGCTGAGGTGACGCTCGTCAGGTCGAGCGTCCGGTTGTCGCGGCTGATTCGGGCGACGCGGAGGTTCTCGAGGACTGTCAGTTCCTCGAAGACGTTGTTGATCTGGAACGCGCGCGAGAGGCCGAGGCGAGCGACCTCGTATGGCTCCTGCCCGGTGATGTCGACGAGCCCGTCGCTCTCGCCGCGCGCTTTGAGACGAATCTGTCCGTCTGTCGGCTCGAGCATCCCGCTGAGGAGGTTGTAGAAGGTCGTCTTGCCAGCCCCGTTCGGCCCGATGATGCTCGTCACCTCGTCGGCGCTGATGGAGACGGTCACGTCGTCGACGGCGACGAGTCGCCCGAACCGGCGCTCCAGCCCCTCCGTCTCGAGGACGGCGCCCGCACTCATGCCTCGGCACCCCCGAACAGGCCCTCGGGCTTGACGAGCAGCACGATGATCATCGCCACGAAGGGAAGCAGCTGCCCCGCGCCGGCGACGACGAGACTCCCGACGGCGATACTGAGCCCGACGAGATATGCTCCGACGAACGCCCCGGTGAAGGAGCCGAGGCCGCCGATGACGGCGATGACGAACGCGTTGATGACGACTGTGTTACCCAGCGACGGTGTCACCGAGAAGAGGGGGGCGGCCAGCCCGCCACCCAGCGCCGCGAGCGCGGTCCCGACGAAGAACACGAGCGTGTACAACCGCGGCACGTCGACGCCCAGCAGCGCCGCCATGTCGCGGTCAGACGAGGTCGCTCTGACGAGGCGGCCGATGTTCGTCGACCTGAGAACGGCGAAGATGGCCCCTAGCACCACGATCGACATGACGATGACGAACATCCGGTACGCCGGGATGCTGAGCGAGGAGGTGAGCTGTATCGTGAAGTCCAGCGACTTCGGCGGCCGCACGATGTGCGAGCCCGTCCCGAAGAAAAAGCGGGTCGCGTCCGTGATGATGAGGACGAACGTGAAGGTCAACAGCAGCTGGTCGAGCGGTTCGCGGTCGTAGACGCGGCGGATGAAGCCGGCCTCGATTGCCGCCCCGAGGAGCCCGACTCCGACGACGGCGACAACGAGGCCGAGCCAGAAGCTCCCGAACGCACTGTTGAAAAGCGCCGTCACCTTCCACACGGCGTACGCCCCGAGCATGTACAGCACGCCGTGTGCGAAGTTCAGGACGTCCAGCACGCCGAAGATGAGACTGAGTCCGACGGCGATGAGGAACAACTGGCCGCCGATCGAGAGCCCTGTGATTATCTGTTGCAGGATGAGCCCAAGTGACGCCATGCCGAGGGGGACACTCACGGGACGATTAAAATTTACGACCGGACACTCTCGGCGAACTTTTATGATGAACCCCTCTCAACGGCTGGTCCGTATGACAGACACTCCCTCTTCGGGGTCGGAGCAGACGCGAGATTCGAGTCCGCTGCGACGGCGATCGTTCCTCACCGCCGCGGGTGCCGGCGCGACGACGGCGCTCGCAGGGTGTACAGCCCTCCCAGGCGGTGGCGGCGGCGGCAGTGGTCCCATCAAGATCGGCGGTGTCTACCTGCTCTCGGGCATCGCATCGGCCCTGGGAACCGCCTCCGCGGCCGCGGCGCGGGCCGCTATCTCGAAGATCAACAAGAACGGCGGCATCATGGGGCGGGACGTCGAGTTCAGCATCCGCGACCACGGCAGCAACCCCCAGCAGACCATCAAGAGCGTCGTTCAGGAGTTCGGGGCCGACGTGATGATCGGACTCACGTCCTCCGGCGTGACGCTCAACTCCGCCCCGACCATCGAGTCGCTGGGCATTCCGTTCACGCTCACCGACATCGGGACGCCGTACATCACGGAGTACAACACCGACAAGTACGGCAGCTACTACGAGTCCGACACGGGGAAGGCGGCGTTCACGCCCAACATCTTCCGGACGAACGCCAACACCTCCATCAACACGTACGCGATGGCGAAGTACGCGATGGAGAAACACGACGTGACCCGCGTCGCGAACCTGGGCCCGGACTACGCCTACGGCCAGCAGTGCTGGGACTACTTCAAGGCGTACTCGGACGGACTCGGCGCCGACTACGAGTACGTCGCCAGCGAGTTCCCCTCTCTGGGCGCCAGCGACATGACGCCCCAGATCAACTCCGTGCTCGAGGCTGACCCGGACCTCGTGTTCACCAGCTTCTGGGCGGGCGACACGACCACCTTCGTCAGCCAGGCCGTCGAACAGGGCCTGTTCGAGCAGGTCACCGACGTGATGGACACCATCGGTGCGGACCCGACGGTGTTCAGCGCGCTCGGCGACACGATGCCCGAAGGGTACTCCTTCTCCGGCTGGTACTGGCACTCCGCCTTCGACAACCAGTACAACAAACAGTTCCTCAACACGTACGCCGACCTCCAGTACGTGGCCGACGAGGGCCTGCCGACCATCCCCTCGTTCACCGGCGGGAGCACCTGGGCGGCAATCCACATCTACAAGAAGGCCATCGAGGCCGCGGGCAGCCTCAACTCCGACGACATCATCGCCGAGATGGAGGGGATGACCTTCGAGAAGGACCCCCGTGGGCCCATCACCATCGATCCGAAGAGTCACCAGGCGACCGCGCCGACGGTGGTCGGGAAGACGAGCACGGACGACGACGTGCCCTACGACGGCGTCGGCCTGTCGCCAACCCAGACGTACACGCTCGATCGCAAGACGGCCCTGGACCTGCTGGAGGGCAGTGGCCTCGGTCCCGGCGTGTGATCTGAATCAATGAGCTACGGAGTCAGGGAGCGGCTGTTCGCCCCGGAGAACCGGACGCGCACGGTCGGCGGAGCGGTGGCGCTGGTCTTCCTCCTCGTCGCGCCGTTCCTGCTCGGGGCGTTCCAGACGGGCCTGCTCGCGGAGACGCTCATCTTCGCGCTGTTCGCCACCGCGTTCAACCTCCTGTTTGGCTACACCGGGCTGCTGTCGTTCGGTCACGCGATGTTCGTCGCGACGGCCGGCTATACGGTTGCGAAGGTCGTCCAGCAGCTCAGCCCGATGCTCGGCATCCCGTCGGCCTTCGGCGGCGCGTCACTCCTGGTCACGTGGGGTCTCGCGGTCGTGCTCGGGACCCTGATGGCGGCGCTGCTGGCCGTCGGCGTCGGCTACCTGTCGGTCCGGCTCGAGGAGATCTACTTCGCGATGATCACGCTGTCGTTCAGCATGGCGCTGTGGACCATCGTCAACCAGGACATCATCGGGAGTGCGCTCGCGGCCGTCGGCATCGGCAACGGGACGTTCACGAACGGGTCCGACGGGCTGACGTTCATCCTGGGTGAGGTCAACCTGTTCGGCTTCCAGTTCCGACTCGTCGACATCGCCAATCCGACGGGGTACTACTTCCTGTCGCTGATCGTCGTCTCGATCGGGATGTACGCGCTGTATCGGATCGTCAACTCGCCGTTCGGCGATGTCTGCAAAGCGATCCGCGAGAACCCCGAACGGGCTCGCGCGCTGGGTATCAACACCCGGTACCACCAGTGGATGACGTTCATCATCTCGGGGACGTTCTCCGGGCTCGCCGGCGCGGTACTCATTCCGCTGTTCACGAACGTGAACCCGTCGTACGCCTACTGGACGTTCTCGGCCGAGCCGGTCATCATGACGGTACTCGGTGGCCCGTACTCCTTCATCGGGCCGCTCGCGGGCGCGTTCGTCTACGAGTACCTCCGCTGGTTCATCGGTAACGTCCCGGCGCTGGAGCAGTACTGGCAGTTCAGCTTCGGCGTCCTGCTGTTGATCGTCGTGCTGTTCTTCGACAACGGCGTCGCGGGCGGCCTGAAGCGGCTCCGTTCGATGATCAAGGAACGCCGTGGCTCGGGCTCGGCGGCCGACTCGGGCGGCTCCAGCGACGACTGACCGTGTCTCCCCGGCGGCCGGGCCTCCGGCTGCTGCTTCTCGTTTTGCTCCTCGCGCTGGCCGGCTGTGGCGGCCTGACCGGTGACTCGACCTCGCGAACGGAGACGCTCACCCCCGTTCCGTTGCCGGACAACGGGCGACTGGCCTCACAGCCCGACGAACTGGCCCCCGGTGTCGACCAGACCGGCGTCTACGCGCCGGTTCGGCTCGCGGAGGCCCACGCTGGCGTACTGGCGAACGTCTCCTACACCGCCGTGCGTCGGGTCGTCCGGCGCCGGCCGGGCGGTCCCGTCGTCGAGCGGATCAACCGGACTGCACGGATCGCGGCCGACCGGTCCCGGTATCGGTACCGGGTCGCCGTCGCGGACCCGACTGGCGACCGGGTCGTCGAGCGGTACGCCGACGGCGAGCGCATCTACGTCCGGACCGTGTCGGCGAACCAGACCAGCTACCACCTCGCTCGCGGTCCGGGAAGCCAGCCGCTCGCCCCGCGAGCGGCGTCGTTCGGCCGGGCGACCGACCGGCGCGAACTCCCCCGACTGCTCGTCCGGTTCGACCTGGAGGTCGCGGCGACGTACCGCCACAACGATACAACGTACTACCGGCTCGTCACCGCGCCGAACCGGACCGGTGTGCCGGCGCGCGGGGTGCGCGCCGAGTTCCTCGTCAGCGAGCGCGGACTCGTCCGGTCGTACCACCTGGCCTACCGGACCGACCACGACGCCGGCGAGCGGATCGTCACCGTCGACGCTCATTTCAGGCAGCTCGGCACCACTTCCGTCGAGCCGCCCGACTGGTACGACGCCGCTCGTCGGGCGCTCGGCACGACGCCGTCGTCCTCGTCTTCCTCTTCGCCGCCGTCTTCGTCGTCGCCCTCGCCTCCCTCTTCGCCTTCGCCCTCCCCCTCGCTGTCGCTGTCGTCCCCGTCTTCGTCTCCGCCGCCGCCTTCGTCCCCATCTTCGCTGTCGCCGTCGTCCTCGTCTTCTTTGTCGCTCTCACCTTCGCCGTCGCCCTCGGCTACTCCGACGTCTCGCGCTCGCGCAGTTTCGTCCGCTGGATCTTCCCGGTCGTCGTCTGTGGCAGGGTCTCGACGAATTCGATCTCCCGGGGATACTCGTACGCCGCGAGCTGGTCGCGCACGAGGTCACGCACCGCCGCTCTGAGCTCGTCGTCGCCCGTGACGCCCGCCACCGGCTGGATGAACGCCTTGATGCGCTCGTTGCGCTCCTCGTCGGGAACGCCGACGACGCCCACCTGCTCGACGTCGGGGTGTTCGAGAATCGCGCTCTCGACCTCCCCCGGTCCGACCCGGTAGCCCGCCGTGATGATGATGTCGTCGTCCCGCGCCTTGAACCAGAAGTAGCCGTCCGCGTCGCGGGAACCGAGGTCACCCGTGAGATGCCACTCTCCAACCCGCGCCGCGGCCGTCTTCTCGGGCTGGTTCCAGTACTCTTCGAAGATGACGGGGTCGTCGCCGTGGCGAACGGCGATCTGACCGACCTCGCCCGGCGGGAGTTCCTCGCCGGTCTCCTCGTCGACGATGGCCACGTCGTGCCCGGGCACGGGCTTGCCCATCGACCCCGCCTGCGCCGGGAACCACTCCTGGCAGTTCGTCACCAGGAGGTTCGCCTCCGTCTGGCCGTAGAGTTCGTTGACGACGACGCCCTCCAGTTCCGTCTCCGCCCACTCCAGGATCTCGGGCGTGAGTGGTTCTCCGCCCGAGCAGATGGCCGTCAGGTCGAGGTCGTACCGCTCGGCCGGTTCGTCGACGGCCATCATCATCCGGATGGCTGTCGGCGGGAGGAAGGCGTCCGTGACGTCGAATCGCTCGCAGATGTCGAACGCCGTCTCGGCGTCGAACGAGCCCATCGGGTAGCCGACCACGGGACGACCGTAGTGCCAGGCCGGGAAGACCAGGTCACCGAGTGCACCGATCCACGCCCAGTCCGCCGGGGTCCAGAACGTCGACTCGGACACGTCGCGCTCGAAGTACATCCGGAACGCGGGGCAGTGCCCGACCCACAGGTCGTGGGTGTGGAGAACGCCCTTCGGCGGCCCGGTCGAGCCGCTGGTGTACATGATGATGGCCGGCGTGTCGCGGTCCGTGTCGGCGATTTCGAACGACGTCGGCCGATCGTCGACCAGCGTCTCGAACGCGTGCGCGTCGTCGCCGTCGTCGCCGTCGACGGTGACCACGTGGGCCAGGTCAGGACAGTCCCCGCGGACGTCGGTCACCGCCCCGGCCACGGACTCGTCGGCGACCGCCACGCGGGCTCCGCTGTCCTGGAGGCGGTAGCGAAGCGCGTCCTCGCCGAACAGGATCGAGAGCGGCAGCGATATCGCTCCGAGTTTCCAGCAGGCCAGATGCGTGACCGGATTCGCGGGCTTTTGCGGGACGATGACCGCGACGCGGTCGCCACGCTCGACTCCCAGCTCGGCCAGCGCGTGGGCCATCCGATTCGAGCGACGGTCGAGGTCGGCGAACGTGGCGGTTTCGTCCGGCCGGTCCGGAAAGGCCTGGTGGAGGGCGACCCGGTCCGTGTCTTCGTGCTTGCGGAGCAGGTCGTGCGCGGCGTTGTACCCCTCGGGGATGTCCCAGGCGAACGATTCGCGGGCCGACTCGTAGCTTTCGCCCTCCAGCGTGAGATGCCAGGGCATGTCGTGACCCGTGGCACCGACCGACAGTAATGTATGGGGCTTCCGGCCGACGCCCGCGGCGACGACCCCGGCCGTTTATCGGTCGCCCACTCGCTGCCGGTGTATGGAGAAAGTAGCTATCGACGAGGTCGAAACCCAGAATAGCCCGCTCGGCGTCCACAGCGTCCGAAAGCCCGTCTCCTCGGCGCTCGGTACGGAGCATTTCGCGATGAACTACTTCGAACTCCAGCCGGGGGAGTCGTTCTCCGGCGGACTCCACACCCACCACGACCAGGAGGAGGTCTTCTACGTGCTGACGGGTGCGGTCGAGTTCGAGGTGCTGGCGTCGCAACGCGACGCCGAACGGCCGAACGAGGACCAGAGCGACCCGGGGCTGGGGGACCTCTCGGAGCGTGACGAAGTGCCCGTCGAGGCCGGCGAACTCATCCGCTTTGCCCCGGGCGAGTACCAGACCGGCTGGAACCGCGGCGACGAGCCGGTCCGCGGCCTGGCGCTCGGCGCGCCCGGCGCACAGCACGACTGGGACGAACTGGAGTCCATCGTCGACTGCCGTGAGTGCGGCGAGAAGACACCCCACGCGACGACCATCAAGGAGAACGGCCGCTTCGGGCTGACCTGCAACGAGTGCGGGACTGCCTTCGAGCTGTAGGCTGCTGGTGCGTTCCCCGAGCACCCGGCGACGGCGGTCCGACGACGTAATTATGCGGAAGAATTCAAAATAAAGAAATAAACGGAAATATAATAGAAAAATTCCGATTATAATATAAAAATAAATCTAGAAAATCAGTTATCGTCGAGGAAGGGAAGCGTCTGGACGCGAGCTCTCTTCTGCTGGCCGCGAACCACGATCCGCACCGTCGTTCCGGGGTCGGCGTAGTCGACGGGCACGTAGCCCATCCCGACGGGTTCCTCCAGCGTCGGGCTCATCGTCCCCGAGGTCACGGTGCCGATGACCTTGCCGTCCGTGTTGGTGATGTCGTAGCCGTTGCGCGGGACGCCCCGCTCGATGAGGCGGAAGCCGACGAACGTCTCGTCGATGCCCTCGGCCTCCACCTGCTCGAGCGCGTCGCGGCCAACGAACTCCGCGTCCAGCTTCACGGCGAAACCGATGCCGGCCTCGTAGGGGTTCCGGGGTTCGTCCTCGGGGTCGAAGTCCTGTCCCGCGAGGAGCAGGCCGGCCTCGATGCGGAGGGTATCGCGCGCACCGAGGCCGCAGGGCTGGACGCCCGCGATGGCCGCGTCGACCTCGTCGGCGGCCGCATCACCCGCGTCGCTCTCGACCTCTTCGCCGCCTCCCTCGCTGCCTCCCTCACCATCTCGCTCGCTGGGCTCCTCGCCGGCCTGGATGGGTCCGGTGAACGCCGTCCAGACGGTCTCGGCGTCGCCCCACGGGACGAGCAGTTCGAAGCCGTCCTCGCCGGTGTAGCCGGTTCGGGCGACCAGGCAGTCGACGCCAGCGACCTCGTCGCCGGCCATCTCGAACCAGCCGAGGCCGGGCGAGGCGCCGTCGGCGACCTCGCGGAGGCGGGATTCGGCCTCGGGGCCCTGCAGCGCGAACATCGCCCAGTCGTCGGTGGCGTTCTCGACGGTCGCGTCCATGCCCCACTCGTCGCGGCGGTCACACCAGCGTCCGTGAGCCCACTCGTCGTGGCCCGCGTTCGGGACGAACAGGTAGGCCGGCGCCTCCGCCGCGGCGCGGTCGGTCTCGCCGTCGGGTAACCGGTAGACGATGGTGTCGTCGTGCATGACGCCCTGCTCGTCGGTGATGGCCGCGTAGACGGCCTCGCCGGCGTCGAGCGCGGCCACGTCGTTGGTGACGAGCCGGTCGGTCAGCGCGGTCGCGTCCGGGCCGCTGACGAGTATCTCCCCCATGTGCGAGACGTCGAAGATCCCGGCGGCCTCGCGCACGGCGGTGTGTTCGGTCCTGATGGAGCCGAATTCGACGGGCATGTCCCACCCGCCGAACTCGGTGAACTTCGCGCCCCGGTCGGCGTGCAACTCGCGGAGGGGCGGCGTTCGAAGCGGCATACCGCGGCCGTCGCCGCCCGAGGGCAAATCGGTTCCGCTCGCGGACGCTCGGCCATCGACCGTCCGACGCGCCCTCCGGAAAACGGGTATCGAGATTGTCGACCCCCGAGGAACGGCGCCGAGGACGTCGAATCCGGGAGACCGGTGCCGAAACTGTCGACAGCCGGAGACCGGTGTCGAGAACGCAGGTCGGCGCGAGGATGCCACCGGCGCCGAGAACGCCGGTCGATGCCATGCCGACTGTTGTGCGTTGCGGTCGTGCGCGCGTGGGAGCCAGCCCCACGGGGGTTCAAACCCGCTGCGGCCGTCGACTCCGACGATGACACTCGACGGCGATGACGCACCCGACTTTACACTTCCGAGCACCGACGGCGGCGAGACCACTCTCTCCGAGACGCTGGAGCGCGGCCCGACGGTCGTGCTCGTGAACCGCGGCTACTGGTGCAGCTTCTGTGCGGAACAGCTCGCGACGTTCTCTCGTGTCTACGAGGACCTCCGACTCAACGACGGCGTGGACGTCCTTCCCGTCGTGACCTCCGAGCGGGACGACCTGGTCGAGATGCGCGACCGCTTCGATCTCCGCTTCCAGTTGCTCGCCGACCCCGACGGCGAGGTCGCCGCGCAGTACAGCGGCACCGAGCAGACCAGCCACGGCCTCACGGGCGTCGCCGGCACCTACGTTGTCGACGAGGACGGCGTCGTCCGGTACGAACAGGTGGCCGACGACCCGGCCGACCGAACCTACGGCAACTGGGTCCGGTATTTCGTCCGGAACGACTACCAGAACATCTTCGACTGAGGCGCTCCCGAGGGTCCGGCCGACGGCACCCAGTCGGGGTGGACGGCGGGATGTGAAGGCGGGAAGGACGGCGGGGTGTGAAAGCGGGAGGGACGGCGGGATTGAAGAGAGCGCGACTCGGAGCGCCCTCGGTGCCTCGTGCGGACTGTCGTGACGGTTCACCGGCCTTCGCTGCAGCCGGAACTGACCCACAGCGGTCCGTGTCAGTCCTCGGATACCCCATCCTCTCCCTTCCCCTCCTCCTTCTTCTCTCCCGGGATCTGTTCGTCGTCGGTCGTCTCGACCTCGAGGTCGGCGTCGAGGCCGAACTCGCGGGCGCGTTCGCGCCAGAACTCGGTGTACGCCTCCTCGTCGGCGCCGACCGTGCGCTCACCGTCGCGGACCCGGTCGAGCTTGATGTCGACCTCCTCCAGCAGGCGCTCTGCGACGTCGTCACTGATGACGCCGCGCCGGGCCGCGTCCATGACCGCGGACTTCTCGCGCTGGAGCACCTGCCGTTCGCCCGCCAGCAACTGTTCGCGAGCGAGGTCGGGATGCTCGCGCAGCAGCGCCGCGATAGCGTCGTTCAGGTCGTCCTTCTCGCGCTCGTACTCGGCGGTGAAGTCGTCGTAGACCGCGCCGGGGATCTCGCCGGCGTCGTGGAGTCGCTCGGCCGCATCGAGCGCCTCGTCGACCGCCCGTGCGCGCCCGAGCAGGAGTTCGTACAGCTCCGCCGATTCCGAGCGGGTGACCACCCCGAGCCGGTCGAGCAGGTTCGACATCGTCAGGCCCTGGACCACCAGCGAGAACGCCGCGACGCCGAACACCATCGCCCGAAGCTCCTCGCGGAGCGGGAACGGCGCCCCGGACGCGAGTTCGCGGGGCAGCCCCAGCACCAGCGCGATGGGGATGGAGCCGTGGAGACCGCCCCAGACGAGGACGTGCTGGTACTCGAGCGAGACCGACGGTTCGACGAACCGGTTTGCGAGTGCCGTGAGCGGGTAGACCACGGCGGCGCGTGCGAGGAGGACCAGCACGATGGCGACCAGGATGAGCCGACCGTGTGCGGCGAGGATGGCGACCGGCGTCGTCACGCCGATCATGATGAAGATGAACGTGTTGACGAGGAAGGCGGCCGTCTCCAGCGCGTTGAAGACGCTCACCTTCGTCTGCGGGCTCATCGCGTCGTCGGCGCCGCGGTTGCCGATGAACAGCCCCGCGACCACGGTGGCGATGACGCCGGAGACGTGGAGGTAGTGCTCGGCGAGCACGAACGAGCCGTACGCGAGCACGAACGTCAGGACGATCTCGGTCATGTGCTCGTCGAGTTCGCGCATCACGCTGAAGACGGCGTACCCGGCGACGAAGCCGACCACCAGGCCGCCAAGCGAGACGACCACCACGTCCAGCCCGATGAGCGCGACGTCCGCCGGGTCGAACAGCCGGCTCGTGGGCGCGCCCTCGCGGACGAGCACGAGGAACGTCGAGAAGAGGACGACGCCGACGCCGTCGTTGACGAGGCTCTCGCCCTCGATCAGTACGGCGAGGCGCTCTGGCGCGCCGAGTTCCTCGAACAGCGCGAGCACGCTCACGGGGTCGGTCGGGAGCGCCATCGAAGCAAAGAGCAGTGCCAGCAGCAGCGTGAACCCGGGCGCGTAGGCGCTGAAAACGTAGGTGCCGACGACGCCCAGCAGGACGACAGCGACGGCGAGTCCAGCCACGGCGAGCACCAGCACGGGAACGAGGTTGCGCCGGAGCCGCTCCAGGTCCGTCGTCGCGGCCCCCTCGAACAGCAGCGGCGGCAGCAGGACGAGGAAGATGAGTTCCGCCGAGAGCCGGATGTCGATGAGCCGGCCGAACTGCCCGCTCGTCGTGCTGAGCACCGACAGTCCGAGCCCCGCCAACAGCAGCGCGATGGTGTAGGGGAACCGGCCGATCTTGGCGACGAAGATGCCGACACCCGCCGCGATGATGAACACCGGGAGGAGCTGGATGAGCGTCTCCTCGATGACGGCCCCGCCCCCAGCGGCGAGCACCGGGAGACGGGGCGCTTCGGCGGCGAGCAGCAGGAGGTCGGACGCGGAACGCGACACTGACGCGAGCGCACCGGACGCGACAGCCATTGCGGGACCCGCCTCTCGGCGCCAACATAAGCGTGGCCGAACTGGACGAGAAGCCGAGTGGTGGACGTCGGGAGGAAGCCGAGTGGTGGACGTCGGGAGGAAGCCGAGTGGTGGACGTCGGGACGTGAAGCCAGGCGGTGGACGCCGGGGAGCGGCCGGGCAGTGGACGTCGGGACGGGGAGCCGAGGAGGGCGCCACGCTCGGAGCGACGGCGACCGCCAGCGCTATGGCGGCCCGTCGCCCACAGCGCGGGTATGGGACTTCTCGACGGGCTATGGGGCGGCGAGACGGACCGCGTCGCGCTGTTCGTCGACGGCCCGAACGTCCTGCGCTCGGAGTTCGACACCGACCTCGACGAGGTCCGCGCCGCCGCGGCCGCCATGGGCCGTCCCGTCACCGCGCGCGTCTACCTCGACGAACAGGCCTCCCCCGGGCTCATCCAGGCCGCCGAGGCGCGGGGCTTCGAGGTCGTCGTCACCAGCGGAGATGTCGACGTCAAACTCGCCGTCGACGCCGCCGCGATCGTCGTCGACGGCGACTGCGACGTGCTCGCCGTCGCCTCGCGGGACACGGACTTCAAGCCCGTCATCGAACTCGCCGCGCGCCGGGGCTGTCGGACGCTGGCCATCGCCCCCGGCAGCTACGGCCGCTCCGACGCCCTCCGCAATGCCGCCCACGAGGCCGTGACGCTGGAAGATTGACTAATTGTGAGATAAATTTCTAAATAATTAGGGAAAACTCACGATTTATTTGGGAAATAAACATCCAAAATATCTGTATATATAAAATATCTTGACAGTCCCCGGCGCCGAACGGCGACGGGGTGGTGGAGGGCGTTCGACGTCCTCCTTCCCCTGACAGTGGGGGTATGTGCCCGCTACTCCATCAGCCGACATCCGGTGGTTCCTCGCCTGAGAGCCGCGGAGAACCGGCACGGAACGCGGGCTCCTCTGGTGAGACGAGTACCCGTCCCTGACGGAGCGCGAACAGCGGCGGCGCCGACGCCGTCTCGGGGCCGAACGAGACGGACGCCGAGGCGTCGTCCGCGTGGACCGAGGCGGTGACCCGGCCGCTAACCGGGGCCGCGACGACTCCGATCTCACCGGGGGCCAGGTCTGCTCGGCGGGTCACCGTCTCGGTCCCGTCGACGACGACAGTCGTGGTCCGGGGGTCCGCTGTTCCGTTCTGGACGAGGACCACTGCCCGACTGTCGGACTCCGTCAGGTCGCCCGCCGCGGTGTCGATGCTCACGTGGGGTAATCGGCAGTCGTTGCCGGTTCTTCAGGTATCTTCTGGCCGCTTGCGGGCGGTTCGCACGCCCCCTCCGGGCGAACCCGGCTGGTCGTGCGGCTACCGAGTCGCGTCCGAGTCTTGACCTGGCCGGGAGGTGTCCGGTGGGGCGGGCGGCATAGTGCGCGGCAGGATACGGCGGCCGGAGGCCCTCGCGCTGGCCCCCGGAAAGTAGGCTTCCGTCTCCGGGGCCTTTTTCGCCCCCGGAGCCCTACCGCGGAGCATGAAGGCGTTTCGTGAGGCCCTTCGCGAACTCCCGGAGACGGTATTCGCGGACCTGCTCGAGAGTGACGACGCCCACCGCGTCGTGATGGATCTGCCGGGCGCGACCGCGGACACGGTCGACGTCTCTATCGACGGCGGGCGTCTCCACGTCGAAGCGCGGCGGACGAAGGACGTCCCGACGGCGTTCTCGTACGTCGAGGAGGACCGGTCGCTGTTCCTCGACGCCGAGTTGCCGCTGCCGCCGAACGCGACCGGTGAGGACGCCACCGCGACCATGAATCGCGGCGTCCTGACGGTGACGCTCCCGAAGCGGAGCGCGGCGGGCGAGACGCGGGTGCCGGTCGAGGACGCGTAAGCGCGTGGTGAACCTCCGCGCGTACCGCCGGTTCCCTCTCGTCGTCTACCAGTTTCTACCCCTGCTGCTGGCGTACGCCCGGGACCGGCGACGGTTCCTCCTGTTCGGACGCCCGCGTCCGGTCGACGCCGAGACGCGCCAGCGGCGGGCGCGGAAACTGCTGGATTCGCTGCTGACGCTCGGGCCGACGTTCATCAAACTCGGGCAGATTCTCTCGACGCGCCCGGACATCCTCCCGCCGGAGTACATCGACGAGTTCGAGCAGCTTCAGGACCGCGTCCCGCCGGCGGACTGGGCGGACGTGCGGCCGGTCGTCGAGGAGGACCTCGGCCCCGTCGAGGACGTGTTCGAGTCGTTCGATACGGACCCCATCAGCGGCGCGTCGCTCGGCCAGGTCTACACGGCGACGATTCCCGAGCCGGTCCCGGGCGGCGAGAACGACCGGCGCGAGGTCGCTGTGAAGGTCCGACGGCCGGGCATCGAGTCGCTGGTGGAGGCCGACCTCCGCATCATCAAGTTCTCGCTGCCCGTCCTCATGTGGTTCGTCGACGAGGCGCGGTCGTTCTCGATGCGGACGCTGGCCGACGAGTTCGCGAAGACCATCCGCGAGGAGATGGACTACGAGCGCGAGCGGGCGATGCTCGAGGAGATTCGCGCGAACTTCCGGGACCAGTCGGCGGTCCGGATTCCGGCCGTCGACGGCGAGCGCTCTACGGGCCGCGTGCTGACGATGGAGTACGTCCCCGGGACGAAGATCACGAACGTCGAAGAACTGGCCGAGAGGGGCCACGACCGGACGGAGTTGGCGGAGACGCTCCAGCGTTCCTACCTGAAGATGCTCATCACGGACGGCACCTTCCACGCCGACCCGCACCCGGGGAACCTCGCGGTGCAGGACGACGGGACGCTCGTCTTCTACGACTTCGGGATGTCCGGTCGCGTCGACGCCTTCGTCCAGGACAAGATTGTCGACTTCTACATCGCCGTCGCCGACCAGAACATCGACGCTATCCTCGATACGCTCATCGAACTCGGGACGCTCTCGCCTGAGGCGGACCGCGAGGTGATGGCCGATGTGATGGAACTCGCCATCGCCGACGCGCGCGGCGAGGACATCGAGCAGTACCGCGTCCAGCAGATCGTCGAACAGGTCGAGGACACTATCTACGAGTTTCCCCTCCGACTGCCGCCCAATCTGGCGCTCGTCCTCCGGGTGGCGACGGTCGTCGAGGGCGTCTGCGTGACGCTGGACCCCGAGTTCGATTTCATCGAGGTCGCGACCGAGTACCTCCGCGAGCAGGGGTACGTCGAAGCGAGCATCCGCGAGTTCGTCGAGGACCGCGCCCAGGAGGTGAACGACGCCGCCCGCGCCGCGGTGCGGACGCCGCCGAAACTGGAGGACGCGCTCGACCGCATCAACCGCGGCGACCTCGAGGTCGAGGCGACCGTGGTCGACGAGGAGGCCGTCTTCGACAAACTCGCCCGCAGGGTGGTGCTGGGCCTACTGCTGACGGGAGCGGTCCTCTCGACGGCCATCCTCTATGCGTTCGCGACGCCGATCTCGGCGATTGCGCCGGGCGCCGCCGCCCTCCTCGTCCTCGGACTGCTGTACCGATCGTTCCGCGAGCCGGGCGGCATCGACGCGAAACCACAGTTCACCCGCCAGGAGATGCGGAAACGACAGAACGACTGACCCGCATCCGGCTTCAGGCCAGCGCGGGAACCGAACGCCCGGACCGTATCTGGCCGATCTTCGTCGACTCGACGGTCCCGTGGCCGGCCGCAGAGCCGGGAATTCTAACCGCGTCCGGGTGCAGGCTTCGGTATGCAGATCGAGCCGTTCGCGCTGGAGCGCTGGTTCGCCGCCCACGAGGCGGACAACCTGATGCTCGCCGAGTCCGGCGTCCGACCGCTCTCTCCAGACCGCTTCGATCTCGCGCCCCAGGACCTCGGCTACGTCGTTCCCACGAACGGCGACGCCGACCTCCGAGCCCGGGTCGGCGAGCGATACGACCGGCAGGCAGACGAGGTGCTGTTCACCTGCGGGACCCAGGAGGCCAACTTCGTGGCGCTCGCGGCGCTCATGGGCGAGCACGCTGTCGTCGTCACGCCGACGTACCAGTCGCTTCACGCGCTCCCGGAGGCGTTCGGCGCGGTGACGCGCGTCACGCTCGACCCCGACGACGACTGGCGGCTCGATCCCGGTGACGTGGCTGCCGCCATCCGCCCCGACACGGCCGTCGTCGTGCTGAACAACCCGAACAATCCGACCGGCCGCGTCCATCCACCGGCGGTCGTCGAGGCGGTGTACGACCACGCGGCAGACGCCGGCGCGTACCTCCTCTGTGACGAAGTCTACCGGCCGCTGGCCGACCCTGAGGCGGAACCGCCGACCGCCGCGAGCCTCGGTCCCTACGGGGTCTCCACCTGTGGCCTCTCGAAGGGGTACGGGCTGGCCGGCCTCCGCTTTGGCTGGCTCGCGGGCCCGCCCGAGGTCGTCGAGGCGGCCTGGCAGTGGAAGGACTACACCACCATCTCGCCGCCCGCCATCTCACAGCGCGTCGCCGAGCAGGTCCTGGAGCCCGACACCGAGGCCGACATCCTGGCAGAGAACCGCGCACTCGCCGCGGGGAACCGCGACCTCGTCGCCGCCTTCGTAGACAGGCACGACCTCGCGTGGTCGGATCCCGACACCGGCGTGAACGCGTTTATCGAGGCCCCCGACGGCTTCTTCGGCGGCCGGTCGTTCTGCGAGCGCGCCGTCGAGGAGGTCAGCGTGGTGCTCGCTCCCGGAGAGGCGTTCGACCAGTCGGGACACTTCCGGCTGGGGTTCGGCGCCGAGACGGCGCATCTGGAGGAGGGACTGGACCGGCTGGACGGCCTGCTCGAACGGCACGCCTGAGAACAGCCACGGCTCGCACCACATTCATCTACGGGCATCCATAAGATATTAACATATATTATAAGTCTACGAAATATTTATTTATAGCATTAACTTACAGACAGCTGTTCAACTCGCGCCTCCCAGAACCCGTCGGCCTCGTACTCCGGGTAGTGGGCGCGGTAGCCGAGTCGTCTTCCGACGGGACCGAGGACGGCGGCCATCGCCCGCTGGACCGGCACCGGCGGCGACGTGAACACGGTGTCGTCGCCCATCGCCTCGGCCATCACCATCGCCTGGAGGAGCGACGGCTGGCCGCTGTCGGGTAGTTTCCCGTCGTGGGCGAGGCCGAACAGGAGCTGGACGACCTCGTTCAACCGGCCGGCGGGACGGTTCTCGACGATGCACGAGGCGAAGTCGTCGGACTCGTTGCGGAAGGTGTGGGGCGTGCCGGCCTCGACGGTAATCTCCTCGCCGGCACGGAGCGTCCGGGCCTCTCCGTCGACCTCGAAGACGAACTCGCCCTCGACGACCTCGAACTGCTCGGCGTAGCCGGGGTGGTAGTGCTCCGGCGGGCCACGGGCCCCGGGCGGCGTGATGGCCAGGGCACGGCCGTACTCGCCGTCGACGGAGTCGGGCTGGACGAGTGACGCGCCGTACTCCCCGCGGATGGGGTTGGAGATGAGCGGCAAGTCGGCCTCTGCGAGCAGCGCCAGCGTCGGACTGTCGGCGGCCAGTGTCAGGCCCTCGTCGACCGGCTCGCCGTCGACGAGCGTGCGGCCGAAGGTGATGGTTCCGCCAGCAGTGCCGGGACTGGTTGTGGTCTCTGAAGACATGATATATCAACGCTAGAATCGGATATAACCGTATCCCTGTCCAGTGCGAGCAGCTCGCACCGGGCACGCTCGCGGCCGAGCCGGGGGTGACACCTCGCAGGCTTGAAGCCCGCGACCACCCAACGTCCGCCAAATGGGCAACGCGGACATCCGACAACTCGCGGTCATCGAGGACGTGTCGTTCGACGAGCTCGAGGGGAGTGTCGTCGCCGTCGACGCGCACAACTGGCTCTACCGCTACCTGACGACGACGGTCAAGTTCACGCGCACGGACGTGTACACGACAAGCAGCGGTGAGGAGGTGGCCAACCTCGTCGGAACCGTCCAGGGGCTGCCGAAGTTCCTCGAACACGAGGTGACGCCGGTGTTCGTCTTCGACGGCGGGACGACCGAACTGAAATCGGAGGAGATCGCGGAGCGCCGCGAGCAGCGCGAGCAGTACGAGGCCGACCTCGAGACCGCACGCGAGGAGGGTGCCGACGCAGAGACCATCGCCACGCTCGAGTCGCGGACCCAGCGGCTCACCGAGACCATCCGGCAGACGACGCGCGAGTTGCTGGAACTGCTCGACGTGCCCGTCATCGAGGCCCCTGCCGAGGGGGAGGCCCAGGCGGCGCACATGGCCCGGCGGGGAACCGTCGACTACGCCGGGACCGAGGACTACGACGCCCTGCTGCTGGGCGCGCCGTTCACCCTCCGGCAGCTGACGAGCAAGGGTGACCCCGAGTGCATGGACTTCGAGGCGACGCTCGAGCGCCACGACCTCTCCTGGGAGCAACTGGTCGACGCGGCCATCCTCATGGGCACGGACTTCAACGAGGG
>JBDGSA010000143.1:17079-26305 GCA_042217755.1 Haloglomus sp. | reverse complement strand
AGGACGCCACCCGACACGAGGGCCGCTTCGAGTCGTTCGAGCAGCGCGACGTCGTAGTAGCCGACGACACAGATGACCGCGTAGGTGTCCGCTCGAAGCGGCAGCGCGTCGAGGTCGGCCTGGATCCAGTTGACGTCGAGGCCCCTGTCGGTCGCCTTCCGCTTTGCAATCGCGAGTCCCTCTTCGGAGATGTCGACCGCGTCGACCTCGTATCCGCGGGCGGCGAGATAGCGCGCGTGCCGCCCGGTTCCCGTCGCGACGTCGAGTGCCCGGCCCTCCGGGAGCCACGTCGCGTTCGTGGTGAGTATCGCTGCCGGATCGCCCTGGTGGTGGTACTCGCCCGTTCGATACCGCTCGTTCCAGAGTTCCCGGTCGGTCTCGCTGTCGGCTGGCATCGTTCTGGAGTGACCGCGTGCCGTCGGATTCGCCCCAGCGGACCCTAAGTATTCACCAATCAGCCGACGGGGCCGGTCAGTCTTGCAGGCCCGCGTCCTCCAGCGACTCGTCTAAGTCGTCGCGGACCCGCTCGCCCATCTCACGGCTCCCCGCCGTCGTGACCACACGGTTCTCCTGGACAGAGGAGCCGTCCCGAACGAGCAGCCGGACGTTACCGTTTTCGTCTGCGCGGGTCGCCTTCGCTCGGAGGCCCGATTGGGAGCCGGAACCGCCCGCGTTGATCGGACCGGGAATCACCTTCTTGACGTGCGGGTGAGCGGCGACCGTCCTGACGGCGTCCATCCCGTCGCGGCCGCCGACGAGCGTGGTGTGTGCGCCGCCGAGTTTCTCCTCGGGCGGCGTCTCGACCACCTCCAGCGACCGCTCGCCCGCTCGCTCGCGGACGGCGTCGACAACGGACTGCTCGCCGCGTGGCTCGATCCGGCGGAGCGAGTAGTGCAGGTGGTCGCGGACCGCCTCCAGCACCACCCGCTCGCCGGCCGCGTACACCTCCTCGGGGCGCTTGCGGTGGACCTCGTCGGCAATGCGGCCCGCGAAGTTGCGGAGTTCGACCGGCGCGCGCTCGCCGTCGGTCTCCGGGCGCGTGGTCACCGTGCGCTCGGCCACGACCGAGCCGTCGAGGAGGACCGTCACGGTGGCACGGTCGCGCTCGCAGGCGACGACCACGGTGTCTGCGTTGGCCGTCCGGCAGGTGAGACAGAAGTCACCAGGGCGCGACAGCGGCGTGGCACACTGGCGACACTCCATGTCGGGGTCGAGGCCGCGAGCGCGGATAAGCCGGGCGGTTCGGGTCGCCCGGACGCTCGTATCGACGTTCCACAGGCTACTGATCTCCCGACTAGACCAGCGTCGTAGGGTCGCCCTTCAGGTACTCGCGCAGGACGACCGTCGCGTAGGCTCCCTTCGGAAGCGCGAAGCGGAACCACAGCGAGTTCGGGTCCTCCTCGACGCGTTCGGCGTCCAGCTCCGTCCGCAGGAGGATCGCCCGTCGCGTCCCCGCGGACTCGAACGCCCCCGGGAGGTCGAAGTCACCGGGTTCGAGGTCCAGGTCGTCGAGCACCGCCCGCTCGATGTCGCCCTGCTCGCCGCCCGCGAGTTCGGTGCCGGTGCCGACGAGTGGTGCCGTGACGAACGCCCGGCCCCGGGCGCAGTGTCGGTTGACAGTCGCCACGCGGTCGGCGTCGACGCGCTGGAGGCGGTCCGTGTCCGGGAGCGCGATGTCGTCGGGTACCTCGGGAGAGCGGTCCGCGAAACACACCACGTCACCCTCGACCGCCCGCGCGAACGGGAGCCCGCGTTCCAGTCGCTCGGACAGCACCAGGTTGAACGCGTACGACTGGGCGGCGTTGACGAACATCGTCTGCAGGTTCGACGGGAGCGACTCCAGGGCTGCCCGCCAGCCATCGTCGGTCGGCTCGCCGTTTCCGACGCGGTCGGCCAGCGCGTGGCACATTGCGCGTTCGTAGCGCAATTTCCCCGGCAGGCGGTCGAGGGCGGCCTCCCAGTCACGCGTCTCCGCAACGAACTCGCGGGCCTCGCGGGTGTCTGTGGGCTCCTCGGGCGCTGTCTGCGTCAGGTAGGTCATCACGGCGTCACCCCAGTCCCCGCGGACGATGGCGAGGCCACAGCGGTGCGTGACCGGGCGGTAGGAGCCGAATCGCTGGTGCCCGAAGTAGTTCGGCACGCCGGCGGGGTCGTCGTCCGAGACGTCGCCGGCGTCGGCGTCACGTCCGGCAGCGAAGGCCCGGAGGGCCTCGGTGATAGCGTCTGCGTTCCCGGGATGGCCGGCGTTCCGGACGCGAATCTCGAAGGCGTTGCCGGCGAGATCCCCGAACAGGACCGGGCGGCCGGCCCGGCCGAGGACCTGGATGTCGGCGTCGTTCATCTCGGGGAGGTCCGTCCCGCCGTACCGCACGGAGAACAGCTGCGTGGTCACCGCCCGCTTGTCCTTCGTCCCGGCCCAGTTGACCCGCTCGCGGCTCATCCCGAGTTTTCCGGACAGCGTGTCCGCGAAGTCGTTGGTGTCCCACTCACGGAGCGTCGCGCGAAAGACGAGATGCGGGTACGCGCCCGTCTCCGCGTCGACGGGATGGAGGTCGACGTCGAACTGCTCGCGTTCGCGGACGACGAAGTCCTCGGCCGCGAATCGCAACACCCCGCCGGTCCCATCGGCGTCGCTGACGTACCACCGCATCCCGACCTCGCGCTCGCGGGGAGGAGCCTCACGCATCGGCCCGGCCCTCCCGCTGTCCACGCTGCCGTCGTCTCGGTCGCATACCCGCCCCTCGCCCGGGCAGACACTCGGGCTTTCGGGTCCGCGCTCGCGACCGGGACGTGCGGCCCGAGCGGTGGTTCAGTCGTCGCGTTGCTCCGTCTCTAGCTCGTGGGCTGTCGACTCGAGGTCGGCCAGTTCGCGCTGGCCCTCAGTCGCGCCCGAGTCGTGTGCCTCGCGGACCGAGGCGTCCAGCAGGGCCGGGACGAACTGGAAGCCGTCGCGCTCTGCGTCCTCCGACGGCTCATCGCGTCCGGTCAGCCAGGCTGGCAGGTGCTGGAGCATAGCGATAGCTAGCCTCACGACAGGAAATAACTCTTCGGCCGACCCACGGCGCAGGGTTGTTGATCGGCGCGAACCGCAAGACCCCTGTCACCCGGCCGCCAACGGTGGGCCATGAGCGACGACGCCGAACGCCGTCGGGCCCCGCCGACGGAGGAGGGCTGGTACGTACTCCACGACCTGCAGCGCGTGGACTGGGACGCCTGGCGCGACGCGCCAGAGCGCGAGCGCAGCCACGCGCTCTCGGAAGGCGTGGACTACCTCGAACGCCACGCCGCGCTCGAAGACGTCGACGACGATGCGGGCGGCTCGGCTGTCTTCTCCGTCGTCGGACACAAGGCCGATATCATGATGCTCCACCTCCGGCCGACGGTCGAGGCGCTCGACTCCGCCGAGCGGGCCTTCGAGCGGACGGCCCTGGCCGACTACACCGAGCAGGTCGATTCCTACCTCTCCGTGACGGAGGTTTCGGGCTACATGCACGACGACCTCGGAGCGGGCCTCGAGAACGTCGAGGACGACGGGATGCGCCGCTACATGCAACAGCGCATCTACCCAGACATCCCGGACCGCGACCACGTCTGCTTCTACCCGATGGACAAGCGCCGCGGCCCGGACCACAACTGGTACGACCTGCCGTTCGACGAGCGGGCCGACCTCATGTCCGCACACGGCGACATCGGCCGCGAGTACGCCGGGAAGGTCACGCAGATCATCTCGGGTAGTGTCGGCCTCGACGACCACGAGTGGGGCGTCACGCTGTTCAGCGACGACCCGACACAGATCAAGAAGTTGCTGTACGAGATGCGGTTCGACCCCTCCTCCTCGCGCTACGCGGAGTTCGGGACGTTCCACTTCGGCCAGCGGTTTCCGCCGAGCGATCTGGAGGCCCTGTTCGCCGGCGAGACCGTTCCCACCAGCGCCAGCGAGGCAGACGGTGTGACCGAGGCGGCCCGTCAGCACGACGCGACGGGCGGCGCGAGCCCCGACAGTCTGCGGGCCGGCGATGAGGAGGGCGACGGCCACGCCGAGGCGTCGTCGAGTGAGGGGACGGCCGACAGCCACGCCACGGGGGGGTCGGGCAGTGAGTCAGTCGACGGCACCAGCAGCAACGGGAGAGACGGCGACCACCCCAGCAGCGATGAAGGAGGCGACGACCACCCCGGCAGCGATGAAGGAGGCGACGACCACCCCGACAGCGACGGCCGTCCGCCCACGCCCGACGAACCGCCCCACGAGGCAATCGACCTGGCAGCGATCGAGCGCGAAATCCGGAGTCTGGGCGTCTCCCCCGACGACCATCCGAACGCGGGCTACGGGCTCGTGTTCTACTCCGGCGCCGACGCGGAGGCGATGATGGAGGAGGTCGAGGGGCTGCGGAGCAACTTCGACCACTACGACACGCACGTCCTGACGACCGTCCGGGCCGATCAGGGCCGCTCTGCGGTCATCAGTCTATGGGCGAACCAGCGCGCGGCCGACACCGCGAGCGGCTTCCTTGGCGACCTGCCGGAGGTCGAGCGCGGCGTCGGCGGCCCCCTCCCGGGCGGTAAGCACGCCGAGGACACCGTCGACGAGAGCGGAGGCGACAGTTCGGACGCGGGCTCCGATGGTGCGAGCGACGGCGACGGTGCGAGCGACGGCGACGGTGCGAGCGACGGCGACGAGACCGACTCCCCGGGGAGCGATACCGAAGCCGACGTCGCGGTCGGTACCCCCGGCGGGGAGACGGAGTCGCTCCGCGAGGAACTCCGTGACCTGGACGTCTACGCGGGCCAACCTCACGGCGAGGACGTGTACGCGGTCGTGCTCTACTCCGCGGCCGACGCCGAGGAGTTGGCCGACGAGGTGTACGGCATGCGCGAGCGGTTCGACCACTACGACACGCACGTCAAGACCGCGCTCTACGACGCGCAGGGCGCCCCCGACGAGGACGGAGATGCCGAGACGGAGACCGGCGACCGGACCGCCGTCGTCAGCATCTGGGAGACGGCCGACGCCGCCGACACCGCGAGCGGCTTCCTCACGGACCTCCCGGGCGTCGTCGAGCGGGCGGGCGAGGAGTCCGGCTTCGGCACGATGGGCATGTTCTACACTGTCGAACCAGACCACCGGGAGGAGTTCGTCGACACCTTCGACGACGTGGGCGAGATGCTCGCGGACATGGAGGGCCACTTCGACACGGACCTGATGGTCAACCGCGAGAACGAGAACGACATGTTCATCTCGAGTCAGTGGCGCTCGCGCGAGGACGCGATGGCGTTCTTCCGCTCGGACGCATTCCGGGACACCGTCGAATGGGGCCGCGAGGTACTGGCCGACCGGCCGCGACACGTGTTCCTGGCCTGAGAGCCACTGTTCAGCGAAATCTTCCCGCCGAGAGGCGTCGGCTCACTCCTCCCAGCGGAACCGGCCGTTCTGCTGGACGACCTCGCCGTCGACGGTCAACGAGGCATTCTCGCTGACGTCCGTGATGAGGTCGACGTGGACCGCCGAATCGTTGCCCGCCTCGCCCTCGGGGAGGCAGGTGTCGTACGCCCGGCCGACCGCGAGGTGGACGGTGTCGCCCATCTTCTCGTCGAAGAGGATGCTGTCGGTGAAGCGGTCGATGCCGCGGTTCATGCCGATGCCGAGTTCGCCCAGTCGCCGGGCGCCCTCGTCGGTGGTGAGGATGGACTCCAGCGCGTCCTCGCCCTCGCGGGCCGCCCAGTCGACGACCTCGCCCCCCTCGAATGAGAGCGTGACATCGCGGACGCGCTGGCCCTGCAGCGTCATCGGGACGTCGAAGTACACCTCCCCCTCGGTGTCGTAGGGCGCAGTGAACACCTCACCCGAGGGGAGGTTGTGCGAGTCGTACGCGACCGACGCCGCGGAGTTGACTGCTCGCCGGCCGGCGATGGACATCGTCAGGTCGGTCTCGACGGGGCCGCCGGCCCGCTGCAGCCGGACGCTGTCACCGTCGTCGAGAATCTGCTTCAGCTGGGCCATCTCCTCTGCGAGTGCCTCCCAGTCCCGCAGGACGGCGTCGTAGACGAAGTCCTGGTAGGCCTCGTAGCTCATCCCGGCTGCCTGGGCCATGGCGCGGGTCGGGTGGACGGTACTGACCCAGTCGCTGTCGAAGCGGGCTTCGCGCACCTCCTGTCGGGCCCGCGAGCGCGCCTGTGAGCGCTCACTCGGCACGTCGGCTCTCGCGGTCGAGTTCCGGCTCCCGTCGAGGGTGAGCACGGCGTCTGCGTGCTCGTACAGCGCTCGCTCGTACTCGGGATCGGCGTCGAAGTCGCCGTCGTGTCCCCGGAGATACGCCCGGTCCATCTCGCCGGAGCCATACAGCGTCACCAGGTTGGCGTTCCGCTCGCCCAGTTCAGCGGCGACCGCTACGCCGAGGTCGTGGGCGCCCTCGCCGACCCTCACCACGACGTCGTCGCCCGGTTCGATCCGGGCGCTCCAGTCAACCAGCGTCCTCGCGTGTTCGCGTACGCGGTCGTCCATACCCCGGACTCGCGGAGGACAAGCAAAAGTCCCACGAGGAGCGGCCGCCCCCGGAGCCGTCCCCGGTCACGTCGACCACGAACCCGCGCGGTCGCCCTTCGGGAGACTTTTGGCCCGTCCCGGCCTCACTCGGCCCATGAAGGTACTGCTGGGCGTCGGTGGGAGTTCGGACTCCCTCCGGGCGCTCGACCGCGCCCTCGAGCGGGCGGCCGAGGCCGGCGACGACCTGACGATCGCCGTCCTCGACAACCCCGAGAGCTCCCCCTCCGTCGACGAGATCGAGCAGGAGGTCCGCGAGCGACTCACCGAGGCCGGCATCGACGCCGAGGTCCGCCGGCTGGACGGCGACCCCGGCAGTCGACTGGTCGACGTGGCCGAGCGCGAAGGCTTCGAGCGCATCGTCCTCGGCGGCGGTGAGACCAGTCCGCTCGGGAAGATCAAGGTCGGGAGCATCGCCGAGTTCGTCATTCTGAACGCAAGCGTCTCGGTCACACTCATCAGATGAGTCGCGACTATCCCGACGTGGTGGCTGGCCCGTACGAGTCACCGCCGCGGTCGTTCACGGATCGCGAGGGGCGCGACATCGTGGTCCGGGCCCTCGGTGAGGGTCCCGTCGACGCCGTCGAGGCGCTGACCGAGATGTACGAGGGCTACGACCCCGAGGACCGGGCGCAGGGCATCCCGCCGAGCGACCCCGAGCGCATCCGCGACTGGCTCGACGGTGTCACCGGCGACGAATGCCTCAACGTCGTCGCGTGGCACGACGACTGGGCCGCCGGTCACGCCACGCTCGTTCCGGACCGGCACGGTGCCTTCGAACTCGCCATCTTCGTCGACAGCGACTACCAGAACGCCGGCATCGGCACCCAGCTCATCGAGGCGCTGCTGGGGTACGGCCGCGAGAGCGGCGTCGAGCGGGTCTGGCTCACCGTCGAACGGTGGAACGACCCCGCTATCGCGCTCTACCAGAAGGTGGGCTTCGAGCGGATCGGTGACGGCAGCTTCGAACTCGAGATGGCCGCGAGACTCACCGACGACTAGGTGGAGTCCTGCGGCGCTCCGGAACGGGAGTCGCCACGCTCAAACCGCCGCCACTCTCACCGGCAGTCGTGTCGGTCGACGCCGCCGCGGGTTCGGACGCCGACGGTCCCGTCCGCGTCTCGCTCGTCCTTCTCGCCCTCGGAGCGCTCGCCTACGGCTGTCTGCTGTTCGCCTGGTTCTCGCTGCCCGCGTACCTCCCCACCATCCAGCAGGAACTCGGACTCTCGGGGACCGAGGCCGGCGTGCTGGCCGGTGCCGTGCCGCTGACCTACGTCCCCGTCGGCCTGTTCAGCGGGGCGCTCACCGACCGCGTCGGCGGCGAGCGGGCCGTCGGCGCCGGCGTGACGCTCGTCGGCCTCGCCCACCTCGCCCGGAGCGCCGCGCCCGGGTTTCCGGCGATGCTGGCGGCGACGCTCCTGCTCGGCGTCGGCGGCACGGGCATCACCTTCGGACTCCCCAAGTTGGTTGCCGACCGGTTCCCCGAGCGACTCGTGGGTTCGGCGTCGGCGGTCTACCTCGTCGGTGCGACCCTCGGGACGGCGGCGGCCTTCGGCCTCGGACGGCCCACCATCGGTCCGGCGCTGGGCGGCTGGCGACCCTTCTTCGGCGCGACCGGGCTCGGGATCCTCGCGTTCGCGGCGTGCTGGTGGGCCGCGCTCGCCCTCGCGGAGCGCTTCGGGCCGACGCCCGACCGCACGTCCCGGGAGTCGTCGCTCGCGGCACTCCGGGCGGTCGCGCGGACGCCCGCCGTCGCACTCCTCGTGGTCGTGGGCTTCGTCTACCTGTTCGTCGTTCACGGCCTGCAGGGCTGGCTGACGGCCGTCCTCGAAGCCCGGGGGGCGCCCGCGGCGCTGGCGGCGCGCGTGACGACCCTGCTGGTCGTGGCGCAACTCGCCGGGACAATCGCGCTCGCGCCGCTGGCCGAGCGGCTGGACCGTCGCCGGGCCGCCGTCCCGGTGGCCGGAGTCGTCCTCGCGCTGGGGACCGCTGGCGTCGCGCTCACAGACGACCCGCTTACGGCAGGCGCCCTGGTCGCGGGCGTCGGCCTCGGTCTGGGCGTCATCGCACCGCTGCTTCGTGCCCTTCCGGTCGAACTCCAGGACGTCGGCGCCGATCGGACGGGCACCGCCGTCGGACTGGTGTTCGCCGTCGGCGAGATCGGCGGCTTCGCCGGCCCGGCGCTGGTCGGCGCTCTCCGCGACGCGACCGGGTCGTTCGTCCCCGGACTCGGCCTCCTCGCGACCGCCGGACTCCTGGCGGTCGGAGCGGGCATCGGACTGGTCCGGCAGTAGATTTCTAATTTACCAATTATTTTTCAATAATTATATAACTTTCATGGTATTAAAATATAATGCACTCATTTTATTATATTGGACAAGTATATGATTTATGCCAGATACTACCGCTCGGCCGGTTGGTCGACGGGCGGGTGTCCGTGGGCCACGACCTCGCTTGTCTCCCGGTGCTTGGCGGCGAGATGGGTGTACGCGTCGCCGGCGTAGGCCCACGGCGACTCTTCGACCGCGTTCTTCACCTCGGCCGGCTGTCCGACCGCGAGTGTGTTCGCCGGAATCTGGGTCCCCTCGGTGACGAGCGCACAGGCCCCAACCATCGCCTCCTCGCCGACGGTGCTGTCGTCGAGGACGACCGCGTTCATCCCGACCAGCGACCGCTTCTCGGTGGTCG
>JBDGSA010000143.1:0-17069 GCA_042217755.1 Haloglomus sp. | reverse complement strand
AGGGGGCCTGGATGCCGCTCGTGACCCTGGCGCTCGCGCTGTGGACGATGGCCGCGTGTCCGACCGTGGCGTACGGGCCAATGTCGGCGCCCTCCTGCACGACGGCGTTGTCCTGAACGTTGGCGCCCTCTCGGAGCACGATACTGCCGTGGTCGCCCCGGAGCGTGGCGTTGGGCCAGACGCTGGCGTCGGCCTCGAGCGTCACGTCTCCGATGACCTCGGCCGCCGGGTGGACGTACGCGTCCTCGTGGATGGTCGGTTCCGTGCCGTCGAACGAGCGAATCGCCATGCTCCGCTTCTCGACCCCGGGAGCAAAATGCCCATCGGGCCGGGACGACGGCAGTGCGCACTCGCACTCGCCGGGCTGCGCGAGCCTCGGGCTCCCGGCCGGCCGGCGCCGTCGGTTCGGGGCCCGTTTCGCGGCGAATCACGGTCTGGCAGCGGGTCGCTGCCGCCCCGGTTCGGGCCCGAGAGCCGTCAATCGGGCCTGTGTGCGTGTCCGGCGCGCAGCGCGACCACGTGGAGGACGACCAGCAGCCCGAGAAGCGCGGCATCCCTGCCGCTCGAGAGTCCCGTCAGGAGTAGCGGGACGTACCCGAACGGTAGGACCACCGCGGTCCAGAACCCCACCGTCTCCACGGTCTCGGCCGCGGGCCCCCCTGCCCGAGCGAGTCGCGCGAGCGGCTCCAGGGTGTCGCCGCCCGACTCGGGGCGGCTCCGCTGGAACACGCGTCGCGGATTCCATCGCACGTGTGTCGTCCGGTGCCACGAGACCATGAATCTTCGCTGTATCTGCCGCCCGAGTGACGCTGCTCTCTCGGGGGGACGTCTTCAGACGCGGGCGCGAGGGGGTGAGGAGGGTGATCGAGAACGGAACGCCCGGCACTCAGGCACGACCGGCCGGTCGACGACCGGCGGACGCATGAAGGGCGCGTCGGCGTCCGGCCAGCAGCCCTGCACCGAAGCCGACAGCGTGTGCCACCAGCGCGGCATTCGGCGCCGCCGTCAGCAGGACGACCGCGCTCACGAGGAACCCGCCCCCGACGAGCAGGAGCGTTCGGTCCGGACGGAGCCGCCGGAGCGCGGCGTGGACGAGTGCGTTGCCCGTGACCGCGTAGCCGACGAGTGCGAATATCGCGCCGCTGGCGCCCAGCACTGCCGTCGGCTCGCCGATCAGCCCGTCGACGAGCACCTGCACGGCCGCCGACAGACTTCCCGTCAGGACGAAGAAGACGTGGAACCGACCGCGCGTACTGGTCCGCTCGACCGCCAGCCCGATGGCCGCGAGCGCGACCGCGTTTCCGAGCAGGTGCGGGAGCGACGCGTGTGCGTAGACGTTCGTCACGAGCGTCCAGGGGCGGTCTAATAGCGGCGGCGCCAGCGCAAACAGGTAGCTCCCGGCGCCGGCACTCCCCGCGACAGTCTGGACCAGAAACAGGACCAGCATGGCCGCCAGCGTCTCGACCGTCGGGCTCTCGGGGAGCGCCACACTCGGCCTCCGCGACGGCGGCGCAAAAGGCCGTCGGGGAACGCGAGTCGCACCGCCGTTCGCCCAGTGCATCCGGCTCGAACCGCCGTCTGCCGGCTCTTTCGTCCGCCGTCGGCCTCGGTAGGGTCGGTAGGGTCGGCGGAGTCGGTTGGTGGGGGTGGTTGGCTGGGTCGGTTGGCTGGGTTGGTGGGGTCGGCGGGGTCGGTGGAATCAGTAGAATCAGTCGGTCGGTGGGGTCGGTGGGTTTAGGCCGTCCGCGCCGGAGCCACGGCCATGGACCTGCTCATCTACGGCTCGTACGGCTACACGGGCGATCTCATCGCCCGGCAGGCGGCCGAGGCGGGCGCGACGCCGACGCTCGCCGGCCGCGACCGGACGGAGGTGCAACGCCAGGCCGCGGAACTCGACCTCCCCTTTCGGGTCTTCGATCTCGACGCGGACGACGTGGCCGCCCACCTCGAAGCCGCCGACGCGGACGCCGTTCTCAACTGTGCCGGCCCCTTCGTCGAGACCCACCGGCCGATGGTCGACGCCTGCGTCGAGACCGGCACGCACTACCTCGACATCACCGGTGAGATCGAGGTGTTCGAGTCAATCGCGGCCCGCGACGAAGCGGCCGCCGAGGCGGACGTCCAACTGTTGCCCGGCGTCGGCTTCGACGTCGTCCCGACGGACTGTCTGGCTGCGCACCTCGCCGAGCGGCTCCCCGACGCGACGGCTCTCCGGCTGGGCTTCCAGGCCGAGGGAGGAATCTCGCCCGGCACCGCGGCGACGGCGGTCAATTCGATGGGCGAGGGGGGCGCCATCCGACGTGACGGCCGCATCAAGTCGGTCGACGCGGCCTACGACACCCGCCACATCGACTTCGGCCGGGGCGAGACGGGCGCCATCTCCATCCCCTGGGGCGACGTCTCCACGGCGTACTACACGACCGGCATCGGCGACATCACCGTCTACATCGCTGTTCCGGGCGTCGCACGGCTGATGATGCGTTCGTCGGACCTGTTCGCCCCACTCTTTGCCCTGCCGGGCGTGACCGACACCCTCCAGGAACTCGTCCGCGCGACCGTCGAGGGCCCCGACGAGGCGACCCGCGAGCACACGAACTGCTACGTCTGGGGCGAGGCGTCGAACGACGAGCAGCGCGTCGTCTCGCGACTCGTGACGCCGAACACCTACGCGCTGACGGTCGACGCGGCGCTGCTCGTCGCGCGGAAGGTCCTCGACGGCGAGTGGGAACCCGGCTTCGGCACGCCCGGCGGCATCTACGGCCCGGAACTCGTCCTGGAGATCGACGGCGTCGAACGGACCGACGAGGAGCCGGTGCGCGTGGTGAACAGGTAACTGTCCGATCCAGAAATTATACAGTTATGTTCATAATAATAGAATTGTTGCAGAAATTTCTGGATTCTACATTCCTCTCGCCATCAGTCGACTCCGAATCACGTCGGCGTCCTTGTTCCCGGCGCCCGTGTTCAGGAGCACGATAGTGTCGTCCGCGCCGAACTTGCCCTGACTGGCGAGTTCCCACGCACCGGAAGCAGCAGCCGCGCAGGTCACGCCCATTTCGAGGCCCTCGTGCTGGGCGACAGTCGCCGCCGAGTCCATGATGTCCTGGTCGTCGGTCGCCACCGCGCCGCCGCCGGACGCCCGAATCGCCTCGAGCACGAACCGGCTCGCGCCGGGGTCGGGGATCTCGATGCCGCCGCAGATAGTGTCGGGATACTCCCAGGGCTCGTGCTCGTCCCGTCCCTCCTCGAACGCCTCGACGATCGGCGCACAGCCCTCCGACTGTGCCGCGTACAGCGGCGGCAGCTCTTCGATCAGTCCGAGGTTGCGGAACTCGCGGGCGGCCTTGTACATCCCGACGAGGCCGACGCCGCCGCCCGTCGGGTAGACGATTCCGTCGGGCGTCTCCCAGTCGAGTTGCTCCGCGAGTTCGTAGTACATCGTCTTCTTGCCCTCGTGGCGGTAGGGCGTGACGAACGTCTGCAGCGAGTGGTAGTCGTCGCGTTCGTCCATCACGTCCTCGTAGGCCTCGGCGGCGTCGTCGATCTGTCCCTCCACGACGTACATGTCGCCGCCGTGGACGTTGGTCATCGCCTTGTTGACGAAGGAGGCACGCGAGGGGACGAAGACGTGGGCGTCGATACCGGCCCGCGCGGCGTACGCGGCCGCGGCCTGCCCGGCGTTGCCGGCCGAGGCCAGCGCCACGTCCGTCGCGCCGTGCTGGGCAGCCGCCGTGACGGCGACCGCGGCGCCGCGGTCCTTGAACGTCCCCGTCGGGTTGCGGCCCTCGTCCTTGATGAGGACGCGCCCGACGCCCAGTTCCTCGGCCAGCGTCGGGCACTCCACGAGCGGCGTGCCCCCCTCGTCCATCGTCATCGCCACGCTCCGGGGGAACGGGAGTAGCGGCTCGTAGCGCCAGATTCCCGCCCGGCCGTCCGCGACAGCGTCGCGGGTGAACGAGTCCCGGTCCAGGGAGAGCGCGTCGTAGTCGTAGCTCGAGTCGAGGATGCCGCCGCAGTCGGGACACCGTCCCGGCTCGTCGGCGGCGTCGAACGACGCCCCGCAGTCCAGACACTCCAGCCCCGTGAACGCGTCCGTCGTCTCCATGGCCGAGCGTTGGGACGTGCGTGGCAAAGGGCTGTCTTTCGCGGTCGACCCTGCGGTCGACAGCCCGAATCTAGAATCAGTTCGAACGGAGTTCGCACAACCGATTTCCCCCGGACACGCGAGCGGTAGAATATGGACCCTGCTGGGGACGCGGACGGAACGGGGGTACCGGCAGCACGCAACTCGACGGGGCGGCCGTCCCGGCGGCAACTGCTCGCGTCGGCGGGCGCGCTCGGTGCGACGCTCGTGGCCGGCTGTACCGGCACCGGCGGCGGTGGTGGCGACGGCGGCGACGGTGGCTCCGGAGGCGGTGACGGCGGGATGGCCGGTGCCTGGTAGTCGACGGAGCTGACGAGCGTGCGGGACGGAGAGTCGTTCACCATCGGGGGCCTCGAGCCGCCGGTCGTCGTCCAGTCGTTCGCCGTCTGGTGTCCGAAGTGCCAGCGCCAGTCCGAGCAGCTGGCCCAGGTCGGCGACTCGGTCACCGTCGTCGGGCTGAACACGGACCCCAACGAGGACGCCGCGAAGGTCCGCCAGCACGCCGAGGAGAACGGCTTCGACTGGCGCTTTGCCGTCGCACCGACCGAGATGACCGAGTCGCTCATCGACGAGTTCGGGACGACCGTGACGAACGCGCCGAGCACGCCGCTGATATTCGTCTGTAGCGGCGGGTCGACGACGTTCAAGTCGGGCGGCATCCAGTCGGCCGCGGAGATCGAGTCGACGGCCGGGGACTGCTGAGATGGGACTGGTCACCCAGCTCGTCACCTCGTACACCCTGGGGCTGGCGACGCCGCTGTCGGCGGTGTGTGTCGTCCCGCTGTATCCGGGCTTCCTGGCCTTCCTCTCGAACCAGGACGAGGACGCGCCCTCCATCGCCGCGCTCGGGGGACTGGTCGCGCTGGGTGTCATCGTCTTCATGGCCGCCGTCGGAATCCTGTTCACGACGCTGCTGGAGGTGTCGCTGACGGCCGTCGTCGAGGCGGTGTCGCCGCCGGCGTTCGCGCTGCTGGCGGTGCTGGGCGCCGTCCTGCTGCTGGACCTGCACCCGCAGTCGCGGCTCCCGACCGTCGAGCCGCCGTCGACGCGCTACCCGTCGCTGTCGGCGTTCGCCTACGGTGCCTTCTTCGGCGCCATCGTCCTCCCGTGCAACCCGGGCTTCATCTCGGTCTTCTTCGCCCGGGCGTTCCTCTTCAGCGACCCGCTGGCGAGTCTGACCAACTTCGGCGTCTTCGGCGTCGGCATGGCGACCCCGCTGCTCGTGCTCGCCGTCGTCTCCGAGGGCGCCCGGAACCGCGTACTGGGCCTGCTGACGGCGAACCGCCGTGCCGTCGACGCCATCACGGGCCTCGTCCTGCTCGCCATCTCGCTGTACTACCTGCTGTTCGTCTTCGAGGTTGCAGGGTCGCTGGTCTGACCGCTGGCCCTGGGCCGCCGGACCGACGGTCGTGGGTGCGCCGCGACGACAGCGGTTTAGTCCCCACCGCGAGAACGGGCGGCCATGACGGATGTCGCCGTCGTCGGCGGTGGGCTCGCCGGGCTGGTCGCCGCTCGACGACTTGCCGAGGCCGGCGCGCACGTCGAACTGTTCGAGCGTCGCGAGGGATTCGGGGGGCGCGTCCGCTCGACCCACGACGGGCGCTACACGTTCGACCGCGGCTTCCAGGTCCTGTTCACCGCCTATCCGGCCGCACAGCGCGAACTGGACCTCGACGCGCTTGATCTGCGGGAGTTCCCCCCTGGCGCCGTCATCTGTCGGCCGGACCACCGCTCGACGCTGTCGGATCCGCTGCGTGACCCCGGCGCGCTCGTCCCGACGCTGCTCAACCGCGACGTCCGGACGGCCGACAAACTCCGGCTGTTCCGGTTGCAGCGCGAGCTCGGGGACAGGACGGAGCGAGAGATCTTCGCCGGAGCGGACCAGTCGATCCGCTCTTTCCTCGCGGACTACGGCTTCTCACGGGCGTTCGTCGAGCACTTCGCCGAGCCGTTCTACGGCGGCGTCACGCTGGACCGTTCGCTCGGCTCCTCGGCGGCCGTCTTCCAGTACACGTTCAAGTGCCTCTCCGAGGGCTCGATCGCGGTCCCAGCGGCCGGGATGGGCGCCATCCCCGAGCAGCTGGCGGCACACGCCGAGCGCGCGGGCGCGACACTCCATGCCGGTGAGACAGTCACCGGCGTCGAACCCGACGGGAGCGATCCCCGCACCGACGGCGTAGCACTCACGCTCGCGGGCGTGACCGGGACTCGTCGGTTCGACGCCTGCGTAGTCGCGACGGACCCGGAGGCCGCCGCCGACCTCACGAGGGTCGCGACCCCCGACCAGGCGCGGGGCTGCACGACCGGGTACTACTCGCTCCCGGCGCACAAGGACCTCCGGACGGGCGGTCGTATCCTCCTGAACGCGGCCGACGAGCGCCCGAACGAGGTCGTCCCCATCTCGGCGGTGGCGCCGGAGTACGCGCCCGACGACCGACAGCTCCTGAGCGCGACCTGGCTCGGCGTCCCCGACGCCGACGACGCCGAGTTGACCGAGGAGGTCCGCGCGGCGCTCGCCGACTGGTACCCCGAGCACCGGTTCGAGGAACTCGAACACGAGCACACCGACCGCGTCGCGTTCGCCCAGTTCGCCCAGCCACCGGGGTTCCGGGGCGACCTGCCCGGCGTCCGCGACCCCGCGGGTCCGGTCTACCTCGCCGGCGACTACACCTCCTGGTCCTCCATCCACGCGGCGTTGGATTCGGGTCGCCGTGCGGCGGCGGCCGTCTCGGAGGAGCAGGACGGCTGACCCCGAGCGCGGTCACAGCATCTCGCGAAACCGACCCAGTGGCGGGAACACGAGCGTCTCGTCGGCGGTCGCGTCGTGAACGACGGGCCGCAGCAGGTCGGCCTCGGTGACGAGTGGCGACATGAAGTCGGCCGTCGACATCCCGTTGACCGGCGCACCGGCGGCGAGACGGGTGAACGATGGGAGCATCAGCACGTCCGCGCCGCGGTAGCACCCGTGCCCGTGGAGGTAGCAGGGCCGGCGCTGGCCCTCGATCTCGATGGTCGGGTGGTCGTGACCGACCACGTACAGATGTGCGCCGCCCGGATCGGCAGGGGGTTCGTGGCCGTGCAACACGACCACCTGGCGGTCGCCGTCGGCGAGTGCGTGCTGGTCGGTCGTCGGGCCGTCCCACAGTTCGTCGAGCATCGTGTCGTGGTTGCCGGGCGTGACGACCACCTCGGTGCCGGCCGCGTCGGCGGCGCGGCGGAGGTCGCGAAGCGACTCGCGGACACCGCTGGGGACGCTGCTGAACGAGTGGAGCAGGTCGCCCGCGACCACCAGTTCCGCGGGTTCGTAGCGCTCGAGGAGCCGTTCGACGCGCTCTGTGATGTCGCGGTCCTCACCGAGCCGGAGCTGGACGTTCGAGGACTCGTCGCGGCCCAGGTGCGTGTCGGCGAGCACCAGCGCGTCGGCCCGCGGGAGGTAGACCGCGCGGTCCCGGAGCGTGACCGACTCGATGAATCCACCCCGCCGACTCATGAGTCGACGTAGCGACGTGGCGGCAAAAAGGGTCCCGGCTGCGCCGAGCGGGTGCCGGTCGTCCAGCGGGGTTCCGGTCGTCCAGCGGGGTGCCGGCTGTCAAGAGAGTTGCAGACTGATTCTGGCCGGAGCAGCTTCAGCGTCGGGGTCAGACCGCGAGGTCGCCTTTCGCCTTGATGACCTCGACGGCGTCGGCGTCGACGGCCTCGACGTCGAGGTGCATCGGGATGAAGTCCCGGCGCTGGAAGGTCTCGTATTCGCCCTCGGTCCCGACGGTGCACCAGAGCTGGACGCGGTCGGGGCCGTGCCAGTCGCCCTGCCGGGCGACCGCAAAGCAGACCAGTTCCTCGCCGTCCACCTGGATGATGGCGTCCTTGCGGATGCCGGGGTCCCCGTGGATGATGAGCCGCTTCATGCGCTCCCGTTGCGAGCATCGGTGGTTAAGCGTGTCGAAGGCCCGGGCGCCCGTCCGGCGACGGCCACGCCGCTGAGCTGTCGCCGAACCGAACCCGTTTTACCCTCCGACGCGCTACCGTCGACAACCTATGGAGATGCCACGCCGGTTCAACACGTACTGTCCGCACTGCGACGCCCACCACCAGCACGAGGTGGAGAAGGTCCGAACGGGCCGCTCCTCGGGGACGAAGTGGGACGCGCGGCGCACCCGCCGCGGCAAGAGCGTCATCGGCAACGCTGGGCGCTTCTCGAAGGTGCCCGGCGGCGACAAGCCCACCAAGAAGACCGACTTGCGCTACCGCTGCTCGGACTGTGGGAAGGCCCACCTCCGCGAGGGATGGCGTGCCGGCAAGCTGGAGCTGACCGAATGATGGCGGGGGACTTCGTCCGCGTCAAGTGCCCGGATTGCGAGAACGAGCAGACCGTCTTCGGGAAGACCGCAACCGAGGTCGCCTGTGCGGTCTGTGGCCACGTCCTCGCTCGACCGACGGGCGGCAAGGCCGACATCGAGGCGGAGGTCCTCGAGGTCGTCGAGTCCCGCGCGGCCTGAACCGACGGCGGCTCTCCGCTTCTCCCCGTTCTCGCGCCGCGTAGCCACGGCACCCTCGCTCGCTGGAACTACTCCGAGTGGACACCCGTCGCGACCGACCGGTACGCGTCGTCGAGTTCGCGCGCCACCCGCTCCAGCGAGTGCTCGGCGGCGGTCGCTCTGGCGTTCTCGCCCAGTCGCTCGCGGAGGTCCGGGTTCGCCGCGAGGCGGTCCAGCGCCTCGACGTACTCGTCGAACGACGAGCACATGAGACAGTCCTCGCCGTCGGTGTAGAACTCGCGGAAGACCGGGATGTCGCTCAGCACGACGGCCTTCCCGCAGACCATCGCCTCCAGCACGACGATACCCTGGTTCTCGTCCTTCGTCGGGAGGAGGAAGACGTCGCCGGCGCCGTAGCCGCCGCGGATGTCGTCGACCCAGCCGGTGAAGGTGACGTTCTCCGGTGGGTTCGAGGTCCACTGCTTCACGGTTGGCGAGGCGTGTGGCCCCTCGTCGACGTGGCCGAACCAGGTGAAGTCGTAGTCGGTGGCCCGCGCGAGTTCACAGAAGGTCGTCAGACCCTTCCGCTCGAAGACGCTGCCGACGGTGAACACGCTCATCCCCTCGATATCGTACCGCTCGCGGTACTCCTCGCGGAGCCGCTCGTGGCCCTCGAGACGCGCCGCGTCGACGCCGTTCGTGATCTGCCGGATGGGTGCGTCGACGGGATAGGACTCGATGTTCGAGCGCGTGTACGCCGAGGGGACGAGCACGAGGTCGGCCTGCGAGTAGAACCACCGGAGGTAGCGCCGGAGCGGCCCGGTCACCCGCGAGGAGAAGCGGAACGATTCGGCGAAGTCCTCGGCGGTGACGTGAGCGTGGAGGACGAGCGGGATGTCGTTTCGCCGGGCGTGGCGGGCGACGGCTAGGCTCCCGGGCCCGATGATATTGCAGTGGGCGAGGTCGTACTCGCGGAAGAACCGGTCGCCGAGGACGCGACGGCCGGCGGCAGAGAGCGGGGACCCGCCGTTCCAGGGCGAGGTCTCGACGACGTGCTCGGTGTCGGCCAGCGCCGCCCGCTGGTGGGCGGTGCTGGTGCCGATGCCGCTGCGCTCTAACTGGTCCTCCAGTTCGAGGTAGTTGAGGACCCGCATTCGTTGTCCGGTGAACTCGGCCACCGCTAAACGCTGTCGTTGTGTGGCGGAGACGTCCTGCGGAGACAAGCCCGAATATTCGTAATATTGGAGATTTATGGGTTTTACTTCCGACATTAATATCTTATTTCCGAAATTATGTATCCATCAGGTGGTTACCAGAATAGCTGGTGGAAAGCCCCCAGTCGCTCTCGTGCCGGCAACAGCAGGGACAGCCACGGCCGAACCGGGTAGAAAGCCCCCGCCCGCTCGACTCGCGCGGCTCGCTGTGCGCTTCCTGTTCCCGGAACCGGCCGGCCGACCACCCACCACCTGGCCGGGAGCGCGTGTCGAGCGGCTTGCCCGCGAGACCGCGCGACCTGGGGAAGGGCAGGGCCACAGCGCCCGTTCCACCAACTGCGTCCCTGGTGGACTCGAAGGGCGAGCGCTCTCGACCATCCCGGAGGAAGCAAGCACCACAGAGTGAGCGACCGGAGGGAGCGAGCCCGAGGAGCACAGCGACTCCCGGAGTTCTCGCGAGCGAAGCGAGCGAGAAGTCGTCAGAGCGTGCTCTGACGGACGGTCGAGAGCGCGAGGGCTTCGGAGGCGTCTCTGTTGCCGTGGTGACGGCCCAGACAGAGTGCGAGGGCTTCGTAGGTGTCTCTGTCGTCGGAATCGGATAGATGAGAGTGCGAGGGCTTCGTAATCGCCGCCGGTAGTCACAACTCCGACTGGTCCACACGCAGGATGACGACGCCGTTGCTCCCGCCGGACTGGTGTACCACCCTGACGGCCTCGTCCCGCCGGAGAGCGTCCAGCGTGGCGCCCGAGTAGCGGTTGCGCTCGGCGGGCCCGAAGTAGATGTACTCGACGTTGTAGGCGTCGAGCAGTTCCAGTTGCTGCCCGGTCGAGCCGGTGTAGATGGTCCGCACGTCGGCGACGCGCTGCCGGTAGGCCTCCCGGCCGCGATAGCCGATCTCGTGGTACCAGCCGGCGACCGTCGGGACGCCCGTCAGCGAGGCCGGGGCCGAGGCGCCCTTGCCCTTCTGGGGGGCCCAGCGGTAGCCCGCGGGCGCCGCCGTGACGATGTTGGGCTGGCCTTCGAGTCCGTCGATGTAGTCGATGGCGCGGGCCTCGTTCGGGTGGGCATCGGCGACGAACGCCGTCGCGTCGAGCGACTGCGGACCGCCGGCGTTGAAATGCGCGGGCAGGGCGAAGCCGCCATACAGCGCGGTCAGGAGGACCAGGGCGGCCGTCAGTCCGCGGCCGACGGTACGCCACGTGTCTGCGTTCGGAGCCGAGAACGACGCTCGCCCGGCGAAGGCGAGGCGGGTGAGGACCACGCCCATCGCGGGCGCCCAGAGTGCCCACACCTGCGCGTAGGTCTTGAACACCGTATTGAACCGGCCGGGACCGGCGCGTTCGACCACGTAGAGGAACTCGACCAGCAACACCAGGCCGGCCCCGGCGACGACGAGCATCGTCTCGAAGCCCACATCGCGGTCCAGGCGGAGCAGCCCCCAGGCGGCGACCAGCAGCGGGCCGAACAGGGCGAGCGCGACGAGGTCCATCGCGTAGAGCGAGAGCACCAGATACGGCGCCAGCAGGACCGGGAGCGAGAGGTCACGGAACGGCCCAACGCGACTCGCGGCGACGAGGACGACGCCGAGCAAGAGCAGCGACAGCGGCAGTCCAGTCCCCGCGGGAACGGGAACGATCGAGAGCGGGACGGCGATAGCCGCGACCGAGAACAGCGTCGAGACCAGCGCGGTCAGTATCGGCTGCTCCACGTCGCGCAGGTCCCGGCCGACGCGCCGACCGAGGTAGGCTCCGAAGGCCAGCAGGAACGCGCCGTGGACGACGAGGAGGCCGCCGAGCGAACTCCGGTCCGGGAGAACGCCGATGGAGCGAGCGCTGGCGGTACCCAGCCAGAACGGAAGCGCCCAGAGCACACCGACCGCGAGCATCGCGGCCGCGAGGCCGAGCGCGAGGCCCGAGCGGAGCATCTCCTCGCGGAGGCGGTCGCCGAGACCGGCGTCGGCGGTGTCGTCGGCGCCGTCGGTTTCGGCCCCGGTTCCGGCCGCGACGCCCCCGTCTGCCCGGACGCCGCCGGCGAGCCGGCCGCGCAACTGCTCGGGCAGGAGCGTGGACGGGCGCGTGGGGGCGAACACCAGCGCGAGGAAGGTGAGGCCGGCAGTGGTCGGGAACGACCACGTGTTGACGACGGCGATGAAGCCCGCCAGCGGCGGGACGACACCGAAAACGAGGGCACGCCGGCGTGCCAGGTCGGTCTCGGGCGTCCGCCAGTAGGCGAACAGGACGGCCGCGAGCAGCAGCGTGAACGAGGTGCTCATCATGTGGGCGTGCATGTCGCCGTTGAGCCAGGCAAAGAGGGGGAACTCGTTGACCGTCCCTTCGATGACCCGGGAGGCCGACCAGTACGAGAAGTCGGCGGGCGTCCAGCCCGTCAGCCGCTGTGGGAGGCCGAGCGCACGCACGATGCCGGCGGCGATGCCCTCCGGAAGCAGCCAGAGCGCGACGAGCATGGCGGTCTGGAGGTTGGCGGCGAGGCCGACGAAGAAGGCTCCCAGCGCGCCCGCGACCCGGCGGGGCGCCCCATGTGCGGCCGCGACGTTGCTCGCGATTCCCCAGCCCGCGAGGACGAACGTGCCGAAAAATCCCGCGAGCGCGAGGTTGTAGGCGTAGCGCCCGGCCGTACTCGTCAGCGTCGCCAGCAGCGCTGCGAGCAGGTGGCCGCCGTAGTAGTACTGGACCGGTGCGCCCGCGAACCACATGTCCTCGGGGGGAAGCGAGTCGAAGCCAGCGGCCGTCCGGAGGAGCGACTTGAGCAGCCCGAAATCGAGGAACTTCTCGCCGCCGAGGGGGTGGACCGCGGGGTCGAACGCCCGGATGGCGACGAGAAGCAGAAAGCCCGCGGTGAAGACGACGGCGGCCTCCCCCGCCCGCTCGCGGTCGACCTCGACGTCGCCGGCCAGGTAGGAGGCCCCGACGAGTACGAGGAGGCCGGCAGCCAGTGCTGGCCAGCCGAAGGCCACCTGCCCGACGAGGTACCCGACGACGCCGAGGACCGCGAGCGCGAGCGGCAGAGCGAACGCGGCACCCCGGTCGGCAAAGCGGGGAAACAGCCGCGCGGCCGCCGGCAACGCCGCCAGCCCCAGTGCCAGATATGTCACCAGCCAGACGGCGACCAGCAGGTACTCCATTCGACCGAGGGACGGGGGGCGTCGATTATACGTCTTTCCCACTGTTTCTCGCGGGCTAATGGTCCGCTGCGCCCGGGTGAACGATTCCGGATCCACGAGGCGCCTCGTCGTCAGACGACTCGTAGCCGAACGGCTTTTGCTCCCCCGCTTCGGACGCGTTGGCGATGGCCGACCGGTCGCTGGGACTCGTCGTGCCGGCCTACCAGCCGGACGTAGACCGTCTGATCGCCTACGTCGACGCCTGCCGGACGTCGCTCGATCCCGCGGCCGTCCGGATCGAACTCGACGCACCCGAAACCGGCACTGCCGACCTCCTCCGCGAGGCGCTTCCCGATGCCGTCGTTTCCGTGGCGCGCGAACGGCGGGGGAAGGGGGCCGCCGTCACGGCCGGCTTCGAGGCACTCGCCGACGAGGTCGACGTGCTGACCTTCGCCGACGCCGACGGCTCCACCCCACCCGAGAGCCTCGCGGCCGTTGCCGAACCGGTGCTCGACGGGCGGGCCGACCTCGCGGTCGGCTCGCGGCGCCACCCCGACGCCGAGGTGGTCGGTCACCAGACGTTCGCTCGCCGCCGTCTCGGCGACGCCTTCGCGTGGCTCGCGCGCCGCCTGCTCGACGCGGGGTGTTACGACTACCAGTGCGGCGCGAAGGCCATCTCGACCGACGCCTGGGCACGGGTGCGGGCTCACCTCTACGAGGCCGGCTTCGCCTGGGACGTCGAGCTCATCGCGATGGCTGGCGCCCTCGGCCTCCGCGTCCGCGAGGTCCCCATCGAGTGGGAGGACCAGCCGGGTTCGACCGTCGACCCCGTCGAGACGGCCGTCTCGCTCGGCACCGCCCTGTTCGTCGCCCGGCACCGCGCAAAGCGCCTGCAGAACAGCCGCCTGCACGATGCCATCGCGCGCCGGCGCACGGACGAGACCGCACTCGTCGACCGCAATCGCGAGCGCAGCCCATGAGCGTCGCCGACCTCCTGCGCGCCCGTCTCCGGGCGCTCGCCTCGGCCGGACGCATCGGCCAGTTCGTCTCCGTCGGCGTCGCCGGCGCCTCGCTCGAGACGGTACTCGTCGCACTGCTCACCGCCGGATTCGTCGTCCGGCCGCCGCTGGCCGGCCAGCCCCTCGTCGCGAAAGCCATCGGCGCCGAGGCCTCCATCACGCTGATGTTCCTGCTCAACGACAACTGGACCTTCGCCGACCACGGCGGCGCGGGGGCGCTCGCCCTCGTCCGGCGATGGATCAAGTCACACCTCGTCCGGTCGGTCGGGCTCGCGGTCGCGTTCGTCACGCTCTACGTCCTCACCTCGTGGACGGACATCCGGCTCCTGGTAGCCGGCGGCGACGTCTGGCCGACGATCGCCAACGTCGTCGGCATCGGCGCCGGCCTCACCATCAACTACGTCGCTGAGAGCCTGGTGACGTGGCGCGTCCACGACGTGGAGACCTGAACCCACCGCCAGCGACCGGAGACCTGAACCCACCGCCAGCGACCGGAGACCTGAACCCACCGCCAGCGACCGGAGACTTGAATCCACGACCGGCGACCCGGCTCGCGGACGCTCGCCGTGTGTGACTTCCTTCCACTCCGACGGCGATAGCACAACCCTTAACCGGGGTAGCCGATTACGTCGCGGTAGCGGGATGGGATAGCCAGGAGATTCCGCCGGGCTCATAACCCGGAGATCGGTGGTTCAAATCCACTTCCCGCTATTACTCGGTTGTCGTCGCGTTTCGTCGATAATCTCTTCTTTCTTCCTCTATCCCCCGGATATCAGCCGAAATATCCTCGTAGACTACCGCCAGCGGTGCCTCAGCCGTCGCCGTCCTCGTCGACGATGACGACCTCGCCGTCGACGACATCGACGTTGATCAGCGTCTTCGCCTGGTAGTCGGTCTCAGCCTCGAGTTCGTTCTCGCCGCCGACCTTCTTGATGACTGCCACGATGTCGACGACGTCGGCGCCGATTTCGTTGAGCGCACCCGTGATGGCCGTCAGCGTGCCGCCGGTCGAGAGCACGTCGTCGAGCACGAGCACGCGATCGCCCGCTTCCACGTCGTTGATGTACATCTCGGACTCGGAGTAGCCAGTCACCTGCGAGAGCGGGACCTCGCCCTCCAGGCCGTACCGTCGCTTGCGGACGACGACGAGCGGGATGTCGGTCATCAGCGAGACGGCCGTGGAGATGTGGATGCCCATCGCGGCGGGCGTGACGATCTTGTCGACGTCGAGGTCTGCCTTCCGGATGATGCTGATGACGATCTCGCGGAGAAGTTCGGGACGGAGCATCGGAACGCCGTCGCTGATGGGATGGACGAAGTAGTGATAGCCGTCCTTCTCGATGATCGGAGCGTCCAGCAGGGACTGACGGAGACGGTCCATGTCGCCGGTTGCGTGGCGGGTGGTGAAAACTTGACGAAGCGACCCGAGCAGACCGCCGGCCCGCGGGCGACCGTGCCTCAGAGCGCCGGAACGACTGGGAGGAGAAAGCCGCCGGTCGGGAAGTACGCGACACTGGCGAGGAGGACGAGGACGGTCCCGGCGCCGGCCGCGAGACCGAGAAGGACGGCGCCGGCCGTGTCGTAGTGGCTCGGGTCAGAGCGGTCCGAATCGCCGTTTCGGGGCGCGAGTGTCGCGGCGACGACCCACGCCGCCAGCAGCGTCGCTAACCCGAGGTTGATGACCGCGTGGGTCTGCATCGACTCGCCGACGGCGCTCTCCTGCAGCGCGAGCATCGCGAAGAGGGCCTGCCCGCCGACGAGGACCGTCCCGGCGTAAGTCCACGCCCCCCAGGCGCCGCGGTGCTCGATAGCCCGCCGGATGGCCGGGATGCGGACGACAGCGTAGCCCAGTAGCGGATACATCGGTACGAGATAGCGGACGGTGATGGTGGCGTGTATCGGGAGCCGGGGAATGTAGGCTAGCGAGAGCAACACGGCGTACGCGACGGCAAACGCGTCGACGACCCGGATTGCAGGGGCACTCGGGGACGCGCTCCCCTCGAGTCGATCCGCGAGGCGCCGCGAGCCGACCGCGACCGTCCCGAGTAACGCCCCGAACAGCGGCGTGGACTCGAGAAGGGAGAGATTCGCCCCGAGGATGGCCTCTACGCCGCTCCGGGCGTTGGTCGTGTAGCCCGTGCGCACGAAGGTCGCAAACACCTGGTCCGGCCGCGTCACCGCGACCGTCGCACCCCGGACGAACCGCCCCAGGACGGTTCCCGCGACCGTCACCGCGCCGAACGAGCCGCCGGAACCTGCTCCGGCTTGGCCTCCTCGTTCTCCCCCGCCGTCCGCCATCGACCCGTCGTAGGGGGGGAGCCGCCGGGGCGGCTGGAGCGGATCGGCCGCTATCGCGAGGTTCGTCGCGACGAAGGGCAGAAACGCGACCACCGTCACGACGCCGACGACGAGTAGTGCGCGCGGTTCGAGGTCGCCACGGCGGGCTGTGGCGAGGTCCGCCGCAGCGACAGCCAGCCCCAGAATTGCTCCCTCGGGTGCCGCGACCCACGCGGTTACGCCGACACAGGCGTACGCGCCGGCCCGGTATCGGACGTCGGCGTGACCGACGTCGCTGATGCCGCCGGTGCCGCCGGTGCCGTCGTCGGCGAGTGCGCGACTCCGATAGAGCCAGAACGCCGCGAGCAGTGCGAGCGCGGCGGTCAGAGCGTGCCGCTTCGGGACCGCCGCCCAGAAGCCGACGCCCGTCCCCAGCACGACCGCGATGCCAGTCGCACTCCCGATTCGGCGTCCGTACGCGGCCGCGACCAGCCGGTAGCACAGCACGGCGACGAATCCGGCGGCAACGGGCCGCAACGTCGTGGTCCGTCGGGAGACGGCCCCGATCGAGGGCCGGCGAGCGCCGACCCACAGCGAGGGGTCTCAGCCGAAGCCGATTTACCCGGCGACGCGATAGAGACGCCAATGAGCGAGCCGACGCCCGAGGTGTACGAACGGGGCAAGGGGATGGACGCGCACAACGAGGTGATGCGGTCCATCCGGTCCCGGAAGGAGAAGCAGTACGACCCGCACGAACCGACGCGGGTGTGGCTGGACGAGGACAACACGCCGGACGGCGTCTACCAGTCGCTCACCAT
>JBDGSA010000083.1:0-26434 GCA_042217755.1 Haloglomus sp. | reverse complement strand
CCGATTCTCTCCGGAGCCGTGGCTGGAGCAGACCGGTCGACTGCTACCCCGAGGGAGCATCGTCCGTTGCGTACTCAGGCCGTCACCCCGAGGGAGCATCGTCCGTTGCGTATTTGCAGGACGATACGGGACTGTGGGAACGCTTATTCTGCCGACGCGCCTCTCCGGAGACGTATGACGCTCCCCATCGACCCGGCGCGGCTGGACGGCGAGGACATCGGCGAGAAGCGCGCGACCCTGCATATGGACCACGAGGCGGCCATCGAGCACGTCCGCGAGGCGTTCACCCAGGAGGGATTCGGCGTCGCGACGGAGTTCTCGCCCTCCGAGTTGCTCGGAGAGAAGATCGGCGCCGACCGCGACCCCTACTACGTGCTGGGCGCCTGCAACCCGAACATGGCCGACCGGGCGCTGGATGCCAGCGACGACCGCATCGGCGGCCTGTTCCCCTGCAACGTCGTCATCTGGGAGGAGGAACCCGGCGTCCAGACCGTCTACCACGTCTCCATCATGCGCATCGCCCGCCTGGTCGGGATGGCCCCGGACGACGAGGCGATGGCCGACATCGTCGCGGATACCGGCGAACTCGTGGACGCGGCGTGGGCGAATCTGGACACCGCGAAGTGAGCCCCGCTCGATTCGGTATATTTGTATTAAAATCAAATTACCGTAAAAATTTAGACTTTATCCAGAAAATCGGATAATTACTGGAGAAAATCGTATTAATCTGCTTATTTGCCCGCCGGCGTCTCCCGGCGGCGTCACTCGTTCCGGGGGTGTTCGACGGTTCGCACGTGGAGGTCGCCGTCGATGGTCACCGTCGCGGTCCCGTCCGGGCCCTCGATACGCAGTTCTGCCTGCCAGGGGTCGGCGTCGACGACTGCCGTCTCTGGAGTCGGGAGTTTCCAGGCGAACGCGTCGGCTGAGAGGCCGACTGCCGACAGCGCCCCGCCGACGGGGGGCGCGGATAGTACCGGCAACAGGATCCCCGTTTCGACGCCCCAGGTGCAGGTGCCACAGTCGATGGTGACCGACCGACCGTCACTGGTCGGCGGCAGGTCGACCGTCCGGCTAGTGCGACCACCACAGTCTGGACACTGGCCCCGCCGCGCCAGTCCGATCTCCGCACGCGCCCGGTCGTACGCCGCTCGGACGACGGCCGCACCAGGGCGACCCTCCAGCCCGTTCTCCGGAAACGGATAGGTGAAGGCTGCCTCGAGGTCGTCACACGCCGGACAGCGGAGCGAGAGGAATCCGGCCTCGTGTTCGGCGGCCATGTCGGCCCCGCAGGCCGGACACGTGAGTCCGGGATCGAGTTCGACGGACGCGGTCCCCCTCGTCGGCCGATGAGCCAGGACGGCCCGGTAGAGCGCCGTCGCCGCCGCGGTCGGCACGTAGCCGTCGTCGCGTTTCCGGACGTAGACCCCGCGGAGCCGGCCGAGGTGGTAGTTGAACTTGCCGCTGTCCTGCAATCCGACCGCCCGCATCAGGTCGGAGTAGCGCCGCGGTTCCGTCCGGGCGGCCTGCCAGTGGTCCAGCAGCGCCAGGAGGATGTCCAGCCGGAGATCGTGTCCGAGCAGCGAGAATGCCTCCCGCGGTCTCGATTGCTCGCCGTTCCCGGGCATACCCGACCGATGCGGTGACGGCACAATCAGGCTACCGACGCGAGAAGGCTCGACAGTCCCGGCCGTGCTGCCGTTTCCTGGTGATTGCTACCAAGACTTGTGAATTGAGTTTCGCAGAACGGCTAATGTCCCGGCGCAACCATGCTGGATCGATGCGTGAGGACACGAACACCGAGGCGCTCGCGTCCAGACCGGACCGAACGCCGCCCCCGGACCGCTCCGGGGCACGGCGCGTCGTGGAGTGGCTCGCCAACCGGAACAGCTTCGCTCTCGTGGGGGTTCTGTTCGGTCTCGGACTTCTCGCGAACCGGATTCCGCCGCTCGACCCGTACGACGACGTGTTCTTCCTGCTCGGAGGTGTATTGCCGATCATCCTCGCCACCGTCTCGACCGCCGAGGACGGCTACGAGCAGGAAGCCTCACTCGCCGAGCGGGCGCGGTTCGTCCTCGGCAACCTCCGCTTTGCCGTCACGCCGTGGGGACTCCTGGCGCAGGCGCTCCAGCTCGCCGGAACGGCCGGGGCCTACGTCCGCTACCTGGGACGGCTCCCCGACCGCGACCGGCACGTCCCCGAGACGCGCCTCGCGGCGCCGTTCGACGGCGAGTGGACGACGGTCAACGGTGGCGTCACCAAGCCCACCTCTCACTCGTGGGGGATCGTCTCCCAGCGCTACGCCTACGACTTCCTCGTCACCGACGACGAGGGGTCGACTCACGAGCGCGACGGCGACGAACTGACCGACTACTACGCCTACGGCGAGCCCGTCAGGGCGCCCGCCGACGGGACGGTGGTGGCCACCGAGGACGGGCTGCGCGATCACCCCGTGCCGGGGACAGGCTGGGTGGAATGGCGGACCTGGAAGATCGCCGGCAACCACGTCGTCATCGAGCACCACGGCGGCGAGTACAGTCTGCTCGGCCACCTGCGTGAGGGGAGTGTGGCGGTGGAACCAGGCGACGAGGTACGGCGAGGCGACGTTGTCGGCGAGTGTGGGAACTCCGGCATCTCGACCGAACCCCACCTCCACTACCAGTGTCAGGACCGGCGGAGCTTCTGGTTCGCGGCCGGGCTCGTTCCGCGGTTCGAGGATGTCGACATCCGGCGCGACGACGACCGCCGAGGCGACCACGAGGTGTACGCCGCGTCGGGAACTGACCGGCGGCGCTATCTCTGGGCCGGCGACCGCGTCGCGTCGGAGGGTGGTCGCGCGTGACCCTCCCGACAGCCGTCCAGCTCGGTCTCCTCGCGGCGCTCGTGGTGGGTGGCTTCGCGCTCGAGCGCGTCGCCGTTCGAGCCGGTCCACTGGTACGGGTGCCGACCGTCGTCCGCGTCCTTCTCACCGGCAGTGCGCTCGGCGGACCGTGGGTCCTCAGCGACGCGGGGCTCCTCCCCACGACGCCGCTCGTCGACGAAATCATCACCACCCTGTCGGTCGTGCTCGTGAGCTACGTGGCCGTGACCGTCCTCGTCGGCCGTCCGGCCGCCGGCGGCCCCGGGCCCTGTGGGGGCGAACGTCACGCCGAGCGCGGCGAGTAATCACTCGAAATCCGAGAGCGTGGTGCCGGCGTCGCTGGAGCCGTTGCTCTGGCTGCCGACGCGCTCGCTGTCGCCGACCGTTCCGCCCGGTTCGGTCCCCTCGTCTTCGAACGCGGTCAGCGTCGACTGGAGGCCGGCGACCATCTCCGAGTTCCGCCGGAGCGCGTCCATCGAGATGGGGAGCCGTTCGCTCACCTCGCGGACGGCGTCGTGGAAGGTCTCGGCGACACCGGGTCGCCCGTCGCGGAAGGCGTTGCGGACGGTCTCGCGGACCTGCCACACCCCGGCGGGGCCCCAGTAGTCCTCCGTGACATGCCGGAGGACGAGCACCTTCGCCTGCCGGTCGCGCTCGCGGAGGTGCTCGAGAACGCCGAGCCGTGAGGCGTAGTACGCCCCGGAGGTCTCGTCGACGTACGTCGTCCGGCCCTCGTACCCCTCGCGGTCGGCGGCGATGCGGTAGCCGCGGTCCTCGTGGGGGTTCCAGACGCTGCCGGGAGCCTTCATCTCGACCAGTTCGAACTCCCAGTCGCCCGGTGCGAGCAGCACCCAGAAGCGGTTGCCGAGGAACTCGTTGTACCAGACCTCCACCTCGTCGACGGTGTTGGCGTTCCGGAGGCCGCCCCGGAGGAAGCCGCCGATGGTGTCGTCGACGGCGGTGATGGACCACCGCGTCGGGACCATCTTGCGCTCCTGGGTCTGCCCGAGCGCGCCGGCCGACAGGATGGTCTTCACGTCGTAGACGTCGAAGCCGCGGTTGTAGAGGTAGGCCATCGCGCCCTCTGCCTTCCAGTCGTCGTCCTCCAGGGTCTTCTCGACGGCGCGAGGGACGTGCGGATTCTCGGCGAGTTCGGCGTGCTCGGCTTGTGCGCGCGGGCCGGTGGGCGTCGCGATGTCGTCGAACCCGACATCGAGGTCCAGGTCGAGCGGGCCGTCGAGACCGACTTCCACGTCGACCGGGCGGTCGGCGATGGCGACCTCGCGCTGGACGCCCGTAAAGCCCGTCCACTCGTCGGCGACGTGGACGTTCGTCCGTTGCGTGGAGTTGAGCAGGTTCGTCCGCGCCTCGAAGACGTCCTCGATGCCGAACCCCTCGCGGTACCAGTGGCTCCCCGTCTCGTACCGCTCGGCGTTCGCCTCGTCGCCGACGGGCGCGAGGACGCCCGCGGACACGTCCGGGTACTGGCTCCGCCCGACGAAGATCGAGGGCGAGGTGGAGCCAAACAGCGAGTCACCCTGGGCCACCTCGTCGAAGCGCTGCTCGACCGCTTCGAGGTGGTCGGTGATGGCGTAGGACTTCTCCTCGGCGAGCTGGCGCTTCAGTGCCGCCGTCCCGTCGTCCAGCCCGTCCATGAACTCGTCGAGACGCATCGATGCTCTCCCGAATGGTTCGACCGCCGCGCTGTTTAATGGTTCGGCAGCGGGGTGGAAGTGGTCGAGCGTGGCCTCACATTGGGCCCTTGTTCCGGACGGGGCGCACGCGACGGTCGGTTCTCGGTAGCCACGTCCGGAGTCCTCGGTCGCTGGTACACCCGGAGTCCTCGGCCGCTCGTACGCCTGGAGGGCATCACCGATACCCCGATACACCGACGAGGCCCGAGCGAAATCGAGAACCGAAACTGAACCTGACCGCCGTGGTGGGGTGGTTCCGGTCGCTCCGAATCGAAGCTGGAGGGAATGCTGGCAACAATTAAGCCCGCTCCCGGGGTTTCGGGCATATGGCCCGAACGACTCCCCTCGAGGTGGGGATGGACGCTCCGCGGTTCACCGCGCCGCTCGTCGCCCCCGACGGCACCACGGAGGAGACCTCGCTCCAGTCGTTGCTCGAGGAGGCTCCAGTGCTGTTGGCGTTCTACACGAACGATTTCAGTCCCGACTGCATCGACGAGTGGTGCTCGTTCCGGGATTACGGTTGGTTCGCGGCCGACGACCGATTCAACCTCGTCGGCATCAGCAAGTCGCGGGCGGCGACCCACCGGCGGTTCATCGACCGACTCGACCTGCAGTTCCCCCTCTACGCGGACACTGACCTCGCCGTCGCGGAGGCGTTCGGCGTCGAGTACCGCACGTTCAAACTGTTCCGTCGGGCTCGCCGCTCCTGCTTTCTGATCGATCAGTCGGGATAGATCCGCTACCGGTGGCTCGCGGAACATCGCATCGACCCGACCCGGGCCACGCCCGACCCGGACGAACTGCGTGCGGCGCTGGACGAAGAACTCGGGGCACACGAACCGGAGACGTTCGGATTCGACAGGTGACCGGCTGCCCGTGCGGGGAACCCCCCTCGACCGCTGCCGACTCGGGCGGGCGTCTACCGACCCGGTCTTCCGCCCGATACGCGCCCGCCGTGCAGCCACGGCCGCCGAATCGTATCAGAGAGCGGGACCCCGCGGCCGCCGAATCGTATCAGAAGATGGGGGACCGAGCACTCCAGAGACGAATCCGGCCGTCCGTCGGTTGCAGAGCCGACGGTACTGGTGGGAGGTTTCTCGATATATTCTGACATTTACGAGATTAAGTATCAAATTCGAATTTAATAGACGCATTTGAAATATTATCTGGACATTTCACCGAATATCTGCCGCCCGCGAGTACGCCCGGCCGGCGAGGAGGCCGAGGCCCGCGCCGGCACACACCCCCGCGACAGCCGTGCCGACCAGCACGTACCGGACGGCGGCCTCGAACCCGACGGCGGGGGCGCCGGCCGCGATGAGTCCGCCCAGCACGAGCGGCGCCGTCGTCGAGCCCACGCGGCCGGCGGACTCGCCGGCGCTGACGAGGCCGCCGCGGGCGCTCGCATCGGCGAGGCCCGTGACGGTCGACCGGTAGAGCGTGAGGACGGTCCCGAACCCGACACCGACGAGCGCCGCGCCGACTCCGGCGGCCGGGAGTGTCGGCGCGAGGCCGAAGACCGCCAGACCGACGCCACAGACGGTCATCATCGCCGCGAGGGGTGCCCCGCGGCCCTCGACGGTGGCCGTCAGGCGGCCGACCTGCGTGCCTCCGACCGCTGACCCGAGACTGGCGAGGCCGACGACCAGCCCCGCGACGCCTGGTGAGCCGCCGAGCAGGCGACCCGTCACGACGGAGGCGTACGTGAGGAAGGCGAACCAGCAGAAGGAGGGCACTGCCCGCCCGACGAGCGCCGCGAGAACGAGCGGGTCGCGCAGGCGCTCTAAGAGCGCGCCCACGGTGGCCTCCGGCTCCTGGCTGGTCCCCTCCCTGCTCCCGTCCCCGTCCTCGCCCCCGCTCTCGCGTCCCGCTCGCGTCGGCTCCCGGAAGACGAGCAGGACCACGACCGCCACGGGCAGGCCGAACAGGAACAGCAGGAAGGGAAGCCGGAAGTCACGAGCCACCAGGAGGCCGGCCAGAACCGGGAAAATTGCCAGCGAGAGGCCGACCGTGGCAAAGCGCACCCCCTGTGCGGTGGCCTCGCGCTCGCCGCCGTACAGGTCGCCGACGCTGGCGATGAGTACCGGGCCGATGCCCGTGTAGCCGAGCCCCTGCACGAGTCGGAGCGCGACGACGACCCGGAAGTCGGTCGTGAACGCCGCCGCGCCGCCCGCGACGCCGAACAGCGCGAGCCCCGCTGCGAGGACCGGACGCCGCCCGATGCGGTCCGAGAGCGCGCCCACGAGCGGGATGGCGACGATGGAGGGGGCCGTGAACGCGGCCATCAACAGCCCGACACGCGCGACCGAGACGCCGTACGGGACTGCGAGTGACTCGAGCACGGGCGAGACGACCGACGACCCCATCGGCGAGATGACGCTCCCGAGCAGGAGCACCTGGAAGGTCCGGTTCCGGACGACGTCCGCCTCGCCGCCGAACAGCCGGGCGAGCAGGCGAGCGAGGGGGCCGTCCCGGGTCGCGGTTCCGTCGGGCATTCACAGCCCGAGATCCGCGGTGACGTGGTCGAGTCCCAGCACGAGGACGGCGCCCGCGAGTCCCGCGCCGGCGAGCAGCGCGATGGCTCCCGGCGTGAACCGCGGGGTGGCGTCGGCGATCTCCCGGGCGGGCAGCCGGAGTGCCCCGACCATCAGGCTCACGAGGAAGGTCAGCGTCGCGGCCCGGTAGTGGTCGAGCGCCCACCGGATGACGTGGGCGACCGTCAGGAGGCCGACCGCGGCGCCGGCACAGAACGTCACGACGACGCCCCCGGGACCGGCGAGGTCGGTCCCCGCCCCGCCCGTGAGGAGCGCGAACAGCGCGCCCACGAAGTCACCCAGCGTCGTCACCATGAACTCGTACTGGCCGAGCACGAGCAGCAGGAACGAGCCGCTGATGCCGGGCAGGATCATCGCGGTCACGGCGACCGCGCCAGCGACGAAGACGACCGGGAGCGTCGGCGGCAGGGCGGCTGCGATGGGTCCCGTCAGGAGGAACGCCGCGACGACGCCGGCGGCGGCGACCGCCAGCCTGCGGGGGCTCCGGACGTCGACCTCACTGTAGAGGACGACCGCGCTCGCGGCGATGAGGCCGAAGAAGAAGGCGAACGTCGGCGCCGGATGCTCCGTGAGGGCGACCTCCAGCACGCGCGACAGGGTCACCACGGCGGTCGCGATGCCCGCGCCGAGCGCGAGCAGGAAGGGAATCTCCATCTCGCCGAGGCGCTCGACCAGTCGCGCGCGCCCGGCGCTGGTGTGGACGTCGCCGAGCAGGAACACCGCCAGCGGATCCAGTTCCGTGATGGCGGTCACCAGCCGCTCGTAGACGCCGACGATGAGCGCCACTGTCCCCCCGGAAACGCCGGGGACGGTGTCGGCGGCGCCCATCGCGGCCCCCTTCAGGTAGACCGACAGCCACCACGGCAGGACCGTCTCGCCCCCGGCGACGGCGGTGTCTGCCTCCGGTTCGGGCTCCGCCATCTTACGGAAGAGACACCAGCGACGCGAGCGGCGCCGAGAGCCGCGCGGGCGGCGCGAGCGCCTGGGTTGGCGTCGCCGTCGGGGTCGGCGTCGACGTCGACGAGGTTCCGTTCCCGTCCCCGTCCGAGCCGTCCGTCGAGTTCGTGCCGTTCGTCGGCGGTGCGTCCGACGAGTTCGTGCCGTTGTCGGCGAACTCTCTGACGACGGTCCCCTCGAGCGTCACGGTCACCGGCTTGTCGCTGACGCCGAGGACCTGCGCCTCTGTGACGGTCACGTTCGCCCGGTACCGGACGATGCCGGACTCGTTGATCTGCGGCGGCGTCGCGATGGTGTACGGGCCGGTCGCGCGGACGGAGACGTTCGTGTGACCGTTCTTCGGGCCGAACTGGTCGTACCCCGTCGTCGAGTACGGCAGCGTCATGGTGAACTCGCCGTCGGGCCCCGTCCGGGCCTGCTGCTCGTAGGTGAACGTCCGGTTGTTGGTCGGCATGCGCATCTGCACCCTCGCGGTAACGGTCGCGTTCGCCGGCCCCTCGCCCCGGACCGTCGCGCCCTCGACGCGCTCGAACGTCTTCAGGTACGGCTCGCTCAGACTGCGGAGTATGCCCGGCCGGACCCGCTGGCCGCTCTGGCGGCTCCAGAAGATGAAGGCTCGCCCGAACGGCGTCGGACGCGTTCGTTCGGAGGCCCAGACCAGCCGGTAGTGTTCCAGCGCCGGGACGGGTTCGCTGGGCTTCCCGAGGACGCCGCCGATCTGTGCGGTCCCGTCGCGGCGGACGTACTGCTCGGCCGCGCTCATGTTGGGGAACGTCCGGACCGGCCGCGTCGAACCGGTGAGCACGGGCAGCGAACGGTCACCGCCGCCGTAGCTGAGTCGTTCCCAGTCCGCGACCAGAACGCTCCCGTCGCGGTAGGTCGGCGTCGCGCGGCTCCCGTGATACTGGTAGAGCCGCGTCCGGAAGCTGGCCATGGACCGCTGGGACTGGACGGCGTATCGAATCGGCCGGCCGCGCCGGTTCGGGACGAGTCTGAACCCGTCCTGGGTCTGTCGGGCGAGGTAGATGGACTGTCGCAGGTCGGTCGCACGGAGCGCTCGGACGCCCTGCCTGTCGGGGCGCGTTCCACTGTACTTCTCGACGAGGAACTCGCCGGTGCTGTTGTCGACGACGTACCGGCGCTGCCACGCCGCCGGCGCGCTGAACTTGATGGTGCCGGCGAGGCCCATCTGCCAGTCGAGCATCACGTACCGGGTCTGCTCGCCGTCGCCGCCCGTGTTCGCCATCGACTCGCGGGCGTACGACTCGTTGGTCGAGAGCAGCACATTGGCAGCGTACTCGGCGTTCTGCTGGAACGGGTTGGCGTTCGGGATTCGGTCGCCGAGCACTGTGATCCAGTGGCCGTAGTCCCACCAGGAGAGGACGCCGTAGTCACCCGATTTGTAGTTGAAGTCGTCGGTCTTCTCGTAGACGCCGTACTTGCCCTCCTCGAGCGCGGACTCGGGGTTCGCTCCCCACTCTCCCTCCTCGGGCGTCTGCTCGTCGAGCCAGGACAGCCCCGGCTGCCAGGCCTGGACCGACCCGGGCGAGTTCCCCGCCGACTGGTCGATGACATTCGCGGATCCGGCGCCGGGACGGATCGCCAGGGGGGCCGTGATGATGAGTAATGCGGCCGCGATGGAGAGGACCTGATATCCCTTGATGTTCGTGATATCGCGTGCGAGCTGGTCCGCGTCGAGCAGCTCGAACACCTGCTTTGCCAGGAAGGCGTTCAGTGCACAGACCGAGAGGATGAGATAGTAATCGAAGCGCCGCTGGGTGAACGCCGCGGCCAGCATGAACAGCGACCAGATGACGACGAACACGCCGACTGGGTCGATGTGGTCCTCCCGCAGGGACCGGTAGGCGAGGTAGAGGGCGCCCGCGGCGGCGGTGTAGAACGCCAGTCCGTACGCGCTGTAGACGAACTGGCCGGGGTTCTGTACGGGCGTCGCCTCGGCGACCGTCTGTGCGGTCTGGGTCGCGCCGAAGCCGGCGACGCGGAGGAACTGGCTCCGGAAGAACTGGAACACGTCCGGCAGAACGACGGCGACGAGGCCGACGAAGACCAGTCCCGCGCCGACCAGGGCCGCCGGAAACGCCGCTCGCGGAAGGTCACGGTCGAGGCCGTCCCAGAGGCGGCTCCCGCCGACGATGACGACACAGCCGAGCGCTGCCGCCGCCGGCACGAACGGCTGTGCGATGGAGAAGTTCGTCGCGGAGAACCCGAACTCGTTGATCGGGATTATCGCCACAACCGCCGTCACGATCATCATCACCGTTCCGACGATGCCGACGTGGTCCGGGCTGTGTCCGCGGAGGTAGGTGCCGAGCAGGTAGGGGACGAGGAAGACGGCCACGATGCCCGCGAGGAAGACGCCGGGCGGCCAGACCCAGATGTAGAGTCCCATTGCGAGGCCGGCGAGCGCCGACCAGAGCAGCGTCGGGCGCAGCGCCTCCCACTCCCGTTCGGTGAACAGCTCCCAGATGGGGCGGTCGCGAACCGCCACTTCGAGCGCGATGAGGACGAGCACGACCGAGACGGCCATGGCGAGGGTCTCGGCCACGTGGTGGTCGGCGAAGCCGACGAGCGAGCGGGTGAGGAACTGGCCGGGCGTCAGCGCCAGGATGAGCGCCGCGATGACGCCGCCGGACTGACCGCCGAGGCGCTTGCCGAGGTAGTAGGTCGGGATGACCGCGAGCGCGCCGAAGACGGCCGGCGCGAACAGCGTCGCCAGTTTGACCTGGAACTCCGTGGGCGAGCCGAGCCCGTAGATGAGCGCGCTGGTGGCGATGAGCTGGTCGAACAGCGTACCGAACTGCCCCACGCTCGTCCCGGTCGGGAAGCTGGTCCACGGGTCGTAGGGCATCGTATCGGGCCAGTGATTGACCGTGTACTGGACCATCCGGTAGTGGTAGTAGGCGTCGTTCCCGCTGAACAGAACCTCGTTCCCGGTGACGAACGCCTTCCAGTTGCGCGCCCGCACCCAGAACATGAACGCGAACAGGGCGGCGACCACGGGGATGTGGTAGTAATCCCGGAGCGCGTCGGTCGGGAACTCGACCTCCTCGAGTTGCTCCGAGATGGACTTGGACGGCTGACTCATTGCTCCAACCGGGGGCCAAAACTCGCATAAGCCTTTTGCGATTGGTTCGGGGCCGGGATTCGCCCGCTGACGGCGCCCGCCGACCGACACGTCTTTGCGGGCGTCGGTCGCTCGCTCTCTCATGACCGACCGCGGCGCGGATGGGGACGACACGCTGGACGGGCGCGATAGACCGGACGGGCATGACACACCGGACGGGCGCGACCCACCGGACGAGGACCACGGAGACGCGTCGGGCCAGCAGGACGACGCCGACGAGGAGGGACTGACCTACGCCGAGGCCGGCGTCGACATCGACGCGAGCGAGGCCGCTACCGCCGCGCTCGTGGGGGCCGCCGAGGGGGTCTCGGGCGACTACGCCGGCCTGCTCGACATCGGCGACCGCTACCTCGCGCTCGCGACCGACGGGGTCGGCACCAAGTTGCTCGTCGCAGAGGCGCTGGGTGACTACTCGACGGTGGGCATCGACTGCATCGCGATGAACGTCAACGACCTCGCCGCCGCCGGCGTCACGCCGGTCGCCTTCGTCGACTACCTCGCCGTCGACGAACCCGACGAGGCGTTCGCCGAGCAGGTGGGCCAGGGCCTGCGAGCGGGCTGTGAGGCCGCCGACATCGAACTGGTCGCCGGCGAGACGGCCGTGATGCCCGAGGTCGTGACGGGGCTCGACCTCGCCGGTACCTGCGCCGGCCTCGCGACCGACGACGACCTGCTCCCCGGCGAGGCCGAGGCGGGCGACGCCCTGGTGGGGTTCCCGTCCTCGGGCATCCACTCGAACGGGCTCACGCTCGCGCGGCAGGCGACCACGCGCGAGCACGCGTACACCGATCCGTTCCCCGTCGCGGAGTACGGCGAGCCGAACTGCTCTCGCGTCGAAGACGGCGAGACACCGCGCATCGGCGACGTGCTGCTGGAGCCGACCCGCATCTACACCGACCTCCTCGAGCCCCTCCGAGAGGCCGGGGCCCACGCCGCCGCACACGTCACGGGCGGCGGCTGGACCAACCTGACCCGCCTGGGTGGATTCCGCTACGTCGTCGACGACCCGTTCGACGCCGACCCGGTGTTCGATTTCGTCCAGGCCGAGGGCAACGTCGACGACGAGGAGATGCACCGCACGTTCAACATGGGCACCGGCTTCGTCGCGGCGCTCGCCCCCGACGAGGCCGAGGCGGTCGTGGCGGCGACTGACGGACGCGTCATCGGGCACGTCGAGGACACGGAGGGCGAGGCGACTGTCGACATCCGCGGAATGACGCTCTCCTGAATCGGGGGCTCTCTGCTCCCCGGCGAGTTCCTGCACTCGGTGGTGATTAACGACATCACCCACGACGGGATGCGGGACCAGATATATAAGTGAAATAAAATTGAAATTTGACTTATAAAGTGAATATATTCCATGAATTAATCAAATTATGTAGAAATTTCCACGATATCTCAGTGAAGTCCGTCAGTCGAGCGGGCGCGCGCTGGCGGCTGTGCCGAAGGCCAGCCGTCGCCAGCGCGCGAGGGACGAAGCGCACAGCCGCGCGCAACGGAGTGAGCACGGCGAGCACTGCAGGTGGCTGGGGAGGTGTGAGGCCGACACCAGCCGACTGACCGACGGCGGACCTGGTGGAATCGAAGGGCGAGCGCTCTCGATCCGGCCCGGAGGAAGCAAGCACCACAACCGAGCGAGCGGAGCGAGCGAGGTGAGGAGCACAGCGACTCCCGGCCGGTCGAGAGTGCGAGGGCTTCGTAGATGGTTTTTCGGGGCTGTGCCTGTGGGAGTGAGGGCTTCGTAGATGATTCTCCCGGCGCTGTACCTGTGAGCGCGCGAGGGCTTCGTGGACAGTTCTCCCGCCGCCGTACCTGTGAGCGCGCGAGGGCTTCGTAGACACACAGACCGCTATATCGCTACCGCAGGTGCGTCGCCACGTCGGCTTCGGTGATGATGCCGACCATCGCGCCGCCTTCCATCACGATGATGGCGGGGTTGTGGTCGAGGTAGTCGTTGATCTCGTCGAGCGTGGCGTCCCGGCCCACGGTGACGATGGACTCGCTCATCGCCTCGGCGATGGGCACCTCGTCCACCTCGCCGGCGTCGTAGTGGCGCACGTCCGAGTTCGAGATGAGGCCGACCGGCGTGCCGCCCCCGTCGACGACCGGCAACTGCGAGAAGCCGGCCTCGCCCATCAGGTCGATGGCCGCGGCGACGCTGTCGTCCCGCGAGACGTACGTGAGGTCCTCGTTCATGATGTCCTCGGCGCGCTTGATGGCGCCCTCGGCCTCGTTCATCGCGTTGACGATGCGTCGGAGCGTCGAAAGTCGCGGGTCCACGTCGCCGCCCTCGATGCGCGCGATGAGCGGCTGGGAGACGCCGGCCATCTCGGCCAACTCGCTCTGGGTCATGTCGAGGTCGGTCTTCCGCCGCTCGCGCAACTCGGCGGCCGTCGGCAGTTCCATATCGGTGAAATAACTGTGGGTTATTACTAAAGCGTTCGGGTGGCGACACGCTGCCGAGGGTCGCCGCGCTACCCCCGCTCCCCGGCGCCGTTCCATGGCGTCGGCCGCGGAATCGCTCTCACCGCGCCGCTCTGGTACCGCCGGTGACCCACCTCGACCGGGCGCGAGTACCTCGATCTCTGTGTCGAAACTGGATTCCGAGAGCCGAATCGAATCGCGATGCCCGACGGGTCCCGATACCTGAACTGGTCCCCGATACCCGAACTGGCTCCCGATACCCGAACCGGGTCTCGACGCCCGAACCGGGCAGGGACTGATACCGGGAGGCCGGAACCGACCCCCGGTGTGTCTCACCCGTCGCCCGCGACGGCGGCGTCGGCGACGCGCGTGTCGGGGACGGTGCCGTCGTCGCGCCAGTCGCGCGTCTCGTAGTACTCGTCGAGCGCGGCCTCGAAGTCCGGCAGGTCGTAGGGGAGCCGGTCGTCGTCGCGGTCGAACCCGCGCTGGTTGTTGAAGTGGCGCTCGAGCGTCACCACGCGGTCGCCCACGGCGAGCAGGTCCGCGTAGTCGGCGCCGAACAGCGCCTCGTATCGCTCGGGGCTCATGAAGTCGCGAGAGAACTTGCAGACGACGCCGCTGTCGTTCAGCGCCATCAGGTTCTCGCGCTCCGCCAGCAGGGCGGCCTTGCCGAGCGTGCCGTCCGGGTCGACCGCCTCGGACTCCTCGACGAGCGGGTACTCGACGGAGTAGAACGTCGCGTACATGTGGTCGGCGCCGCGGTTGGACACCGCGTACGAGAGCCCCTGGCCGTGGAGGACGCGGCCCTCGTGGGCGGCGAAGTCGAGGCCCTTGACCGACCAGTTCTCGACGCCGAGGTCGTCGTGACAGCGGTCGATGCCCTCCGCGAGCGTGTCGCCGACGCCCTCCCGGCGGGCGATCTTCTCGACGAGGTCCCAGACGAGTTCCTCGTTGCCGAACTCGTCCTCGGCGGCGAGGTACGCCGCGACCGTGTTGCCCGCGGAGATGGCGTCGAGCCCCAGCCGGTCACAGAGGTCGTTCGACACCATCACGTCCACGATGTCGTCGACGCCGGAGTTAGAGCCGAAGGCCATCGCCACCTCGAACTCCGGCCCCTCGGTCTCGACGCCGCGCGCCTCGTCGCGGGTGGGGAGCTTGCACGCGAACGCGCACGCAGAGCAGGTACCCTTCTCGTACTTCTTCGACGCGACGGCCGCGCCGTTGATGCCCTCGACCCCCTCGAACTGCTGCTCGGAGAAGTAGTACGACGGGAGGCCGTTCATCTCGTTGGCGAGGTCCATCACCGCGACCGTCCCCTGTTCCTTCATGATGTGGTCGGTCGTCGCGGCCTCGCGGTGGATCTCCATCCCCGTCGCGTCGATGTCGAGTTCGGGGGCCGAGTCGCCCTCGAACGTCAGGGCCTTGACGCCCTTTGCCCCCATGACGGCGCCGAGGCCGCCGCGGCCGAACGCGCGCTCCGCGGAGGTCATGATGGAGGCGAACCGGACCCGGTTCTCGCCGGCCGGCCCGACCACCGCCGTCTGGTCGGCGCCGATGTCGTGTTCGGCTTCGAGATAGCTCACGGTCTCGGGGACGGTCGCGCCCGCGAGGTCCGGGACCGGCTCGAACGTGACGCCCTCGTCGGTGACGTGGACGACAAGGAGGTCGTCGCTGGCGCCCGCGAGTTCGACGGCCGCGTACCCCGTGTCGGCGAAGTTCCGCGACATGAAGCCGCCGGCGTTCGACGACAGCAGGCCGTCGGTGAGCGGCGAGACCGCGGTGGCGTTCATCCGGCCGGTAAAGGACATGTTCGAGACCTGCAGCGGGCCGGTCGTGAAGAACAGCCGGTTCTCGGGGCCGAACGGGTCGGCGTCGAACGGGATCCGGTCGTGAGCCAGGGCGGTCCCGACGCCGCGCCCGCCGATGAACGATTCGAGCACGTCGTCGATGGCCGTCTCCCTGGTCGCACGCTCGCCGACGTCGACCGTGAGCAGCGGTCCGGGCGTGTGGAGCATCACCGCGAATGCGACGTGTGGCCGGGCAATATCGTTTACGGCGGCTGGATACCACAGGCGGGCCCTCCGTTCTCCGTGCGTGGAATCCGAGGTCCACAGCTCCCACGAGAGGGGGTCGCGCGCGAGAGGCGCTGCTCCGCGACGGGAGCCGCCGAACGCCTTTGGCCCCGCCGCGCGAGCGGGCGGACGTGATCCGCTACGACCTGCGCGACGGCGTCGCCCACGTGACGCTCGACCGCCCCGAGAAGAAGAACGCGCTCACGATGGCCGGCCTGGCCGACCTCCACGAGGCGTTCACCCGTGCCGAAGCGGACGAGGCGGCCCGGGTGGTCGTCCTCGGCGGCGCCGGAGACGCCTTCTGTGCCGGCGACGACATCGCCTCTCTCGCCACGCTCGGCGAGGAGACCGATCCGGAAGAACTCGCGACGCGGCTGTACGACGCCCTGTTCGCGCCAGAGCGACTCTCGGTCCCGGTCGTCGCGGCGGTCGATGGACTGGCCTACGGCGGCGGGTTCGAACTCGCCGCGGCCGCCGACCTCGCGGTCGCCACCGACGACGCGACCTTCGCGCTCCCCGAGACGCACATCGGCGCGTACCCGCCGTACGCGGTCGCCCGAATCGGGGCCATCTGTGGCAAGAAGCGCCTGCTCGATCTCGTCCTGACCGGGGACCCGGTCGACGCCGACACCGCCCGCGACTGGGGGCTGGTCAACCGCGTCGTCCCCCCGGCGGAACTCGACGAGGCCGTCGCGGACTACGTCGACGCCGTCGACGACGCGCCCGCCGAGGCACTCGGTCTCGCCAAACGCTACGTCCACGCGGCGATGGCCGCGGACGACGAGCGCGAGCGGATCGTCGAGGGCTTCGACAGCGTGGCCGACGAACCGGCCTGCCTCGAGGCAGCCAGGGCGTTCCTGGAGCGCTGAGGCTGTACAACTCTCCGGCCCCCCGGGCTCCCGAATAAGCAACACTCTCCGGGAACATGAGCGAAAGATTAAATAATTTGAATGAATAGAGAATTACCTGGAAAATTGCGGAATATTTGGAAAATTCAGAGGATATCTAACGGATAGTTACTCGCCGGGAGTGCATCGCAATTAAACTCGGAGGGGTGAAGAGCGAGGAGCGAACCGATGGCGGGGCCGCCTCCGACGCGGGCGACGACTGCTGTACATTTCAGCGGGACCGTTTATGCGGCCGCCGATGGACGGCGTACTCGAATGGAGATAACCGACGTCGACACCGTTCGGGTGGAGTACGAGACCGACGAGCCGTTGGGCCTCTCGCGCGACCGCGAGATAGCGACGCGGGGGGCGGCCTTCGTCGTCATCGAGACCGACGCGGGAATCACGGGGATCGGCGAGGGAGTGGGGCCCGAGCCGTACATCGTCGAGCGGATCGTCGAAGAGAAGTACGCTCCGCGCCTCCTCGGCGAGGACCCGCTCGACATCGAGCGCCTCTGGCAGGCGATGCTGACCGACGACCTCTACTGGGACCAGAAGGGCCAGGGCGTCGCCGCTGCGAGCGGTGTCGACATCGCTCTGTGGGACATCGCCGGCAAGTACCACGACGAGCCGGTCTACCGTCTTCTGGGCGGCGACGCGGGCGGCAGCGGACAGCTCCAGGCGTACGCGAGCGACCTGTTCTGGGCCGAGCCTGCCGAGATGGCCGAACGCGCCGCCGCGTACGTCGACCGCGGATTCGCGGGAGTCAAAACGCACCTCGGACGGGGGCTCGACGCCGACGAGGAACGCGTCGCGGCCATCCGGGAGGCCGTCGGCGACGCGGCTCTGATGGTGGACATGAACTGCGGGTACGAGCGGCCGGAGGCGCTCCGCGTCGGCCGGATGCTCGAGGAGTACGACGTCTACTGGTACGAGGAGCCGCTCTCGCCGTACGACGCGGAGGGGATAGCAGCGCTCGGACGGGAACTCGAGGTGCCGATCGCGGCCGGAGAGAACGAGTACACGAAGTGGGGATTCCGCGACCTCCTCGAGTCGGAGGCAGTCGATTACGTGATGCCCGACGCGATGCGGTGTGGGGGAATCACGGAAGCGGACAAGATCTGTACGCTCGCCGAGTCGTTCAATACGGTCTGCTCGCCGCACTGCTACACGACGGGTGTCGGACTCGCCGCGACGATGCACGTCATGGCCGCGTCGCCGGCGACGCAGTGGCTCGAGTTCGACCCGACCGACTTTCCGCTGTACGAGCAACTGTTCACCTCGCCGCTGGACGTGGCGGACGGAGACGTGTCACTCCCGACCGACCCGGGGCTGGGGGTCGAACTCGACGAGACGGTCATCCAGCGCTACCGCACCGGTTGACCTCCGTTCCCCGTTCACGCCGGGACCGCTCGAGTGATGGGGTCTCGAGGTCCCGGGTCCCCCGGCCGCCCGAACACTTACAGTTACTCAGATTCTGGGTAACTTCATGACGCTGGACACGGCTGTCGTCCTCGCGGGGGGTGAGGGCCGCCGCCTCCGCCCGCTGACCAAGAACCGCCCCAAGCCGATGCTGCCGGCGGGCAACCGCCCCATCCTCGAACACGTCCTCGACACACTGGTCGACGCCGACGTCGAGCGCATCGTCCTCGTCGTCGGCTACAAGCGCGACCGCGTCCAGGAGCACTTCGGCCCCTCCTACCGCGACGTGCCCATCGAGTACGCCATCCAGGAGAAGGAACTCGGGAGCGGCCACGCCCTCCTCCAGGCTCGCGACGCGGTCGACGAGCCGATGTTCGTCCTCAACGGCGACCGCGTCATCGACCCCGGCATCGTGACCGACGTGGCCGAGGCCTTCGCCGACCGCGGGGAGCCGACGCTCGCCGTCATGGAGCACCCCGAGGCCCACACCTTCGGCGCGGTTCGGCTCGACGGCGACCGTGTGACCGAACTCGTCGAGAAGCCCCTCGCCGGGGAGTACCGGCTCATCAACGCCGGCGTCTACGCGTTCACGCCGGCCATCTTCGAGGCGCTCGCCGAGACGCCAAAGCGCGAGGGCGAACTCGACCTGACGGCGGCCATCTCGCGGCGGATCGACGCGGACCGACCGGTCTGGGGCGTCCGCACGGACGGCCTCTGGGTCGACGCCACCTTCCCCTGGGACCTGCTCACCGTCACGCGAGAGGTGCTCTACACCGATCGCATCGACGAACCCGAGACTGACGACACGCTCCACGTCGCCCCGTCGGCCATCGTCCACCCGGACGCGACGCTGCGCGCGCCGCTCGTCGTCGGGCCGGACAGCGAGGTCGGTCCGAACGCGGTCGTCGGCCCGGACACGGCGCTCGGTCGGAACGTCACGGTCGGGGCGAACGCGACCGTCGAACGGAGCGTTCTCGACGCGGACACGCGCGTCGGCGCCGGCTCGACGCTGCTCGAGTGTGTCACCGGCGAGGACGTCGACCTCGGGGCGAACACCACAGTCCCGGGCGGCCCGGCCGACGTGGCGCTCGACGACCGCGTCTACCGCGACCAGGACCTCGGCGCGGTCTTCGCCGACCGCGTCTCGGCGTGTGGCGGCGTCACGGCCGAATCTGGGGCGCTCGTCGGTCCGAACGCCAGCCTCGGCACCGGCGTTCTCGTGCGGGGCCGCGTCGCCGAAGACAGCGAGGTGGTCCGCTGATGTGTGGCATCATCGGCTGTGTCGGTCGCGGGGACGACACGCTCGACGCGCTCGTCCACGGGCTCTCGAAGCTCGAATATCGGGGCTACGATTCGGCGGGCGTCGCGCTCACCGGCCCCGGCGACGAGGCCATCGACGTAGTCAAGCGCGAGGGCGAACTCGACGCGCTGCGAGAGGCGCTCGATGCGGCCGCCGCCGAGGGGGAGCCTCCCCGTGGCACCGTCGGGATGGGCCACACCCGCTGGAGCACGCACGGGCCGCCCGCGGACGTCAACGCCCATCCGCACACCGACTGCACCGGGTCCGTGGCCGTCGTTCACAACGGCATCATCGAGAACTACCAGGCGCTCCGGGACGACCTGGAGGCGGCGGGCCACGAGTTCCGCTCGGCGACGGACACCGAGGTCATTCCGCATCTCGTCGAGGACCTCCTCGCGGCCCCGGAGCACGACCGAGCGGACCCCGAGCCCGCGATTCGCGAGGCGGTCGCGCGGCTGGAGGGGAGCTTCGCGGTCGTCGTCTCGGTCGCCGGCGTGGAGACGCTGTTCGGCGCCCGACGGGACAACCCGCTGGTGCTGGGGATCGGCGACGGGGCGACGTATCTCGCCAGCGACGTGCCCGCGTTCCGCGAGTTCACCGACCGAGTCGTCTACCTCGAGAACGGCGAGTTCGCCCGCATCGACGCGGACGGGTGGACCGTCACGGACGCCGACGGCGCGGTCGTCGAGAAGGCCGTCGAGACGGTCGACTGGGACCCCGAGGATACCGGCAAATCAGGGTACGATCACTTCATGCTGAAGGAGATCTACGAGCAGCCCCGGGCTCTCCGGCAGTGCCTGCAGGGCCGCGTCGACGAGATGGGCGGCCGCGTCACGCTCGACGTAGACGTCGCCCCCGAGCGCGTCCAGTTTGTCGCCTGCGGGACCTCCTACCACGCGGCGCTGTACGGCGCCGAACTGTTCCGCGAGGCCGGCGTCCCCGCGCAGGCCTTCCTCGCGAGCGAGTACGCCACCTCGCCGCCGCCCGTCGACGGCGCGCTCGTCGTGGGCGTCACGCAGTCCGGCGAGACGGCCGACACGTTGAGTGCGCTCCGCGAGGCGCGCTCCCGGGGCGCCAGGACGCTCGCGTGTACGAACACGGTCGGCTCGACGGTCGCTCGCGAGTGCGACGAGGTGCTGTACATCCGTTCGGGCCCCGAGATCGGCGTCGCCGCGACCAAGACCTTCGCCGCCCAGCAGACCGCCCTCAACCTGCTCGCGCTCGCGGTCGCTCGCCAGCGCGGGCGCAGGGGCGACGTCCGCGAGACGCTCTCTGCCCTGCGCGACCTCCCGGGCGACGTGCAGGCCGTCCTCGACGAGTCCGGCGCCGAAGCCGTGGCCGAGGAGTTCGTCGACGCCCCTTCGTACTTCTTCATCGGCCGGGGCGTCCACTACCCGGTCGCACTGGAGGGCGCGCTGAAGCTGAAGGAGATCTCCTACCGGCACGCCGAGGGGTTCGCCTCGGGAGAGCTGAAACACGGCCCGCTCGCACTCGTGACCGAGGAAACGCCCGTCTTCGCGGTCGTCACGGGTGACGGCCCGCTGGCGACGAAGACCATCGGGAATGTAAAGGAGGTCGAGTCACGGGACGCGCCCGTCGTCGCGGTCACGGACGGCCGGAGCGAGGTCGGGCGCTACGCCGACCACGTCCTCGAGGTCCCCGAGGCGCCGCCACGGACCGCCGCCGTGCTGGCGAACGTGCAGTTGCAACTGGTGGCCTACCACGTGGCCGACCGCCTCGGCCGGTCGATAGACAAGCCGCGCAACCTCGCAAAGAGCGTGACGGTGGAGTGAGATGAGCGACGACACCACCACCGACGGCACGGCCGAGGACGCCGACGGGGACGGCCGCCACGTCCTCGTCACGGGCGGCTGTGGCTACATCGGCAGCGTCCTGCTCCCGCTGCTCCGCGAGGACGCCAGAGTGAGCCACGTCCGGGTGCTCGACTCGCTCGACTCCGGATCGCCGCGGGCCCTCCGCGGGCAACTGGGCGGCGACGACCTCGCCTTCCAGCGCGGGGACGTCCGCGAGTACGGCGACGTCGAGGCCGCCATCCGCGGCACGGACACCGTCGTCCACCTCGCGGCCATCACGGGCGCCGCCTCCACCCACGACCGCCGGGAGGAGACCTTCGCCGTCAACTACGACGGCACCGAGAACGTCCTCCGCGCGGCCGGCAAGCTCGGCGTCGAGAACGTCGTCTTCGCCTCCTCGTGTAACGTCTACGGCCGGGCGCCCAGCCAGGCGATGGACGAGACGACCGACCCCGACCCGATCAATCCGTACGCCGAGACGAAGTTGCAGAGCGAATCGCTGCTGCGGGAGTACTGCGACGACCACGACATGGACGGCACGGCGCTCCGGATGGCGACTGTCTACGGCGACGCGCCCGGGGTCCGGTTCAACCTCGTGGTCAACTACTTCGTCTTCCGGGCGCTCACCGACCGCGCGCTGACGGTCTACGGCGACGGCTCGAACTGGCGCCCGTTCGTCCACGTGCGGGACGCGGCCCGGGCGTACGCCGCGGCCGCGCTCGCGCCCGACGACTGGCCCCAGCGCGTCTACAATGTCGGCGCGAACGAAGAGAACTACCGCATCAGCGAGATCGCCGAACTCGTCCGCGAGGCGGTCGGGCCTGTCGACGTCACGTACCTCGAGGACGAACACCCCGGCCCGTCGTACAACGTGAGCTTCGACCGCCTGGCCGAGACGGGGTTCGAGCCGGAGTGGACGCTCCGTGAGGGCGTGCGCGACATCGCCGACGCATTCCAGGGAGAGGGGTGACGAAGGTTTATACATAATCCCACAACTAGTGGGAATATGGCGAAAGTCGACTCGAAGGGGCGAATCGTCCTCCCACAGGAGGTACGAGAACGGCTCGGAATCACCCCCGGAACCGAGGTCGAAGTTCGGGAGGAGAACGGGAAGGCGGTCGTGGAACCGGAGGACGACCCCGAGGAGATCATCGAGCGGATGGAGGAACTCGTCGCTGGAATCCCCGACGAGCGACAGCAAACCCCCTACGACGAACTGGATCCGCAGGCGAAGGACCACGTTGATACAATCCGTAGACAGGCCGAGCAGACAGGTTCCGAGGATGGCGAGCGATAACGGCCCCTATCTGTTCGATGTCGGCGTGACGGCGCTGGCCCATTCGGATGCACCCGTGAGAGACAGAGCACTCTCGTACGTGCAGCGGGCGATTTCGGGGGAGATCGACGCCATCGTACCGTACGCCTCCGTCGTCGGCGCACACAACGCACTGACATCGTACTACGGGCTCTCGAACGACCGGGCGTCGACCCTCATGGAGAACTTCATGAGCGCACAGCGGATCCACTGGTACAGCGGAATGGTGGAAGCTGTGGTGCGGAATGGATTCTCCCGGGCACGGCGGACGAACATCGGCGGCTGGGACGGGTACTACGCCGAGGTCGCGGTCAGTGAAGGGGCCGAGACCGTTCTCACGATCGATGACGACTTCGAGAAGGTGGATGAAGTGGCGTCTACCGTCGTCCTCTCCCCCGAGGAATTCTCCGAGTTGAACGAGTATCTCGGCTACTGAACACGGGAGTCCTGGGTATCTCGCACTGTCGTCCGTCGCGACCACCGACCACACGAACTATTGACCACGGCAGCGAGTAACCACCCATGAGCGAAGCGCCAATCGTCGCCGTCACCGGCGCGGCGGGCTACATCGGCAGCCGGGTCGTCGCGGATATCCAGGAAAGACACGATGACTGGGACGTAACCGCCATCGACAACTTCTACCTCGGTGATATTCGAGACATCGGCGACGTTCCGGTCGAACACGTCGACATCCGGAACCGGGAGCGGCTGGAGGACGCCCTCGCCAGCGCCGATGTCGTCATCCACCTCGCGGCCATCTCCGGTGTCGACGACTGCGAGAACAAACCCGACCTGGCGTACGAGGTGAACGTCCAGGGGGCGAACAACGTGGCGTGGCTCTGCCGGAAGACAGGCGCCGCAATGGCCTTCCCCTTCTCGATGGCGGTCGTCGGCGACCCGGACGAGTTCCCCATCACGACCGAGATGGCGCGCGACCCGCTGAACTGGTACGGCCGGACGAAGGTGCTCGGCGAGCGCGCCGTCGAGACGATGGCCGAGGGCGCCTTTCCGGCCCATCAGTTCATGGTCTCGAACCTCTACGGCGGGCACGCGGTCGACGGTCGACGGGTCTCGAAGGGGACCGTCATCAACTTCTTCGTGAACCGGGCGCTCGCCGGCGAGCCGCTGACCGTCTACGAACCGGGCGACCAGGCGCGCAACTTCGTCCACGTCCGCGACGTGGCACGGGCGTTCGTCCGGAGTGCCGAGACGCTGTTGGCGGCCCGCGACGCGGGCGAGACCGGCAGCACCGAGTACGCGGTCGCGACCGACGAGGACCCCGGCGTCACGGCCATCGCCGAACTCGTCCAGCGGATCTGCCGCGAGGAGGGCGGTCCCGAGGTCGACATCGAACTGCACGAGAACCCCCGCGACGAGACGCTCGTCACCGAGTTCGGCGTCGACACGTCGCGAACCTACGCCGACCTGGACTGGACCCCCCAGGAGAGCGTCGAGGCGACGGTCCGGGACCTGATCCGCCAGGGGCTGGCGGACTGATGCGGACTGTCGTCCGAACTGTCGCCGGGCTGTCGTCCGAACTATCGCCAGGCTGTCGTGACGATCACCGCTCCCCGACGACCGGTGGTCGGTGACAGCCGGAAACGACTCATAGCCGTCTGTCCGGGTCGCAGGGCGAGTCGCACATAATCGTCTAGAATCATCTACAAATGATAAAATTTGTCGGCAATAGCAATAAAAAGCTGAAAATATAGAATATCATCGATAATCGAAGAATCTGCCGGACGGGCGTCTCGGCGTCCGGCGGTGGGTGCACCCCGCGCCCCCTGCGGACGATACCTGATGCTGCGGGGGGAATAGTGTATTCCCTGCACGATGTGCACGGCGTGCAATTAGAAGGAATCGGCGGCGTCGCGGTAGCCTCGGTAGGTCTCCTCGGCCCACTCGTAGACCGCCTCGTCCGTGCTCTCGACGAGTGCCGCCGGCCGGTCGTTCTCGTCGACGGCGCCGAAGGCGACCCGGTCGTCGAGGAGCGCGAGGAGGAACGGGAACGCGCCGTCGTAGACGTAGAAGTCGACCGCCTCCCGCGCGGCCTCGAACGCGTCGGCGTAGTCCGACCCGTCGAGCAGCGACGAGACCAGATCGGCCGTCAGCACGATCTCGTGGGAGCTGTCGCCCGCTGTTGCCCGCTCGGCGACCTGTTCGGCGGAGTCACTCGCCACCACCGACGACAGTTCACGGACCGTCTCCGACTCGGCACGCAGCGCCGTGACGCGGTCGATCGGCGCCAGCGGCTCCGTCGGGGTCGCCTCCGTCACCCGCGCGTCCGCGAGGCGCGCGGTGTCGAGTCCCTCGAACGCGTCCGCCGGCACCCGCTGCAGGAGCGGCGCCAGTCGCTCGCCGGCCTCGAAGGCGTCCCGCACCTCGGCGAAGGCGGCGCGGACGTGGGCCCCCAGGGCGGTCAGTCGATACTCCATCGCGGTCTCGGTCACCCACCCGAACTCCGCCATCTGCTCGAGGCTCCGGGTAACGGTCGAACGAGACGCGTCCACCACGGACTGGACCGCCTGCTTCGTGGCACTTCTGCGTCCGTCCCCCACCGCCTCGAGGATCTCGTAGCGCGTCTCCGAGCGCGCCAGGTATCGTAGCCATTCGGTCATGTCTCTCACCGAGATACTCCGCGGCGACGTGAGGGTCACTCCCCACAGCCACAAAAGACTGCCGCGGGCCCGCAGTCGCGAGCGGCCGAGACGCCGGGGGCAGACACCATCGTTCGAGGGGCTGTTAGCCGTCGAGTAGCTGTCAGCGGTCGAGTAGCCGTCGGCGGTTGAGCAGTCGTCAGCGTTCTATGGGCCATCAGCGGTCGAGCGGCCGTCAGCGTTCGAGCAGGTCCGCGGCGTATCGGCGCACGTACTCGTGGTACGACTCCTCTACCGCCCCGGGCCGGACGAACCGGACGGCGTCGTGCTGGTCGTCGAGTGTCACGTCCGCGGCCGAGAGGCCGTCCGTGTCGGCCGCGTGGGCCCGGAAGACGACGTTGACGGTGTGTCGGCTCGGCCCGGGCGCGCTCGTCTCCCAGCGGTGCTCGTACACGCCGAATCGGCCGTCGATGGCGAGGTCGAGGCCGAGTTCCTCGCGGCCGACGCGCCGAGCGGCGTCCTCGAGCCACTCGCCCTTGTACAGCCGGCTCCCGGGCCAGAACCACTCCCCCCGCGCCGGCTCGTTCGTCCGGCGAGCGAGCAGGACGGCGCCGTCGGCGCGCTCGACGACGACCTCGACGCAGACCTGCGGCAGCCGCGCGACGAACTCGCGGAACGTCTCTGCCGGGACGAACTCGTCGTGAACTTCCATGGCGGGCGTGTCTCGCGGCGGGTCGAAGAGCGATTCGGTCGGTGGGCGTCCCCGTCTCCGGAGTTGTCGATCGTGACGTCACGGCCGCATCCGGTCGGACCGCGGCGAGCACCATCTGCGGACCCCGCGTAGGCTGGACCTGGGCTGGCCTGCTCTGGCCTGAGCCGCTCTGCTCTGGCCTGGGCTGGCCTGCTCTGCCCTGAGCCGACCTGAACTGGCTTGACCCGGTCTGACCCGATTTGGCCCAGATAGCGCTTCCGATCGCGCCCCCCGTGACAAGATATTTATACTCAGAGAGTTACTCGCTGAGTGAGTAACCGATGACGATCATCGTCACCGGCGCGGACGGCTTCATCGGCTGGCCGACCGCGCTCCGCATCGCGAACCGCACCGACGAGCGCGTCGTGGGCGTCGACAACCTCGCCCGCCGCCAGTGGGTCGAGGAGGTCGGCGGGACGAGCGCCGTCCCCATCGCCAGTATCGACGGGCGCCTACAAGCGGCCGAAGAGCAGGGCTACGGCAACCTCTCCTTCGTGGAGGGTGACCTGACCGAGCGGTCGTTCGTCGACGAGTTGCTGCAGGTCCACGAACCGCGCGTCGTGGTACACGCGGCCGCACAGCCGAGCGCGCCCTACTCGCAGATCAACGGCGAGCGCGCCAACTACACCCAGCACAACAACATG
>JBDGSA010000109.1:10780-26618 GCA_042217755.1 Haloglomus sp. | reverse complement strand
ACCAACATCAAAGGAATCGGTGGCTCCAACATGCTCACGTACTCGAACATGAAGCCGAAGACCGACAACAAGACGTTGGTCGAGGCGAACACCTCCGGGCGGGGCCCCCGGAACATCACGCCCTTCGGCTGGGGGAACGAGGTCGACCTCCGCCAGCAGCGGATGATCTACGACCGGTTGCTCTGGCCGACGGCGAGCGGAACGGACTTCCAGAACCGTCTCGCGACCAGCGTCAGCTACAAGGACGACACGACGCTCGAGATCGACCTGCGCGAGGGCCACAAGTGGCACGACGGGTCGGAAGTGCTCGCCGAGGACGTGAAGTTCTCGTACGACACCAACATGCCCGACTCGGACTACTCCACCCCGCTGGGCGGGTCGCTCGACCCCGTGACGGAGGTCACGGTCGACGACGACTACCGGATCACGATCAACCTCGAGTACGCGTGGGCGCCGGTCAAACTCGCGCTCATGTCCCGGGTGCCGATCGCCCAGAAGAAACACTGGGAGGAGCTCTTCCAGAGCAGCGACTTCAAGGGTCGCCAGAGCACGCTCGGGAACTACAACCCGCAGTCGCGCGTCGGCTCCGGCCCGATGACGTTCGAGAGCTGGGACACGGCCTCCGGGGAGGTTCGCCTCAAGAAGAACCCCGACCACTTCGACCCGATCCAGTACGACGCGCGCATCTCGAAGGGTATCTCCGGGGTCCAGCAGGCGCTTTCGCAGCTCAAGCAGGGGCAGACCGACATCATCAGCGAGTACACGGGCGACCTCAACGTCCTCGACAAGGTCGCCGGCAACTCCGACGCGATCGAAGTCGCGCGGACCGAGGCGTGCGTGCCCTACTGGAACGTCCTCAACTGCGACTACCCGCCGGCCAACATCGAGGAGTTCCGCAACGCCAGCATGTACTGCTGGTCGCCCCAGGAGATCATCGACACGGTCTGGAACGGTCACGGAAGAGCGGGCCACAAGCACATGATCTCGCCCGTGCTCAACTACTGGTTCAACGACAACCTCGAGCAGTACAGCACGGACCTCCAGGCCGCGGCGAACGAACTCATCAACGGCGGCTTCGTCTGGGACAAAGAGAACGGCGACCTCTACATGCCTGCGGACCACTACTGCCTGACCCAGGAAGAGGCCCAGCCCGCCCTCGACGCCGACCTCGACCGCGACATGGTGATGTGCGACTAGGGGTCTCCGGCCTCGTTCGGCCGGCGAACCGCTCCGCCCCCTCTTCGGGCTGCAAGACGCATTCAAACTGATACACAAAACACATCTATGGGACGACGCGAATTCATTGTCCGGCGTGTGGTACAGATCGTCATTCTGTACTTCGTCATCGGGTCGGTGCTGTTCTTCATGTTCCGGTTCGCACCGGGGGATCCGATGTCGAATTTCATCGTTCCCGGAATCACACAGGAGAAGCTGGCAGAGCTCAGAGCATCGTTCGGTCTGGACGAGCCGATGTACATCCAGTACCTGAAGTGGCTGAAGAACATGGCGACCTTCAACCTCGGCGTCTCGTACATCAGGGGCAAGCCGGTCATGGAGGTCATCAGCGGGCGGATGCTGAACACCATCCTCCTGATGGGCACCTCCGTCCTCCTCGCCTACCTCTTTGCAGTCCCGCTGGGCGCGTACATGGCGTGGAACCGGGGCACCGTAGGCGAGCAGGCAGGCGTGGTCCTGTCTCTCATCTCCCGGAGTTCGCCCGTCTTCTGGGTCGGGCTGACCGCCCTCTGGCTGTTCGCGTACGTGTTCTCTGTCTTCCCGGCCGGCGGGATGTTGAGTTCGACCGCGTCGTACAGCACCCCCCTCGCGAAGTATCTCAACCTCGACTTCGTCTATCACCTCATCCTGCCGGCGTTCGTGCAGGCGTTCTACTACTTCAGCCTGCCGGCGCTGTTGATGCGCAACAGCATGCTGGACGTGATGAACGAGGACTTCGTCCACTTCGCGGACCTCAAGGGCGTCGAGGACCGGAAGGTGATGCTCTGGCACGCGGCGAGAAACGCGAGCCTCCCGGTCGTCACCGCGTTCGCGACGGGTGCCGCCTACGCAATCGGCGGGAGCGTCGTCATCGAAACCGTGTTCGTCTGGCCCGGACTCGGCAGGGAGATGGTGCGAGCGATCCTCCAGAGCGACTATCCGGTCGCACAGGGGGCGTTCCTCATTCTGGCGATCTTCGTCCTGGTCGCGAACCTGCTTGCAGACATCGCGTACGGGTATCTCGACCCGCGCGTGACGTACGACTAAGGAGGGAACCACAATGAGCACACTATCACGCCAGGATTCCGACTCGGAAAGCAGACTGAACGCCGTCGTCGACCGAATACGCGACGCGGTGTCGATCGTCACGACGGGGTGGATGGGGACTATCGGCTTCGTCATCATCGTCCTCATCGTCCTCCTCGCGGTGTTCGCACCGTTCATCGCACCGTACTCCCCCACTGCAGAGAATTTCTCTGCGCAGTATCGCTCACCGTCGGCCGCGCACCCGCTCGGGACCGACAACCACGGGCGGGACGTGCTGTCGCAGATCATCTTCGCGTCGCGGCCCGCAATCCTCATCGGGATCACGACCTCGCTGGGGGTCACGCTCCTCGGGACGTCGATCGGCGTCCTCGCCGGATACTACGGCGGCTACACCGACGACCTGCTGATGCGCCTCGTCGACTTCACGTACGGGCTCCCACTGCTGCCCTTCCTCATCATCTCGGTGGCGCTGTTCAAACCGTCGATGCCGATCATCGTCCTCTCGATGATCCTCATCCTGTGGCGGGGGGTCGCCCGTGTGATACGGTCGCACGTCCTCACGCTCAAGGAGAAGCCGTACATCAAGAGCATTCGAGCGTCGGGCGCGAGCAACGGCAGAATCATCCTCTATCACATCGTTCCGAACGTGCTTCCACTCACGTTCCTGTACGGGAGTTTCGCCATCGGCTGGGCGATACTCACGTCGGCCAACCTCGCGTTCCTCGGTTTCGGTGACCCGACCGTCCTGTCGTGGGGGAAGATGCTGCTGCTCGCCCGACAGAACCAGGTGTTGCTCGTCGGCGCGTGGTGGTGGTTCTTCCCGCCCGGCGTGATGATCATGCTGCTCGTCGCGAGCGTGTTCGCCGTCGGTCGGGCCGCGGAGTCAGCCATCAACCCGGAGATAAGCGAGGAGGCCGTCTAGGAGGTTCCAGATCATGTCACTACTCGACGTGCAAAATCTGCACGTGAACTATCGGCTTCCGGACGGCGGCGAGGTGCAGGCCGTCCGGGACGTCTCGTTTACGATCGAACAGGGTGAGACCGTCGGCATCGTCGGCGAGAGCGGGTGTGGGAAGTCGACGCTCGCACAGGCGCTCCTCCGCGGCCTGCCGCAGAACGGATACATCCCCGAGGGGAAGGTCCTCTTCGACGGTATCGACCTCACCGAACTGTCGAACGAAGAGATCAAAGAACACCGGTGGAAGGACATCTCGATGATCTCGCAGGGCGCGATGGCGAGCCTCGACCCTGTCTACAAGGTCGGGAGGCAGATACGCGAGGCGATCCAGACGCACGAACCGGACACGACGAACAAGGAGGCGTTACAGCGAGCGAGAGAGCTCTTCGAACTCGTCGGCATCGCTCCGGACCGCGTGAACGACTACCCCCACCAGCTCAGCGGCGGGATGCGACAGCGGGCCATCATCGCGATGAGCCTCGCGCTCGACCCGCAACTGATCATCGCCGACGAGCCGACGACCGCGCTCGACGTCATCGTCCAGAAGCAGATCCTCAATCAGGTGAAGCAGATCCAGCGGGATATCAACTCCTCGATGATGATGATCACCCACGACATCAGCGTCGTCGCCGAGACCTGCGACAAGGTCCTCGTGATGTACGGCGGCGAACTCATGGAGGGCGGGACCACCGAGGAGATATTCAACGACGGCCATCACCCGTACACGCTCGGCCTGCAGAACGCGTTCCCGAGCATCGAGGGAGAGATCGCCGACCTCGTGAGCATCCCGGGCTCGCCGCCGGACCTCCAGAACCCCCCCGAGGGCTGTCCGTTCCAGGACCGGTGTCCGTACTCCGACGACGTCTGTCGGGAACCGCTCCCCGCCAGGCAGGTGTCCGACAGCCACACCGTGTGGTGTCACGAGCCGACGCCGTTCGAGGAGATTCGCCGGACGTCCGACGACCGAGAGCTGTGGCAGAGTACGACGGAAGCCAAGCGACAGGAGGTGACCTATGAGCACGAACGATAGCCCGCTCATCGAAGCACGGGGGCTGGAGAAGTACTTCCCCCAGAACGCCGGTCTCATCGCACAACTGCTCGGCAGCGAGACCAAGCACCTCAAAGCCGTCGACGGCGTCGATCTCGAGATCCGGACCGGCGAGACCGTCGGCATCATCGGCGAGAGCGGGTGCGGGAAGAGCACTCTGGGTGAGGTCCTGATCGGCCTCCAGGACGCCACCGACGGCAACGTGACGTACCAGGGGCAGAACCTGCAGGACATGACCGAACAGGAGATGCTCGAGTTCCGCCGGGAGTGCCAGGTGATCTTCCAGGACCCGTTCGAGTCGATCGACCCCCGGTACGACGTGGAGTCGTGGGTGCGCGAACCGCTCACGATCCACGGGCTGGACAACAAGGACGAACGCATTCACAATGCCCTCCTGCGGGCCGGACTGACGCCGCCGGAGGCGTTCCTCGACCAGCACCCGCACCAGCTGTCGGGCGGGGAGCGACAGCGGGTGTCGATCGCCCGCGCGCTCGTTCTCGAACCGCGGTTCATCGTCGCGGACGAACCCGTCTCGATGCTGGACGTCTCCATCCGGGCGAGCATCCTCAACCTCATGAAATCCCTCGTGGAGGAACTGGACATGGCGGTGCTCTACATCTCTCACGACCTCTCGCTCATCCGCCAGATGTGCGACCGGACCAACGTCATGTACCTCGGCAAGTTCGTCGAACAGGGGTCCACCGAGAAGCTGATCAAAGACCCGAAGCACCCGTACACCCGCGCGCTGGTCGATTCAGTGCCGATCCCCGACCCGACGCGGACGATGGGCTCTGCGCCGGTGGAGGGCGAAGCGCCCGACCCGGTCGACCTGCCGGAGGGGTGTAACTTCCAGCCGCGCTGTCCCCACGCCACCGACGAGTGCGCCGAGGAACCGACGCTCGCGGCCTATCAGGAGCCCTCGATCGACAGACGGGCCGCGTGCTGGCACGTCGAGGACATCGAATCCACGGTCGCGAGAGAGGCGCCCGTCGAACCAGAGGACGCCGGTCAGAGGTGAGCGGCCCGGGTGGATACGGACCCGGGAGACGAGTGCCCCGGGGCGTGGGGGTCCTTCGCGGGGCCGCTGACTGTCTCTGCTATTGCGACGCCCCCGGCGTCCCGAATCACACGACTCCGAGACGGTTCACTTTCACTTCGTGCCAAACGTTAACGTTCCTTCGACACGTCCAGCCCGACGTGCGCGGACACCTGGCAGTTGACCCGGTGCCTCTCTCGGCTCCCGGTCAGCACCGAACGGCGAGCCGTCCGCGCCAGTCGATGCCGCCCGGGTCACTCGCGTCCCACGCGGGAATCGGGGGGCTCGAACGCGATAGCGTGTCCGAACGACACGGATGTGACCGATCATGATTCAGCGCCTCGAGACATGGCGGCCGGAGGAACGCTCCCCCGCCGACGGACGCACAACCGCGCGAGCACCGCTCGCGTCTACTGAACGGCCGGACGGTTTCGGGGGGTGGTGCCGATGAGGATCGGCACGGCCGTCCCGTCGTTCGCGGGGGACGGCTACCGGCTCCCGACCGGATATCTCGGGCGATACGCCCGACGGGCCGAGGAGCTCGGGTTCGCCGGGGTCTGGACGACCGAGCACCTCATCCCGCCGCCGGCGTACAACACCTCTCGACTCGACCCGCTCGCGACGATCGCCACGCTCGCCGGCGAGACCGAGACGGTGGGCGTCGGCACGTCCATCCTCATCCTCCCGATGCGGGATCCGGTGATGGTCGCGAAGCGGGCCGCCACGATCCAGCATCTCTCCGGCGACCGCCTCACTCTGGGGTTCGGCGTCGGGTGGTACGACAAGGAGTTCGAGTCCGTCGGCGTGCCGTTCGACGAACGCGGCCCGCGCTTCACGGAGGGACTCGAACTGCTACGCAGGCTCTTCACCGAGGACGAGGTGACCTTCGACGGCGAGTACTACTCGGTCGAGGAGTTCACGCTCGAACCGCGTCCCAGTCGGCCGCCTCGAATCGTTGTCGGCGGCGGGAGCGAGGAGATCGACGGCGAGCGGCGGGTTCTCAGGGCCGTGAAAGAGCGAATCCTGCAGCACGCCGACGGCTGGATCGGCGCGACCCGTAACCCGGAGGTGCTGACAGCGACCTGGAACGACATCGCCGCGTACCTCGAGGATCACGGACGCGACCCCGGATCGCTCGACAGGCTGGCTCTCAACTACGGCCACCTCGTCCCGGGGACGGACGGGGAGGTCGCCCGGAAACAGCAGCGGAAGATCTACGGCCGGGCCGTCGGCCCGGACCGGAGCGTCGACTTCGCGATGCGACACAACCTCTCGGGGAGCGTCGAGGAGATACGGGACGACGTCGCGGCGTTCAGGGACGAGGGGTTCGACCAGCTCATCATCGGTCCGATGGCCTACGACCGGACCGAACTCGACGCCCAGCTCGAACATTTCGGCGAGGAGCTGCTCCCCCTCGTCTAGAGCGCGGGGAACCTGCAGCACCGCAGACCGCTCCGACGCCGACTCTCCCGACCCGCCGCACGGTATCGACGAGCGGCCAGAACCGGCGGACGCGTGAGCGCGGACCGTGCGACGGCTCGCGGTTCAGAGCACCGTGCGGAGGCGTCACCATCCGGCCCCGCCCGGCCCTGACGGTCCCGCCTACCAGACCGCTTCGAGGACGCGGAGCGTGTTCTCGCAGGTGACCTTCCGTATCTCCTCGTCGGAGTAGCCCTCCCTGACGAGCCAGCGGACGACGTTGGTCCACGCCTCGTTCGGGTTCTCGAGCCCCTCGACGTAGTCGATGTCCGTGTCGACCCAGTCGGGGTACTGGCTCAGGTCCTTGCCGAAGTAGCGGTGGAGCGCGACGTGGTCGCCCCACATCGCGTCGGGACCGAACGTGACGTGGTCGATGCCGACGAGGTCTTTCACGTACTCGAAGTGGTCCATGAACGACTCGATGGAGTGACGCGGGTGGTCGGGCGAGGCGGTGTTGTGCGGCGCGGCCTGAATGCCGACGACGCCGCCCGTCTCCGCGACGGCCTCGAGCACCTCGTCCGGGTCGAGCCGGTCGATGGGGAGCAGCTCGTGGGAGCCGTTGTGCGACAGCACCACCGGGTCCTCGGAGGCCTCACACACGTCGAGCGTGGTCCTGTTACTCGCGTGGCTCGCGTCGATGAGGAATCCGAGTTTGTTCATCCGCTCGACTGCCGCCTCCCCGAACTTCGTGAGGCCGCCGTCGCGGTGCTGGTCGGCGAGTCCGGTGCCGAGCGCGTTCGACTCGCTGTACGTGATTCCGATGGTCCGCATTCCGAGCCCGTAGAGCACGTCCAGCCGGTCGAGTTCGTTCTCGACGAGCATCGACGTCTCGACGCCGAGGACGTACCCGAACTGGCCGTTCTCGTACGCGTCGCGGAGGTCGTCGACGTCTTCGACGACCGTGACGAAGTTCTGGTGGGCGAGGTCCGCCCGGCGCATCCCCAGATTCCTGATCGTCTCGTCCCACGTCCGGGCGCCCATGAGGTTGACGAACGCCGCGTTCAGGGGTGACTCCGCGAGATACTCGTAGGGCGTGACCACGCGACCCTCCCTCGTGTACTCGCCACGGCGGTCGATGTCATTCGGGAGGAACGACGTGTGCTCGTGCAGCGAGATCACGGGGTTGTCGGCGATGAATTCGGCCGCCCGGGCCGACGCTTCCTCGTCCAGGGGGACGAGATACGGCTCCCCGGCGTGCTCCCCGGGGAGCTCGAACGGCTCGTAGTCAGTCCCCGCGTCGAGATACTCGAACGCCTCGTAGTCGTCGTATGCACTCATTGTGTGACTCACCCAACAGTGTGGATTCGTCCCGGCTTATAGCTTGCGCAGGTGGAAATCGCAGCGCTCGGCCGCGAGGCGACTGCGGGCGAAAACGCCTGTCCCGTGGTTCAGTCCTCCCGGTCGAGGTCGACGAGGGTGGCGGCGATCGTCGCGGCGGAGTCCCGGAGCTGGTGGAGCTTGATGTTCTCGTCCGCCCCGTGGACGTTCGACTCGTCGTCGCCGGGCCCGTACTTCGCCGTCTCGGCCCCGGCCTGCCCGAAGAACCGGGCGTCGGTGAACCCGCGGGTGCCGTTCACGCGGACGTCCCCGCCCGTGACGGCGTCGGCGTTACGTTTGAGCGACCGGACCAGCCGGCCGTCTCGGTCGGACGTGAAGGGGAACGCCTTGAGGAGGACGTCGACGTCGGCGGTCGCCCCCTCGGGGAGATCGACCGACGCGACGACATCGCGGAACGCGGCCTCGACCTCGTCCGGGTCTTCCTCCGGGACGATACGCCGGTCGACGGTGAACGAACACGACGGGGGCACCACGTTCGTCTTGACGCCTCCCTCGATGGTCGCCGGCGTGCACGTCGGGTGGCCGATGCCGGGCACCTCGCTCTCCCGGGTCTCGAGCTCCGACGCGTACTCCTCGAGCGACGCGATGATGCGGGAGGCCCCGGTGACCGCGTTCACCCCTCCCGACGGATCGACGCCCGCGTGCGACGCTTTGCCGGTGACGGTCACCTCCGCGTGGAGGACGCCCGCCGCGGCGTACTCGATGCGGTCGGCGCTCCCCTCGACGATGGCGTAGTCCGGGTCGAGCGCCCCGCTATCGAGGACGTAGCCGGGTCCGGCCTCGCCGCCAGTCTCCTCGTCGCAGGTCATCGCCAGCACGACCGACGCGTCGTCCGGCAGCATGTCGCTCTCCTCCAGGGCCCGTGCGGCGAGCGTATACGCCGCCACGCGCCCCTTCGAGTCTCTGGCGCCCCGGCCCCAGATTCTCCCTCCGTCTCGCTCCGCACCGAACGGGTCGTATGTCCACTGGGACTCGTCGACGGGGACGGTGTCCATGTGCGCGTTCAGCGCGATCGTCGGCCCCGCGCCTCGGGTCGCGTATCCCAGCACGTTCGGCCGGGGATAGTCGGGATCGAGTCCCAGCTCTTCGAGGAGGTCCGGGGGTGCCGGCACCGTCTCGACCTCCCACCCGTACCCGTCGTACGTCGAGGTCACCAGGTCGTGTATCGCCCCGTACTCCCCGGGTGGGTTCACGCTGGGCGTCCGTATCATCTCGCTCAGAAAGTCGACCGATTCGTCGTAGCACTCGTCGACCGCCGTCTCGATGGCGGCGAGCTCGTCGTTCGATACCATTGGCCACCGTTGTCTGGCTATTCGATTAAGCCTTGTGTCGCATCCGTGCCGCCAGGCGCTCGTCAGGACCGGGGAGGACGGTTCACCGCCGTTCCGGGCCGGGTGAACTCGTCGCACCCGAAGGTATATCTGGACTACCCGACATGTCTAGAGGATGCATACCGACCGCCACTACGACGGCTACCGTGCGTTCGATTACCTCGACGACGACGACTACGAGCGGTTCGACGTCCACGAGGGCCCGAACTTCGGCGAGCCCTACGAGGTGCCGCTGACCGAAGACGAGGAACGGCAGGTCGCGGAGGTCGTCTCCGACCACCCGGTCGTTTCGCTGCACGACCACCCCATCTACCTCCCCCAGAACATGGACCAGTACGACGAGTACGGGGAGAGCGGCTGGGTCCAGACCGCGTACGAGGAACTCGCACAGTCGCCGCTCGACGCCGTCTTCGTCTCGAATCTCGGCGCTCGGACGTGGGACAGCGCAGTCAACGCGCTCGGGAAGTGCTACGCCGACGCCGCGAAGAGCGACTTCGTCGTCCGGGCCGGCTCGGTGGAGGACGTCCGCCGCGCGAAAGCGGAGGGCAAGGTCGCGTTCGTCCCCGCTATCGAGACGTCGATGCCGATCGAGAACGAACTCGACCGGCTGGACGTGCTCTACGGGCTGGGTATCCGGTCGCTCGGAATCACCTACAGCGACTCGAACGCCCTCGGGACCGGTCTCGGGGAGGACTTCCAGGGGGGGCTCACGAAGTTCGGCGAGCGGGCGGTCGAGCGGATGAACAAGCTCGGCGTCCTCGCAGACGTGAGCCACGCGAGCGACCAGACCGCACTGGACACCTGCGAGGTGAGCGAGAAGCCGGTCGTCGCCTCGCACAACGGGGCACAGGAGCTCCTCGACATCACGCGACTGGACCCCGACGGGGTGCTCGAAGCCGTCGCGGAGACGGGCGGTGTCGTCGGTATTCAATCTGCTCCCCACACCACGGCGACCGAGAATCACCCGCGCCACGACATCGAGGGGGTCATGGAGCACTTCGAGTACGTGAAAGACCTCGTCGGCATCGACCACGTCACCTTCGGTCCCGACACGATGTACGGCGACCACTACGCGCTCCACCAGCACTTCGGCAAGGACATGAGCCAGTTCCCCGACTGGCTCGATACGGGCATCGACTACTCGCGGGGCGTCGACAATCCGACCGAAGCCTGGAACAACGTCGTCCGCTGGCTGGTCAAACACGACTACGCCGAAGAGGACATCGCGAAGGTCGTCGGCGGGAACACGCTCCGCGTCCTCGAAGCGGTCTGGTAGGCGGGACCGTCCGCCGGGGAAGCCCGCGTAGACCCGCGAATCGCCCACCGGTCCTCCGTGGTCGCTGGCCCGCCGCGGCGGGATCACCCGCCGTCTCGGCCCGGGAGAAACAGGTAGAGGACGGCGGCGGCGACGGTGACGACGCCGAGGAGCTGAAACGCCTCGTCGAACATGCCGCCGTCGGCCATCCACCCGACGAGGAGCGACCCGACCGAGCTGAGGGCGAACATCCCGGTCCGCAGGAGGCCGAGGCCCGAGGCCTCGACGTCGTCGGGGAGTGCGGTGACTATGTACCCGATACCGACGGGTCCGGTCCCCCGACGGATTCCGAGGAGCAGTGCCAGCGCAGCGAGCCAGAGCGTCCCGCGTGCGAACGGGAGCGCGAACAGCGGGACGGCAGCCACTCCGGCGAGTCCGGCGAGAACGTACCGTTCCCCGACGGTGTCCGCGAGCGCCCCGCTGGTCGGCTGGGTGATGGCGCCTGCCGCGAAAAAGAGCGTGTAAAACGACGCCGCCGTCCCCGGAGTGAAGCCCTTCGTCTCGACGAGGTACGTCGCGAAGAAGGCGACGATTCCCTGGTAACTGAACAGCATGAGCGCGGTGGCACCGGCCGCGACGAGCACCGGGCGGTTCCACACGCTCGACGCGAGGTGACCGAGTTCCGCACGCGACAGTCGGCCCCCACCGTCCGTGGACGTCGTTCGGGGGGTGAACCGCCACACCCCGTAGAGCAGGACGAGGAGCACGGGGAGCGACACTGCGAAGCTCGCCCGCCAGCCGAAGAGAGCCGAGAGCGCCCCCGCGACGACCGGCAGGCCGGCAGCGCCCACGCTCCCGGCGGCGAACGTGACCCCGAGCGCCAGCCCCTCCGACTCCGGGAAGGTGTTCGAAAGGACGGTGACCCGGGGCGTTCCGAACAGGCCGGTCCCGACGCCGAGGAGGGCGGCGGCGATGACGAACAGCCAGAGGAACGCGGAGACGGCCAGCCCGGCGACGCTCACGAGCACGAGCGCGACGCTCGCGGCCAGGACGGCGCGCTCGCCGACCCGGTCGGTGAGCACACCCGACGGAAACTGCATGACTGCGTACGTCACCCAGAGGAGACTGACTACCGCCCCGGCCGTGACGTTGTCGAGTGCGAACTCGGCTTTGATGAGCGGCAGCAGCGCCGGGACGACGAGTCGGATCCCGATGATCAACAGCCAGCCCGCGGCCATCGTGAGCAGCACCCATCCGCGGCCGTCACCGCGGAGTGACCGTACCGGCGAGAGTATGTCCCTGTTCATCGCGAGGAGTCTCGTCTCTCCGTGACGAGCGAGCGCGGATAAATCTGCGTGTCGGCACTTCGCTTCCGGGACCGGTCGATTTGTCGCCGTCCCGGCTGGCGAGTACGCCCCGCCTCCCGTGGCTGACCTCGTCCGTCGCGGCGGTCCACGCAGGCGTCCCGCACAGAGCGGCTACCCAGACCGCTCCTCGAACGCGGTAGCGAGATTCTCGAGGACCGCCACCGAGGTCTTCATCCCGAGTTCGACGTTCCGCACGGACATGTTCTCGTTCGGGCCGTGCCGTCGCGACCCGGTCGAACCGTACGGCACGGCGAAGTGGTGGACGTCGAGGTAGTCCTCGAAGACGTCGTACGGGCCCGAACCGCCGGTCCGGGGGTGGACGATGGGGTCGACGCTCCAGACGTCGCGGACGGCCTCCCGGACGGGCGGGAGGAACGGCGAGTCGAGCGGCGTTCCGGTCGGTCGGTTGCTGCGGTCGTCGCCGTCGAGTCGCGTCACCTCCCACTCGACGAGCTCGGAGCCGTGCTCGGCGACGTGGTCGAGAACGTCCCGATACACTGCGTCGGGGTCCTGGTCCGGGACGAGCCGGAAGTCGAACTTCGCCCGGGCGTGCGTCGGGATCACGTTCTTGTTCCCCTCGCCGTCGTACCCCGCCGTCAAGCCCTGGACGTTGAGGTACGGGTGGTACATCAGGTTCTCGGCGAACGACTCACCGCGACCGGGGACGTAGCCGTCGACGCCGAGACGCTCCGCGATGCCCTCCTCGTCGAACGGGATGGCGTCGAGCGTCTCTCGGTCGAGGTCCGTTACGTCGCGGACGTCGTCGTAGACGCCGTCGATAGTGATGACGCCGTCTTCGTCGCGCATCGAGTCGACGAGCCGGGTCAGCTCCCAGATAGGGTTCGGGACCGGCCCGCCGAAGTTCCCGGAGTGCAGCTCCTGGTTCGCCCCGTAGCAGTCGATCTGGAACGGGACGAGCCCCCGGTCGCCCAGCTTGATGAGCGGTCGTCCGGTGCTGTCGACCTCGCCGTCCGGGCAGTACATCACTCCCGCAGAGAGGAGGTCGACGTGTTCGGCGACCACCTCCTCGATGTTCGGGCTCCCGCTCTCCTCTTCGCCCTCCGAGAAGAGCGTGACGTTGACCGGGAGCCCGGAGGTCTCTCGGAGGGCTTCGACCGCGACGAGGTGGGCGAACAGCTGTCCCTTCATGTCGCTGATGCCCCGGGCGAACAGGTACTCCTCGCCGTCGACCTCCCGGAACGTCGGTTCGAACGGCGGCGTCTCCCACTGCTCGGGGTCCACCGGCTGCGTGTCGTAGTGACCGTAGATGAGCACCGTCGGCGCGTCGCTGTCGGGGTCGCCGTCGACGAAGGCCCGCGAGATCACGGAGGGCTGTCCGGGCGTCTCGACGACCTCCGTCTCGTCGAACCCGTAGGCCTCGCTCAGCCGTTCGATCAGGTCCGTACACCCGTCGACTCCTTCGCCGGTGGCACTGACCGACGGCTGGCCCACGAACTCGAGCAGGTCGTCCATGTACCGGTCGAAGTGCTCCTCGACGTACGTACGTGCCTCGTGTCGCGACATGGGCCATCAACCGTTCCGGAGGTGGTTATAGATTTGCAAGGCCGGAACCCCGTTCGTGGCGGGGGTGCTGTCAGACCCGCCGCGGGATTCGGCCGCCGGTGGCGTGGCTATCGCTCCTCGACGAACTCCCGCAGCTCCCGGTTGAACCGTTCCGGCGCCTCCCAGAAGGGGAGGTGGCCGACGTCCGTGTACAGCGACGACTCGGCCTCCGGAATCGACGCCGCGTGTCGCTTCGTCGCGATCATCAGCACCACGCTGTCGGAGGCGCCGTGGGCGAGCAGCGTGGGGACCTCGAAGTCGTCCCAGAGCCCCTCGCGGTCGACGGTCCGCGAGAGCACTCCTTCGCGAACGCCGGAGGAGACCGCGACGCTGCATCCGAGGAGGAAGTGGAAGTCCTCCGGTGAGAGCGACTCGAACGTGCTCTGCTCGAGGACTTCCCGCAGCGCCCACACGCAGTCGTCGAAGTCGTTCGAGGTCAGCTTCTCGTGCATCTCTTCCAGGTCGGTCGGCGTGGCGTCGTCGTGTATCTGGGTGCCGATCTCCGTCAGCCCGCCGACCAGGTGGAAGCCCCCGACCCCGTCGGTGCCGTACGTCTGGAAGTAGTCCGCGGCGCAGACGCCACCGTAGCCCCACGCGACGATGGTGACGTCTGAGAGGTCGAACGACTCCAGCACCGCACGGACGTCTTCGGCCCAGATTCGCGCGTCGCCGTACCCGCCATCCGGCTCCTCGGACTCCCCGTGCCCCCGGAGGTCCATCGAGAGGAGGCGGAACTCGTCTGCGAGGTCCGACTGCAGCTGCTTTCGCCACACCAGTCGGTTGTACGAGAGGTCGTGTAGGAACAGTATCGCGGGACCGTCGGGATCGCCCGTCTCCTCGACGTGAATCCTCGTGTCGCCGCCTCCAACAACGGTGTGCGAGTTCATGGTCGACGGGTCGGCATCCACTGCCAAAATACTACCGTCCGATCCAGCGACGGGGCGGCGGCGGGGCGCGACTGGCGTTGGTTCACCGTCGGCCGCTTGTCCGGCCCTGCACGCGGCGTCCCGTGACCGCCCGGATTCGACGTCACGAGCGCGGACACGACGGCGCATCCGGCTTCGACCGCAACTGATTTCATCGTGGTTTGTGATTGACTGTCGTATGAAAGCCGGTCACGTGACTGCGGTCGGTGAACCCGAGGACGCCATCGAGATCGTCGACGTCGAGACTCCGGTACCGGGCCCCGACGAGGTCCGCATCGAGGTGAAGGCGTGCGGCGTGACGCACGCCGACGTGTTCGCGCTCAAGGGACATCCGGGCAGCGAGGACGCGTTCCCGAGGCGCGGGGGAAGCGAGATCGCGGGCGTCGTCGACGCGGTCGGAGAGGGGGTGTCCGCCCTGCAGACGGGCGACAGAGTCAACGTCTACCACCGGAAAACCTGCGGCGAGTGCGAGTGGTGTCTGAACGGCGAGCACACCATGTGTACCGACCAGCAGAAGATCGGGGCGGACATCCCCGGCGGGTTCGCCGAGTACGTCGTCGTCCCCGCCTGGAGCGTCGACCCGATTCCCGACGACATGTCGATGGCCACCGCGGGAGCGTACGCCTCCTCGTTCACGACCGCGTGGCGGATGATGGCGACCGCAGGCGACCTCCGGCCGGCGGAGTCGGCGCTGGTTCTGGGCGCGAGCGGCGGCGTCGGCAACGCCGCCCTCCAGATCGCAGAGAGGATCGGAGCCGACACGTACGCGGCGACGTCCACCGACGAGAAGGCCGCATTCGTCTCGCAGTGGGCCGACGAGGTAATCGACTACACCGATGTCGACTTCGCCGAGGCAATCGCGGACCTCACCGACGGTCGCGGCGTCGACCTCGTCGCCGACCACGTCGGTCAGGAGACCTGGCAGACCAGCATCGACTCGCTGGCCATGAACGGCCGGATGGTCATCTGCGGCGCCACCTCCGGCCCGGACCCCGACATCGACATCCGCTCGATCTACCAGCGCCACCGCAAAATCATCGGTGCACCCCTCGGCAACCGACAGGACTTCCGCGACGTCGGTCGGCTGATCGCCGACGGCGACCTCGAACCGCAGATTCAGCGCGTCCTCCCGCTCGAACGCCTCTCGGAGGCGTACCGCATCCTCGCCGACCGGGAAGCCCGGGGCAAAGTCGTTATCGAGCCGTGACCTGACCGGCCGTGTGCCGCCGGGGGGCTCGACGGGACGCCGACCTGACTGCCCGTGTGCCGCCGGGG
>JBDGSA010000109.1:0-10680 GCA_042217755.1 Haloglomus sp. | reverse complement strand
GTGCCGCCGGGGGGCTCGACGGGACGCCGACCTGACTGCCCGTGTGCCGCCGGGGGGCTCGACGGGACGCCGACCTGACTGCCCGTGTGCCGCCGGGGAGAACACGACGAGACGCCGACTCGACCGCAGGGTGACGACGCCCTCAGCTCTCGTTCGGGAGCCCGTCGATAGCGGTCCGTAACTCCTGCACCACGTGGTTGCGAGCCCGCTTCAGGTGGACCCGCTGGAAGCGGTAGGTGTCCCCAGACAGCGACGGGAGTTCGATGGCCGGCGCGAGCCGCGGGTACGGCGGCCGGTAGACCGCGGGGTCCTGCTCGAACGGGCCCTCGCTGTCGAAGTTGAGCCGGGTCAGCCGGCGGGAGAGGTTCTTGATCGCCCGGTTCGCCTCGGTCGGTTCGGTCTCCCCCGCCTCGACGTCCTCGTAGAAGTCTTCGGTCGCTTCGGCGAGCGCGTCGAGGCGGGTTCGGATCGGTTCGAAGTCGAAGTGGTCGCCCCCGCGCTCGGCGTAGTCGTCGATCGACTCCCGGTGGCGTCTGACCGTGGTCCGGTGGTCGAGCGGGAGGACGTCCGCGGTCAGCAGGCGGGCGACTACCGTCGCGAACACCCGGAGGTCGCGGACCAGCACGTCGGGGTCCGCCTTCTCGATCGTGTCTGTCGTCAGGTGCCACGCGTCCGCGTGACCGCCGCTCCCGCCGACCGCGTGGTACCCGCGCTCCTCCCGTATCTCGTCGGGGATCGTCGACTGCACCGATATCCCGGGGATGCCGATGTTGTTGAACGAGTAGTCACCGGCCCGGGAGGGGCGGTCTCCCGCGGCCTCCTTCCCGCAGACGTCGTCGATCGCGTCCCGGCACAGCCGGTCGGCCTCCGGCATCCACTTCGCACGGGCGTAGAACTCGGTCGCGTCTTTCACCCCCGGACTGTCCACGTTGACGTGGGCGACGCAGTCGTCGTCGAGCTCCGTCGCGAACTCGTCGACGAACCACGTGCTGCCGGCGTAGCGCCCCGTCGAGTGCCCCGGCCACCAGCCGACCCAGAGGTCCCGCGTCAGCTGGTCCCTGTGCTCGTTGAAAACCCGCGCACACTCGAGGAGCCCGGCGTCGCCCGTCGCGTTGTCCGTCACGCCGGTGTACCACGAGTCGTAGTGACCGTGCAGGAGGGCGAAGTCCTCGTTGTCGGGAGCCGCCTCGCCCGGGACGCGGGCGACGACGATCGGACACTCGAACCAGTCGGTCGTGACGGACGTCGACACCTCTATCTCGAGTCGCTCGCGCTCTTCGAGCGCGTCCAGCAGCCGATCCCCTTCCCGTCGGGAGACGTTGACGACCGAGATGTCGGGAACGGTCTCCTCCCCCTGCGGGTCAGGAACACCCCCCCAGACGGGAGAGAGGATCCCCTCGTGAGCTTCCTCCTCGTGGGGGTGGATTCCGACGAAGGCGGCGGCCCCCGCCTCCGCGAGTTCGCTGATCGCCTTGATGGGGAGGATCGACTCGAGTACCACGATCCTCCCGTCGACGCTCACGTCGAGGTCGTCGACCGAGAGCCCCGCGTCGAAGGCCCCCGCCAGGTCGTCGTCGCTGTCCGGGTCGACGTACACCGCTTCGCCCCGGACCGTCTCGTCGTTCGAGAACGCGACCGTCTTCGCCGTCTCGAACGCCTCCACGTCGGGCGGTGACAGCACGGTCAGCTCCGCGTCGTGGGGCTGACTGATGTAGAGTTCCGGGTCGTACCGCTCGAACGGGACCCCGAGTGCGTCCAGCCGCTCTGTGATGTACGCCGCAGCCCGCTTCTCGTCTTCACTGCCGGACACCCGCGTGAGCGCCGCGAACTCCTCTATCAGTTCCCACGGTTCCTCGGACGAGATGTCGTCGTAAAGCGTCCGCTCGAACGCGGAGAGATTCGGCTCCTCGCGCTCGTACAGTGTGTACTCCGTCATGTGATGTGGTCTCTCATCACGTCCTACCGTGGTAAGTGTTGTCCCCGTCACTCGAGACGGAGGGACCGGCGGCAACCCCTCGCGGCAGCTGTTCGGGCGCACCCGCCGGATGCGTGACCCGGACTGACCGGACGCAAGAGTATCTGCTCCGGCGAGTCGGTGTCCACTCTCACGAAACGATTTCGTCCCGTTTTCACTCCGATTCGTGGGCGGGGGCAGCGACGACACGGAGTGCCGGCTGGCGGGGGGCGGAATCAATCGCCATGCTGTCAATCAACGAACCTCTCTCTGCGCCGCCGACCGGAACCGATTCCACGCACGCGAAGCATTCGTCGAAGCTCTCGGTCGTTTCACGTCGGTGAACTCGGACTCGTGAGGGCGTAATCTGGTGGGTTCGACGTCTCTCAGTGGTTATTACTCCCGTTTCGGTGGCGTCGCTGCTCACGAACGGTTCACGGAACTGCTCCGATGAAATCCGCACACAGTGAGGTGATTCGGAGCTATCGTTCGATGTGTCCCACGACCAGAGAGCCCGCGAGGCCGTTCACTGTCGAGAAACGTCCTTCTTCAGTCGTCGTTCGAACCCGTCGCGAACGGGGGACAGTGAGCTGGGAACGCCCGTTCGCCCGACGTGGGCGAGCCGGTACGCCCCCGGGTCAGTCCTGACACTATACCGTGACAGCAGCCAGCAGGCGATGTCTGAGTTCGCCGCGTTTCGTTCCTGCGCCACACCGGACGACTGTTCGCCGCCTCGTCGCGCTTCCCTGGCGTCCGACCGTGCGAACTGGTACCGTTCCTCCTATTACACAACTATCGCTGTAATCGGGTACCGGCCGGCGACATCGCCCGTCGACGTCCGTCAGGTCCTCCGAATTCGTTCACGAGTTCGCCACGCCTTCGATTTTCGTTCGAGATGACAGGAGACGGTACCGTCACCGCTCTCGTCGAATTCCACGCGCGTGGCCTGCTACAGTCTTCTCAGTGGCGAGGAGGTTCCCAGCAGAGAGCCCTGTGTGACCGGTCCGTCGTCCGGTCCCGGGTAGATTTCCCATTACGAAACTATGGATGTAAAGGAAGCCTACAGCTCACTTCCGAGCGACGAGCGCTGGTGGCAACCGGTCACGCTGAATCGGACGGTACTCGCCACACGGCGGTGGAATCAGTGGCCGGGTCCTCCGGGGACGGCACGTACGTAGTTATATACGTGTGGGTCAGGAACTCACAGGCAAGAATGCCGAGGGAGCAAAGTGCGGACATCGACGAAATCGACACCGTTATTCTGAAGATACTCGCATCTGATCCCCGCGCCCCGTACACAGACATCGCAGCGGAACTCGAAGAGGAGGGGTACGAAATGAGCGGCGAGGGAATCCGCTACCGGGTGCGAAAGCTGATGGACGTGACGACGACGTTCTTCTTCATCGATCTGGAACAGGTGAACGGCGAGATCGTCCGGGTCGCCATATCGACTACCGACGAGCAGGGTGCCAAAGACCGCGCGTTCCAGGAGGTCTCGCAGATGCAGTTCTGGCACGTCACTCGCGGTATCGGGACCTACGACATCTACGCCGTCGGTCTGACGTCGACGATTCGCGACATGGACGACCTCCTGACGTCTGTCCGCGAGCTCGGTTCGGTCGAGACCGTCGACCACGTCGTCGCGACAGAGCGGAACGGTGACATCGAATCGTACCTCAGCGGCTTCCAGAAGCAGTCGGTGGAGTCGGGCGAGGACTCCGACGAGCCGTCCGCTACCGATGGCGGTTCCGAGTAGCCCCCGCCCGGAGGCACCGTACATTTATCTCGCTGATCCGCTATCTCTCCACAGAACGATGAATTCCGCGAGATGCAAGGTGTGTCGAGTCCTGGACGAGTGGGAGTTACAGGACCTCGAGGAGGAGCTTCTCGCCCGGTGGCAGGGAGACCCAGGCGAGCGAATGGGGTACCGGACGCTCGCCGACTGGCTCAACGTGACGTTACTGCGGAGAGAGATGTCCCGGGCGGGATTGACGACGGTCGGCGGCGTCGCCGCGTTGCGGTACGAGCAACTCACGGGGGAGGAACGAACCAGCGCAGACCTCGAGGGGTTCTTCCGTCACGAGGGGGTCTCGATCGACGACGTCAAACGCGATTTCGTTTCCTACGGCGTCGTCCGGACGCATCTGAAGGAGTGTCTCGACGCCGACCGCGAACCACGGGAATCGTCCACCGCCGCGTGGACCGCGGAGTCGGTGGCACACACCCGGCGCCACGCGGAGTCGAAGGTCAAATCGGCGGTGCAGGCGGCCGTCAACGCCGGCAGACTCGAGGTCGATGGGTCACCGGAGCTCACCGTCTCGTTCGAACTCACGTGCCCGGCGTGTTCGACGACCGTTCCGGTCGAGGAGGCCCTCGAGGGCGACTGGGCCTGCGACTGCGAGGTGCGAGGTCGGTAATGTCGTACGCCCGGACCCTCCTTCGGCTGCAGACGTGGCATCGGCGCGGTGGCTGACGCCTCCGGTTTCGGTGATTTGCGGTAACGTACGACATACGTTGACATTTTATTTCAGCAACACCGATACTGATTCTCCGGTATACGACGATGAGTAATAACGGACTTAGTGTGTTATTTTCAATTATTATAATATTTAATATTTGTTTATAGCCAAGATTCCCTCTGTGAGAGTCGGATGGGACCGTGTGAGAACGTACCAGGAGGACGGGGTTCCGTGCTGACGGAACTGGCGCTCCCGGACCGGCGAGAAGAATGCCGGGTGGCCACTCGTGGCCCTGCAAACGCGGAATCGGCAGAACCTGTTTCCGACAGTGACGGCTGCTCGCACGAGTAGCTAGCTTGCGAGCGAGTGATGAGGAGGAACCGGGGGCCGGGTGGGACTACTCCCCGGTGACGGTCCCCTCGTTCGCGTCGACCTCTCTCTCCATCGCGTCGATCGCCTCGATTCGCCAGCAGGCGGACCGCTGTTCGCCCCCGGGGGTCGCGTACGCGTCGAGCGTCGGTTCCTCGAAGCACTCGTCGTCGGCGAAGGGACACCGTGGACGGAAGTTACACCCCTCGGGTAGGTCGACGGGGTCCGGCGGTTCGCCTTCGAGTTTCGGTTTCGAGATCCTGTGATCCGGGTTTGGAACCGGCACCGCCTCCAGCAGCGCCTGTGCGTAGGGGTGTTTCGGGTGCTTGATGAGTTGCTCCGTCGGCCCCCTCTCGACGACCTTCCCGAGGTACATGACGCTCGTCCGGTCGCACATCTGCCTGATCAGCGAGAGGTCGTGTGAGATGTACAGGGCCCCCATGTCGAGGTCGTCCACCAGTCGGCGGAGCAGGTTGAGGATACTGGCTCGAACGGAGACGTCGAGCATCGACACGGGTTCGTCCGCGACGATGAACTTCGGTTCGAGGACGAGCGCGCGGGCGATGGACACGCGCTGGCGCTCGCCACCGGAGAGTTCGTGCGGGTGGCGGTCGAGGTAGGCCTCGGGCGGTGTCAGTTCCGCTCGTTCGAGCGCCTCGTAGATTCGCTCTCCCTGGTTACCGATGTCGTGCACGGTCAGGGGCTCGCGGACCATTTGCTCGACCGAGAACCGCGGATTGAGCGACTCGTACGGGTCCTGGAATATCATCTGCACGTTCCGACGGAACTCCTTTTTCTCCTCGTCCGACATCGTACTCAGCTGTTTCCCGAGGAACTTGATCGAGCCCGCCGTGGGTTCCTGCAGACCGATGAGCACTTCACCGAGTGTGGACTTGCCACAACCCGATTCGCCGACGAGTCCCATCGTCTCGCCGCTTTCGATCGCCATGTCGACGCCGTCGACGGCCTTGAGCTGGTTCGTCTCGCCGCCGAGGAGCTGGTGTATCAGCCCGCTATCCTGCGGGAAGTACTTCTGTAGCCCCTCGACCTCCATGATCGGGCCGTCGTACTCCCAGTTCAAGCTTTCTTCTGTCGTAGCCATATCTCGTCTTCACCTGCCTCGTGTCGCATCTGTTCGAAGGAGATCGGTTCGTGGCACCGGACCCGGTGTCCGTCGACCGGTTCGTGCTCCGGGAGCGGTTGATGGCACTCCGCGGTGGCGAACGGGCACCGGGACTCGAACGGACAGCCCTCGGGCGGGTCCGCGAGATCCGGAGGCGAGCCCGGGATGCTGGTGAGGTCGCGTTTCTCGCCTTCGACGCTCGGGAACGCGTTCTGCAGGCCGAGCGTGTACGGGTGGTGGGCGTTGTTGAAAATCTCGTGGACGTCACCGGCCTCCATGAGCTCGCCGCCGTACATGACGACCATGCTGTCGCAGGTCTCGGCGACGACGCTGATGTCGTGAGTGACCATGATCATCGAGTTGCCGAGTTCGCGCTGGAGTTCCATGATCCGATAGAGGATCTGCTCCTGGACGATGACGTCGAGCGCGGTCGTCGGCTCGTCGGCGATGATGAGGTCGGGATCCAGCGCCAGGCTCATCGCGATGATGACTCGCTGGCGCATCCCGCCCGAGAGCTGGTGCGGGTAGTCCTCCACGCGGTCCGGATCGATCCCCACGAGTTCCATGAGCTCCCGGGACTGCTCGTAGGCTTCCCTGTCGGAGACGTCCCGGTGTTCCTGGATCGCCTCCCGGATCTGGTCTTTGATGCGATAGACCGGGTCCAGGCTGTTCATCGCGCTCTGGCTGATCATCGACATCCTCTCCCAGCGGATCTTCCGCAGTTCGCGCTTCGAGAGGTGGGTGATGTCCTGCCCGTCGAAGATGATCTCACCGGCGGTGATCTCACCGTTGTCCGGGAGCGCACCCATGATCGCCTGCGCGAGGGTCGTCTTCCCGCACCCGCTCTCGCCGACGATACCGAGCGTCTCGCCCTCGTCGAGCGTGAACGAGACGCCCCGGACCGCCTTGACGGCGGGGCTGCCGGCGTACGTTACGTGCAAGTCGTTGACTTCGAGTAGCGTCATGGTTCCTGCAGTTCGGGGTTCAGTTGTTCTTCGTAGCCGCGCCCGATGAGGAACGCGGAGATGACAGTCAGCATAATCCCGAGCCCCGGCATCGTGAACCACCACCAGGCGTCGCGGGCCAGCGCCTGTGACTGCTGGGCCGACTGGAGCATCTGCCCCCACGTCACCGCGGTGGGGTCGCCGAACCCGAGGTAGCTGATGGACGCCTCGGTGAGTATCGCCCACGCGATGGCGAAACTTCCATAAAGGAACACCAGCGGCAGGACGTTCGGAGCGATGTGCCGGTAGATGATACGGCGGTCGCTCGCGCCGATGGTCCGGGCGCTCTTGACGAACGGCTTCTCCTTGAGATTCAGGACGTGGGAGCGAACGACGCGCGCCGTCTGCCGCCACAGCAGGAGCGTGATCGCACCGACGATCGTCCAGTCGGAGGGTTTCCAGAGCGCGACGAGGACGATGATGAACGGCGTGAACGGGATGCCGTAGGCGAAGTCGACGAGTCGCATCAGGATGTCGTCGACGTAGCCCCCGTAGTAGCCGGCTATCAGCCCCACGTTCATGCCGATGAAGGCGACGCTGATCGCACTCAGTAGCCCGATCTTCAGTGCCGGACGCGCCCCGTAGACGAGCTGGCTGAAGATGTCCCGCCCGGCCTTGTCGGTGCCGAGGAGGTGTTCCGCGCTCGGCGGAGAGACCGCGTTACCGTAGTCGGTCTCCCGCGGCTCGTAGGGGGCGATCGCGGGTGCGAAGATGGCGACCAGGATGATGGCCGACATGATGACGATGCCTGCCAGTCCCATCGGTTCTCGCCTGAGGAACGCGAAGCGTCGTCGCCAGGCGTACGCCTGTCGTTCCCAGCGGGTGCTGAACTCGGACTCGAACGCGTCCTTGGTGGAATCACTCATCGTTCGATCACCTCAGTCATACGTGATGCGCGGGTCGAGATACCCGTACGCGAGGTCGGCCAGGAAGTTTGCTACCAGTACCAGTCCCGCGAGGATGAGGAACGTCCCCTGTGCCACCGGATAGTCGTTGGCGACGACCGAGCGGACCATCTGCCTGCCCAGTCCCGGCCACGCGAACACCGTCTCCAGCACGACGCTCCCCCCGACGGCGAAGCCTGCGGCGACGGCGAACGCCGTGACGATCGGCAACAGCGCGTTGCGCGCCGCGTGTTTGAGCATCACCGCGTAGTCGCTGATGCCTTTCAGCTCGGAGAAGTTGACGAAGTCCTCGTTCATCACCTCGAGCATGCTGTTTCGCATGAGCAGCGCCGGCAGGCTGTAGAAGTAGAACGCCTGCACGAGCGCCGGCAGGATGAGGTGGCGGAGGAAGTCCGCGCTGGTGTACATCGCCAGCCTGCTCGAGTAGGTCACTCCGGGCTTGGTCATCGACCCGGCGGGAACCAGCCCGAACTTGTACGAGAATATCCAGATGGCGAGCAGTCCGGTCCAGAAGACCGGCGCGCTGCGCGAGATGAGCGCGAAGACGACTCCGAGGCGCTCTCTCTTCGTCCCGCGGTTCCACGCGAGGTACGCGCCGAACGGCACGCCGATCAGGTACGCGAGGATGATGGACGTCCCCATGAGGACGAGCGTGTTCCAGATGCGGTCCTGGATGATCTGCCACACCGGATCGCCGGTGATGTACGAGAGGCCGAACTTGAACACGACGAGGTTCGAGATGAACTTCCAGTACTGTACGTGGACCGGTTGATCGAGTCCGAACTGCGCCCGGATCTGCGCCGCTTGCTCCGGCGTGAACCCTGTCCCGATGTACGCCGCCAGCGGATCACCGGGGGCTGCACGGAACAGGAAAAAGAGCATCGTCGCGATGGCGAAGTACAGGACGACGATCTGAATTATACGTCTAGTAACGAATTCTTTCTTACCCATGTGTGTGAATGAAGTGAGAGGGAGGCTCCTTCAGGGCTTGTCGTCGCTGCTCAGCTCCGTCTTGTCGGCGGGCATGTAGAGTTTGCCGTCGCTCTTGCCCCAGACGAAGCCGGCGTCGGCGAGTTCGTTCGCCGCCGCCTGCAGGCTGAACTCGTACGGCTCGAGTCCGTCGTTGTGCCAGAACTTCAGCGCCGACGACACGAGCGAGTTCGGTGCCTTCGCGCCCCAGCCGTCGAAGATGTCGTTGACGATGGTGTCCTTGTCGAACCGGTGGCTCATCGCACGGCGGAAGCCGTCGATGTGGAACGGCGGGCGGTCGCAGTTGTAGGAGATCTGCTTGAAGCCGACCGTCGTCGTGGCGGCCATCGTCAGGCTGTCGTTCTTGCCGACCCGCTCTTTGAGGACGTTCTTGTCGCCGCGGTAGTTGGCCAGCATGTCGAGCGTCCCGTTCTCCAGTTGCGTGAGCATCGTCTGGACGCTCGGGATGATGCGCGTGTTGCGGGCCTCGTAGGCGATGGGGTCGAAGTGGTCCTCGAACTTCTCGAGACGGACCTCCTCGGACTTCTTCCAGTGGACGAACTTCATCGGCCCCGACCCGAGCGGGGTGTCCTCCTGGTAGAGCATCGGGCTCTCGACGTCCATCTTGTTCTCGATGATGTCGGACCACTTGTGCTCGGGCACGATGGCGATCCGACCCATCGCCGCCATCGGGAACGGGGCGTAGTGGTAATCGAACTTGAACTCGACGGTGTAGTCGTCGAGGACGTTGATCTCGTTCACCGGCTTGACCGGCCCGGAGAAGTACGTCGAGTAGTTCTGGTGGATCTCGTAGCTGAACTTGACGTCCTCGGCGGTGAGCGGCTCGCCGTCGTGGAACTTGTGGCCCTCGCGGATCGGCACCTCGAGCGTCGTGTCGTCCTTCCAGTTGAACTCCGTGGCCAGCCGGGGCGACGGCTTCGCGTTCTCGTTGGGCCACGCCAGCCGGTCCCAGATCATCCGGTGCTGGATCATGTCGACCTCGCCCGACTGGTCGAACGGGTTGAGGGCCTGGAGCTGGTCGTCGTAGCCGATGTTGAGCTCCGTCCTGTCGCCCTTGGGCTCCATGTTGGAGAACGTCAGCATGTTCGCCGCACCCATCCCGTTCAGCTCGACGACCCCGTCCCAGCGTGCGCTGTTCCAGGGGATCGTCTTCTTGGGGTACATGATGAACGTGCTCGGCCCGCGCTCGTGGAAGATGGACTGGCAGTCGTAGACCAGCTGCTGGCGCTTGTTGCGGTCCAGTTCCTTCCGCTGGGCCATCACCTTCTCGTCGTAGGTGTCGTCCTCCCAGAAGTAGTAGTTGTACCCCTCCTGGAAGTCGGAGTGTCCCATCTGGACGGAGAACTCGTCCGGGTCGAGTCGCGACGGCCGGCCGACCATCTGCCAGAACGTCATGTCCCAGTCCGTGCCGTCCCAGACTTTCGACGACTGAGCGGGCCACGTCATCGTCTCGACCTTCGTGTCGATGCCGAGTTTCGCGATCTCCTCGGTCACGTACATCGAGGTCTCGTGGTCGTTGGGCTGTGACTTCGGCGGGTTGACGATCAGCGAGAGCTGCGGGATCGACTGGTCGTCGTTGAGTTCGCTCTCGGCGACGACGCTGTCAGACGGGACCTTGAAGCCGTCCATCTCCACCGTGTCGCTCCCACCGCCCGAGACCGTCTCGGTGGACTCGGAGGTCTCGTCGCCACCACCGCCACCCCCGCCCCCGCCGTCGCCGTCGCTGTCGTTGTTGCCTCCAGCACACCCCGCGAAGGACGCGAGCGTGATCGTCGAACCGGCCGCACCGGCCTTCTTCAGGAAGCTTCGTCGTTCTAACCGATGGTTATCGCTCTTATCTACCATGGCGTGTGCATGGTAATAACTCTCATTATAT
>JBDGSA010000125.1:25490-26668 GCA_042217755.1 Haloglomus sp. | reverse complement strand
AATTTCTCGGCACCGCCGAGAAATCGCTCGACCGCTCCCGGACGACGCAAGCACCACAGGCCGAACGAAGTGAGGTCCGCGTGAACGAAGCTCTCTCGTATCACGTCGAGCGGGCGGGGGCTTTCAACTCAGAGTCGTCGCTGTCACCGCCATAGAGAGCGGGCGGGGGCTTTCACCAGAACTCCATCGTAGCGGGCGCGGTCTCGGTAGGAGGAATCGAGACGGATACCGATGGCTCCCTACTCCTGTCCGGTCCACTTCGCCAGCAGGAGCGTCCCTTCGAAGAGGACGATCATCGTCACCGCGACGATGATGGGCGCCATCCCGGTCGGATCGGGGCTGAACAGGAAGGCCAGTCCGGCGAAGGCGCCCCAGAAGTAGAGGCGCTTGCGGGCCATCCACCGGCGGGTGACGATGCCCATCATCAGCGCGAGGCTGACGAACAGGGGGATCTGGAAGATGATGGCGAAGCCGCCCAGCATCAGGACCATCAGGTCGAACGTCTCGGTCAGGCCGAAGGCGATGACCGTCGCGTCCTCGGAGTAGAACACGAAGTAGGTGAAGATGGCCGGCAGGACCAGGAAGTGCGCGAAGGCGACGCCGGCCGCGGCGAGCACGAGGCTCGTCGGGACGCTGGCGAGGTAGTAGCGGCGCTCGCGGGGATAGAGTCCCGGCCGCATGAAGAGGTACGTCTCGTAGACGAAGACCGGAAGCGAGGCGACGACGCCGGCGAGCGTGGCCATCTTCAGCCGCGCGAAGATGAGCGCGAGCGGGTTGTAGATGCGGGCACAGGCCGCACCGCCCTTGGCGATGTTCGGGCTGCCGGGACACTGCGACAGCGTCCCGGGAAGATAGGAGAACCAGAGGAAGTTGATGATGCGCGCGGCGAAGGGAAAGACGACGGCCGAGATGACCGCCATCACCACGATGACCACGCCCAGTCGGCGGACCATCTCCTCGATGTGGTCGGCCAGGGGCATCTCCTGGTCGCTCTCGGGGCCGTCGGGGTACTCGTGCTCGTGCTCGACGGTCGTGGTGGAGGTGGGGTCGGCGTAGCCGCCGTCGGACTCCGGCTGCTGCGTGGTCGGCGTCCCGCCCACGACGTCGGCAGTGTCAGCGTCGGCATCGGCGTCAGCGTCGGACGGCGGAGCGGCCGGCAGCTCGCCCCCGCTCGACTC
>JBDGSA010000125.1:6816-25390 GCA_042217755.1 Haloglomus sp. | reverse complement strand
CTCGTCGGCGGCCTCGGGAGTGTCGCTTTCCGCCGTGTCTGCGTCTGGGTCGGCGTCCGTATCCGTGTCTGGGCCTTCCGCATCTGGGGCGGACTCGCCAGGAGCGTCGGCGCCGTGGCCGGCGTCGCCGCTCTCCGGTTCGTCGTCGGCCGCGGACTCCTCGTCGGCCGCATCGTCGGCCTCGTCCGACGGCGGCCGGTCCGCCCCCTCGTCGTCCATCACCCGAGTGTGCGGTCCATGCGTTTGTAAGCCTTCCCTCCTCGCGTCCTGTCACTCGACCAGGCGCTCGATCTCGGTGACGAGGATATCCCGGGCACCGGCCTCCTTCAGCCGCGTGATGGTCTCGAACACCTCGTGCTCGTCGACCACCACGTGGACCGCGACGGCGTCCTGCACGCCGTCGGCGTCGCCTTCGCCGCCCGAGGAGGCCCGGCTGTCGACGTCCATCACCGTCGGTCCGCCCATCCCCGGGATGACGTCCTCGACGTCGGCAAGGGAGTCGGCGGGGACGTTCATCATCAGGTATCGTTTCCCGTCTGCGGCGAGGACGCTCGCGAGCGCGGTCTCGACCTGCCGGACCTTCTCGTCTCCGACTCGGTCGGGATGGGCGTACAGCCGGACCGACGACTGCAGCACCTCCTCGACGACCGCGAGGCGGTTCATGCGGAGGGTCGTCCCCGTGGAGGTGATGTCGACGATGGCGTCGGCCATATCGACGTGGGGCGTGAGTTCGGTGGCGCCGGAGACCTCGACGATGTCCGGCGAAACGTCGGTCTCCTCGAAGAACCGCCGGGTCACGTTCGGGAACTCCGTCGCGACGGTGCCGTCCGCGAGGTCTCCCGTCTCGCGGACGTCGCCGTCCTCGGGCGCGGCGAGGACGAGCCGGCACTTCCCGAACTCGAGGTCGAGCAGTTCCTCGAGGCCGGCGCCGTGTTCGTGCTCGTGGACCTGGTCGCGGCCAGTGATGCCGACCGCGGCAGCGCCGTCGGCGACGTACGCCGGGACATCCGCCGCACGGGCAAAGAGCACCTGGACGTCCGGGTCGACCGTATCGGCGTACAGTTTCCGGTCGCTTCCCCCCTCGACGTGGAGCCCGGCGCGTTCGAGCAGGGAGAGCGCCGGTTCGTGGAGGCGTCCCTTGTTGGGTACCGCGATGCGCATACCGCCCTCTCGCGGGCGACCGGGGAAGACGTTTCGGGCGGCGCCGCGCGGACTTCGAGCGGCGTCACGCGGAAGGCGGTCGGACGGCACTACATGGAGGACCGTCAGTCGACTCCACGCCGAAGACGTCCCCGACGCGTCGGGTCGCGTCCTCGGACGAACACAGACGCAGACGTGGACGAACACAGACGCAGACGTGGACGAACACAGACACAGACGTGGACGAACCACGAGTACTTATCCGGGCCCCCGACCCAACGCCGGCCGTGCGACTCGTCCACGCCTCACTCCCGCCGGGGACGTACGGGGAGGTCGTCTCCCTGCTCGAGGAGGAGGAAATCGACTACACGGTCACTGAAGAGGTCAGCGACCGCTACACGCACGTCGTGACGTTCCCGCTCCCGACGAACGCCGTCGAGCCGATCCTCCAGGCGCTCGAGGAGGCCGGCGTCGACGAGGACGCGGTCACCGTGGTGACCGAGGCCCAGGCCGTCGCCTCGAAGCAGTTCGACGCGCTGGAAGAGCGATTCGCCGAGGAGGAGCCGAGCGAGGACCGCATCGCGCAGGTCGAACTCCGGGAGACCGCGGAGAACCTCGCCTCGACCCCCACGACGTACATCATCCTCACCGTCGTGAGCGCCGTCGTGGCGACGGCGGGCCTGCTGCTCGACTCCCCGGCCACCGTGGTCGGGTCGATGGTCATCGCGCCGCTCATCGGCCCCGCGATGGCCGCTGCCGTCGGAACCGTCATCGACGACGGCGACCTGTTCCGCCGGGGCGTGCTCTTCCAGGCGCTCGGTGTCGTCCTGTCGATCCTGGCGGCGACGGGGTTTGCCTTCCTCGTCGAGACGACCAATCTCGTGCAGGTGACCGACCCGCGGGCGATAGAGCAGGTCCGCGAGCGGCTCTCGCCGGATTTCCTCTCGCTGGCCGTCGCGCTCGGTGCCGGCACTGCGGGCGCCGTCTCGCTCACCACGGGCGTCTCGACGGCTCTCGTCGGCGTCATGATTGCGGTCGCGCTCATCCCGCCCGCGGCCACCGTCGGCATCGGGCTCGCCTACGGGCTGGAGGCAGTCGCCCTCTCGGCGGGCGTCCTCACGCTCGTCAACCTCCTGTCCATCGAACTCGCGGCGCTGGTCGTCCTCTACTACGCCGGCTACGCGCCGGAGGGGTTCTTCCGGGAACGGGGGGCTCGGCTGGCGACGTTCAAGCGCGTCGGCGCGCTGCTGGTCGCCATCGCGCTGCTCTCGCTGTTCCTGGGCGGCGTCACCTACGACTCCTACCAGCACGCCCGTACCGAGGAGGCCGTCCAGACGGCCGTCGACAGGGCGCTCACGGAGGAGTATCCCCCGATCGAGCGTCTCGAGGTCGAAATCCAGACCGAGCAGCGCTACCTCGTCCTCAACCGCCCGACGGGGGTAGTCGTGACCGTGGGCGTTCCGCCGGGGACCGACACGTCGGGGCTAGTGGCGACGCTCGATGCAGCCATCGACGACGCCGTCGGGCACGACGTGCGCGTCCAGGTCCGGTTCGTCACGATGGAGACAGCCGAGCGACTCGGGCCGCCGGCCACGGACGCGAGCACCCGGCAGCCGCGCGACCCCCCGGAGCGCTCCGGGGCTCAAATGGCCGTTTGACCTTCGGGGAGACACTTTTTCCACCCGCTTCCAGCCCGGGGTGCATGCGACGCAACCTCGCGGCGATGAGTCTGGTGGTCCTCCTCGTGACCGCCGGCTGCACCGCCCCGATCGGATTGGCCTCCCCCAGCGGCGGGGCGAACCAGAACCTCGACGCGCCTGCCGACGACAGCCGGAACCCCGACGTGGCGGCGAACGGCGGCGGCGGACGGACCATCCAGGTGGCCGCCAGCGGCACTGCCGAGGCAGAGCCGGACCGCGCGGTCGTCCGCGTAGCGGTCGTCACGCGGGCCGACAGCGTCTCCGCCATCCGCGACCAGCTCGCGGCCAACGTGAGCCGGATGCGCAAAGCGCTCCGCGAGGCCGGTATCGAGGCCGACCAGATCGTCACCACCCGCTACGACATCGACCAGAACTACCGGTACGAGCGCGAACAGAACGCCGACGTGCCGCGCTACCAGGGCCAGCACGCCTTCGCCATCACGCTGGAGAACACCTCCCGTGCCGGACCGGTCGTCGTGACGGCGCTCGAGAACGGCGCCAACCGCATCGAGGGCATCGAGTTCACGCTCACGGAGGAGACGCGGCGCGAACTCCGCAAGGAAGCGCTCTCGGAGGCTATCGACGTTGGCCGCGCCCGGGCCGCGACCGCCGCCAGCGGGACGAACCTCGAGATCACGGGCGTGGCGTCCGTCCGCACCGCTGACACGAGCGTCCGGCCGTACCGCGTCGAGCGGGCGGCCCTCGCCGCCGCGGGCGACGCCGGCGGCGCCGCCACCTCGTTCGAGTCCGGCACCGTCACCGTCACCGCACAGGCCCTCATCACCTACAACGCGACGAGCGCGAACTGACCGGGCGACGACGAACTTGATGTATTATGTTCGGTTTTGCCGATTAATTTTCCCTATTATTAATTTATTTCTGAAATAAGTTCTAAACTTGTATGATAAAATATCTGCTCGTTCAGAGCAGCCGTCCGACGAGCGAACCGTCCGGATTCAGAATCAGGAGTCGTCCGCCGGGTCGTCGGCGCTGTCCCCGTCGGTGCCGTCGGCAGCGGCATCGTCGGCGTCGCCGCCGTCCCCATCGGCGGCGTCGGCTTCGATCGCCTCGTCGGGGAGTGTATCGGCGGGCGTGCCGGTCACCTCGTAGGCGTAGAACTTCTCGGGCTCCGGGAAGAACGACTCGGCGTCGGCGTGCTCGACGCTCGCGACGACCGTGCCGTCGCCCTGGCGGATGTGGCTGAACATCCGCCCTTCGTCGGTCGCCGTCCGGACCAGGTCGGGGGCCTGTCGCATCCGGTAGGCGCCGGCGATGAGAAGGATGGCCTCCGCGTCCAGGTCGATGCACTCGGTGGCGATGAAGACGTTGCCCTGCATCTGGTTCTGGTAGACGGCCGTCTCGTCGAAGTCGGTGCGCTCGTCGAACGCGGAGACGGTCTCTGCGTCGTCGCTGCCGATCAGATAGCTCAGTCCCCAGTAGTCGTTCTGTCCAGCGTCGGGCGCGACCGGCGCGGTGTCGACAGCGAACACCGTGAGCGTGTCGTAGCCCTCCTCCTCGCGAGCGTCGGCCATCGACCGGACCTCGTCGATGGTCCGTTGCCACCCGTTGCGGACGACATCGGCCGCCCGGGCGATCCGCTCGATCTCGTCGGGATTCGACTCGCCGGCGTTCAGGCGGACCATACCGCGCGTTCGACACCCCAGCGGATAAATGATGCGTCAGCGTCCGTCGCCATCAGCCAGCGACCCCGAAGCCGACCTCCATCACCAGCGAGACGGCCAGGACGACCAGGCTGGTGACGAACAGCTTGGTGTCCCGGCCGACCCGATCGTCGTAGGGGAGTCGCTCCTCGACGGGCGCGAGATCCTGGAGCCGCGCCTCAAGGTCGGCCTCGCTGTCGGTCTCTGCGGTCACCAGCTGCTCGTCGCGGTGTGGCCGGGACGGCTGGATACCGAGACTCGCGAGGCCGAACAACAGGAAGCCGACAACGAACAGCACCTGCTTCACCGCCGGCGGCCCACCCAGCGCGAGCGCCGGCACTCCACAGACGAACACGACGGCGGTCGAGGCGGCACCGACCCAGAGGAGGAAGTCGACGACCCGGAGCCACCGGTCACTCGTCATCGATCCGCCGCTGGATCACGGGCTCGGGGTCATCGTACTCGTCGGTGTGGCGGTGGCAGTAGCTCTTCCGGTCGCTGTTGCCGACCGGATGGAACTCGGGGCGGTCGCGGTCGCAGACGCCGCCGAACTCCTCGTAGAGCTGCTCGCGGGCGGTTGTCGGGTCGCCGGCCTTGACCTGTTCGCTGGCACGCGTTATGTACCCCCGGACGTCGTCCGGAACGTCGAGGTCACCGAACAGGTCGTCGACGGCCTCGTCGATGTCGTCGTACTTCGAGAAGCGTCCCAGCCGCAGCCGGGCCTGGTCGACGATTCCCAGTTCCTGGCGGGACCGCTCGCGGACAATCTCGCGGAACCGCTCGATCGCATCCCACACTTCGTTGCTCAGGTGTGCGTACTCGTCGGGGTAGATCTTCGCGGGACACCGGGTCGAGAACTGACAGCCCTTGGGCGGGTCGCGCGGACTCGGGGGCGTGCCCGGCAGCGTGATTCGCTGGCGGTCGGCCGTCGGATCCGGCGTCGGAATCGCCGACAGAAGCGACTGCGTGTACGGGTTCGCGGGGTCGTTGTACAGCTCCTCGGTCCCGCCGAGCTCCATGATCTTCCCGAGGTACATCACGGCGACCCGGTCGCAGATGTGGCGGATGACCGAGAGGTCGTGCGCGATGAACAGGTACGTGAGGCCGTGCTCGTCCTGCAGGTCCTCGAGCAGCGTGATGATCTTCGCCTGGACCGAGACGTCGAGGGCCGACACGGGCTCGTCGAGCACGATGAACTCCGGCTCGAGTGCGAGCGAGCGGGCGATGCCGATGCGCTGACGCTGGCCGCCGGAGAACTGGTGTGGGTAGCGATAGTAGTGCTCCTCCTGCAGGCCGACCTCCGAGAGTAGCTCCAGCGCCCGCTCGCGCCGGTCTTGCTTTGTCTTCCAGCCGTGAGCCGAGAGCGGCTCCATGATGATCTCACCGACCGTCATCCGGTCGTTGAGACTGGACTCGGGGTCCTGGAACACCATCTGTGCGTTCTTGCGCCACTGCTTCAACTCGTCGCCGGACAGCGTGGTGATGTCCGTTCCGTCGAACAGAACCCGACCCTCGGTGGCCTCCTCGAGCTGGATGAGCGTCCGACCGAGGGTGCTCTTGCCGGAGCCGGACTCGCCGACCAGCCCGAACGTCTCGCCGCGCCGTATCTCGAAGTTCACGTCGTCGACGGCCTTGACCGGCGGGTCGGCGAGCAGTCCCTCGCCGCCGTAGTACTTCTTCAGGTTCTCGACCGTGACCAGCGTCTCCTGGCGCGTCGCCGTCTGCTCTTGCTCGGTGACCCTGCTCATGGCTGTTCTCCGTCGTCGGCTCGGCCCTGCCCGCCCTCGGTCGCGAGCGAGCGGTGGCGTTCGACGCGCTCCTCCTCTGTCATCTCGTCGGGATACAGCAGGCAGGACGCGGTGTGGTCGTCGGCCCCGTCGACGGACACGTGCTGTGGCGGGATCCGCTCACAGGCGTCGAAGGCCTCCGGACACCGGGGCGCGAACCGGCAGTGGTCGGCCGGCGCGTTCGGCGTCGGAACGTCGCCCTCGATGGTGCGGAGCTGCTCGCTTCTCTCGGTCCGACCGGGGATGGCCTCCAACAGTCCCCGCGTGTAGGGGTGTTTCGGGTCTGCGAACAGCTCCTCGACGGACGCTTGCTCGACGATCTGCCCAGCGTACATCACGTTGACCCGGTCTGCGATCTCCGCGATGACGCCCATGTCGTGGGTGATGAAGATGATCGACAGGCCGTGTTCGTCCTGCAGGTTCCGCAGGAGTTCGAGGATCTGTGCCTGGATGGTCACGTCGAGTGCGGTCGTCGGCTCGTCGCAGATGAGGAACTCCGGGTCGCAGGCAAGCATCATCGCGATGACGGCCCGCTGGCGCATCCCGCCGGAGAACTCGTGGGGGTACTCGTCGAGTCGCCGCGCCGCGTCCGGGATTGCGACCGCCTCCAGCAGTTCGATCGCCTTTTCGCGGGCCGGCTCGCCGGTTATCCCCCGGTTCACCTCGAGCGCCTCCATGATCTGATTCCCGACCGTGTAGACGGGGTTGAGCGACTGCTGGGGGTCCTGAGAGACCATTCCGATGCCGCTGCCGCGGATGCCCTGGTACTCCTGTTCGGAGATGTCGGTCAGTTCCTGGCCGTCGAAGACGATGGAGGATCCGTCGAGTACCTGGCCGGGCGACTCGATGAGCCCCATTATCGACCGGGCGGTGACAGACTTACCCGAGCCGGATTCCCCGACGATGCCGACGGTCTCGCCGCGCCGGACGTCGAAGGAGATGCCGTCGACCGCGTAGATCGTCTCCTTGTCGGTGAAGAACGCGGTCCGGAGGTCCGTGACGGAGAGCAGCGGCTCCTCTTTTGCCGCCGGCGGTTCGGACGCCTGCATCAGCCACCACCCCCTGCGGCGGTGCTCTCGCCGCCGCCACCGCCGCCCGTGTCGCTTTCGGGGTCGATGGCGTCCCGGAGCCCGTCACCGAAGGCGTTCATCCCGGTCACCAGCAGCACGATCATGGCGCCGGGGATGAACGAGATGTGCCACGACGGACCGGACACGAGCCCCTGTCCGAGCGAGATGGCTCGCCCCCAGGCCGGCGTCGGCGGACTGATGCCCATCCCGTTACCCAGGAACGACAGCGCCGAGAGGCTGATGATGATGCCGCCCGCGGACATGGAGGCGTAGATGAGCAGGTAGCCCATGATGTACGGGAACATGTGCTTGCGCATGATGACCGAGGGGCGCTGGCCGAAGCTCTTGGCGGCGTCGACCCAGGCCTCCTGGGACACCTGGAGCGCCGGGCCACGGACCGCCCGCCAGAGGAACGGCCACATCGTCAGGCCGAATATCACCGCCAACAGGAACCCGCCGTCGAGTACCTCGCCCAGCCAGTGGCTGGCGAACACCGCGCTCACCATGATCAGCAACAGCAGCCGTGGCACCGAGACGATGCCGTCAGCCAGCGTCAGTATCCCGAGGTCGATCGTTCCCTTGTAGAAGGCCGCAACCATCGCCAGCCCACCGGCCAGGAACGTGCCGATACCGATGGCGATTCCGGTAACGATGAGCGAGATGCGGGCCCCGCCCATCATGAACGTGAACAGGTCACGCCCGTTCGTGAGAGTCCCGAACGGGTGGAAGCGACCGTAGTCGTCGTAGGTCATCGGCCCGACGTTGCTGTCCTGGGACCCGATGGACTTCGATTTGAAGTTCGCCTTGCCGGCGAAGACAGTCTCGACGGAGCCGGTCTCTTCGGACCAGTATTTGATCTTGTGGTTCTCGCCGTACGGGGAGAGGATGTTCTGCTCGACAGTCGTGGGCCCCATTGCCGGGCCGAACAGGCCCATCGTCAGGAACAGGACCAGCACGACGATGCCGAACTGTCCCCAGCGGTGCCCACGGAGTTTGTCCACGACGTCGTCCGTGGGCGACCACTCGACCCGCCGGTAGTGCTCCCGGAAGACCAGCCAGCCCCGGAACAGCCAGTAGCTGAGGAAGAACGCGTACGCGAGAATCAACAGCAGACGGATGGCCCAGGCGTACGCGGGAGACAATCCGAGGAAGGTACTCTCCCAGGCGCCCGTCCCGCCGGGCTGGTAGCCCTGGTTGGGAATCAGTTCGCGGCTGAGCAGGGTCGGAATCGCTTCGGCGTCGGCCCGGAGCCCACTCAGGAACTTCGACGCGTCCTTCTGGAAGCTCAGCACGCCGCTCGCCAGCGACGGAGCGACCGGGCCGAGCGACACCTCGACGAGGGCGGTCACGGCGACCATGAGGGCCTCGACCACCGTGAGGAATCCGCCGAGGAACGCGCCGAACTCGATGAGTACGAGTGCGCCCATGACGGCCCCCCACCGGAGCGCCGGGCGAGGATTATCAGCAATCCGAGACAGCAGGGTGGAGTCGTCTCGACGCAATGCGTCTCTGGTCTGGGTATCAGTTGCGCTTGCCATCTGTTAGCCTCCGGTGTCCTCCAGGGTGACGCGGGGATCGATCACCGTGTACAGCAGGTCCTGTACGATGTTGAACACGACGTTGATGATGACGAAGAGGAACACCAGTGCCATCACGACCGGGATGTCGGGGACGATGATGGCCCGGAAGAACAGGTTCCCCAGGCCGTTGATAGAGAACACCTTCTCCACCAGAACCGACCCGCCGATGAGCAGGTAGAACTCGCCCATGATGACCGGAAGCAGCGGGATGGCGGCGTTCCGGCCGACGTGCTTGACGATGATGCGGCGCGGGGAGAGCCCCTTCGCCTTCGCCGTCTCGACGTACTTCGAGTTGATGCTCTCGAGCACCGCCGTCCGGCCGATACGGATCTCGTTCCCCATCGAGGCCGAACCCAGTACCAGCGCGGCCGGCAGAATCCACTTGAACGCGACCAGCATGTTCCCCAGGTTCGGCACCGGGATGAACAGCAACTCGAGCACCGGTATCCCGTTGAAGATGTCGACCGTGGAAAACAGGTGTGAGACCTCGTCGGGCGTCGAGACGACGTCGGTGTTCGGTCCGAAATTCCGGTACCACGACAGGAGGCCGCCAGCGCTCAGGCTGCCGGCGATGATGACGGCGAGCCAGAAGTTCGGCATCGCCCGCCAGACGATGCCGCCGCCGGAGGCGAAATAGTCACTCAGCGTGTTCGCGCGCAGTCCCGCGAAGAAGCCGGTCGGGATGCCGATCACCAGCGCGACCATCACCGACCAGAAGCCGAGCCACAGGGTCGCCGGCATCCGTCCGATGATGATCTCGCTGACGGCGACGTTCCGCTGAACCGCCCACGACTTGCCGAAATTGAAGGTGAGCAGGTCCGACATGACCTGGTAGTACTGTTTCCACAGCGGAACGGGCGACCCGTCGGGCTGGATGTAGCCCAGCGCAATCCGGAGGCGCCGGACGTCAGCCGGTGCCGCGTCCCGGCCGAGGATGGCGTTCGCCGGGTCGAGCGGTCCCCGGTAGAGGATGAGGAAGGTCACCGTGAGACCGAACAGGATCACTGGTAGCGCCAGCGCGATTCGTTTCAGGAGGTACAGCGCGCGGTTCACAGTCGGTCACCCGTATATCGACTGCCGGCGCTGCGGGCCGTCCCGGCGCCACGTCCGCGTATGCCGGACCGGGGACCGTGGCGGCCCGTACCGGCCGTGCGTGGACAGTCGAGTCGTTCGTTTCTCATTGTCGTAATCGGAAGCGTATCGGCTCCTCAGATTCGAATGTACTTCAACTCGGCGGACCGGCAGGGGGTGAGAAACCCCTTACTCGCCGCTCGGCGTGGTCGTGTACGTCACCGTCCGGGTCTCCCGGTCGATGTTGAGGACCGAAATCGGGAAGTAGGTGTTCGTCGAGTTCGGCGACTCGACCAGGCGGCGGATGGAGTAGACGGCGTCGTCGGCCGTGACCTCGCCGTAGTCACCCTGGAACTGAACACCCTCCTTGAGAGTCATCTCGTACGTCTTCAGGTCGTCGCTGACGGCGAAATCCTTGACGAGCAGGTTCTCGGCCTCGGGCGACGCGTTGGGGTAGTTGAACGGCGCGTCGAACATGTTCATGATCTTCCCGCCGCTCGCGGTGTTCCCGGAGGCGATCGGGTCAAGGCTGCTGAACGTGGCCGACGTGCCGTTGAGGGTATCACCCTCGAGACTTTTGACGGCGTTGTTCGCCTTCGACCGCGAGGCGCCCATCGCGCCGGGCGGCACGTAGTCGACCGTGTCGTACCAGAACAGGTCGTCGGTGCGGTGGTAGACGGGGAGGAGCGCGGCCGACGCCCAGAGGCCCTCCTCCATCTTGACGGCGGCGTCGGCGCGAATCTGCTGGGCTTTCTGGGAGGTGCCGGGATTGTTCTGGATCCGGTCGAACTGGTTGACCATGAACTGCCGGACGCTGTCGTCGTCTTTGGCGTCCTTCGACCAGAACAGACGCGCGCCGTTGGGCTGTCGACCCTCGGCGTCGTACACCGTGTTCGGCGGGTCGACCAGCTGAAGGAAGTTCTGGGGTGCCGGGTAGTCGGCGATCCAGCCCAGCGTGAGCGCCTCGTGCTTGCCCTTCTCGGACTGGCTCAGCAGCGGGCCGAACGCCGCCGAGCTGATATTCATGTCGATGTAGGCCGCCTCCAGCCGCGAGCGGATGGTGTTGGCCATCTGCTTCCAGGTGGGGCTCTGATACTGGAGCCAGTCCAGCTTGAACCGGTTGTCCGGCCCGTAGCCGGCCTCGCGCATCACCTGCTTTGCGGCCGCGATGTCGTTCTGGTTGGGACTGTAAGGGTAGCCCTTGAGACCGTTGAAGTTACCGCCGCCGGTACTGCCGCCCTGGTAGCCCTGCCAGTGACTCTGGTACTTATCAGCACCGCCCGGGAAGATCTGCGTCGGCGTGAGGTGGTAGGCACCCGCGCCGCGGGACTTGAAGACGTTCTTGACGAACGACTCGCGGTTGATGACGTAGGCCATCGCCTGCCGGACTGCCTTCGGCACCTTCTCCATGTTGAACCCCACGTAGAAGGTGTTTATCGTCGGCGTCCGGGCCATGTTGACCGTCTTGCCGTTCTCGAGCGGGCCGTAGGTGCCGATCTTCTGACCAGATTTGTCCGGGAGGTTGACCTTGTTCGGCTGGTACTTCTCGGTCGGGATGCCGTCGACGTCGGAGTTCTGGTTGAGGAAGTAGTTGTACTGGGCGGTCGGGGACGTGATGATGGCGTCCTGGAGGCTGAAGTCCGCGGGCTCGCCGTGGTAGTCCTCGAACGGCGAGGCAGCGAACTCTCCGCCGTCGCCGGACTCCCAGCGCTCGAACCGGAAGGGTCCGGCCCCGGTGGGGTTGCTGGTGGAGAACTTCTCGTAGCTCATGTCGCCCTCGTACCCCTGGATGTCACCGACGATTCCCTCGGGGATGATGGAGAACGCCGAGTAGGCCAGGACGGGCACCGCGAAGGCGAACGGGTCCCGGAGCTGGATCTGGAAGGAGTACTTACCGGTCTTCTCGACGGCCGTGGAGCCGGGGACGATCTCCGTCCGCTCTTTCACTACCGGAGTCGGTGTGTCGGTGTCAGTGGCAGTGTCGGTCGCGGTCGGGGTCGAGGTGCCCCCACCGTCGCCGCCGTCACCGGAACAGCCGGCGATACCGGCTGCCAGGGCGGTGCCTCCGGTCGCTTTCAGGAACTTACGACGCGTTTTGTCGCTTTCGTTCTCGGTCATGTATTGTGGGTCGTCGTGTCGTCGATTACCGACGCGCGGAACGCACGTCGTGATTAGAGGCCGATACGCCGATTCCGCGTGCCATACACTCCAACGTGCCGGGAGACCCTCTAATACCTGTCGTAGGCTGAAATCGCGCTTTCACCAACCATGTGAGATACACACACGACCGGCAGTGAACCGACTGTTCGTCCACTTCTGTTTCGGTATTCGACGTGCTCTCCAACCCGTCACCGGCGACGATATCCGGCACGTTTATGATAGACTGTCAGTTAGTGTCACGGTATGGCACCCGACACCGCGCGGGCGTCCGAGCTGGCGCCGGACTGTGAGGTGATGGGCTCCGTCGACGACGATCGGTTCGTCATCGCGGCCATCTGCCGCGACGGCGCCTGGCTCTCCATGCCGGCCGCCGAGGCACTCGACCTCGAGGGCTGGCGGTAGCCGCCGAGGGGTGCGAAATGGGGGAAGGTCGCGAACCGCGCACCCGACCAGCGACAGCGCTGTCTCAGCACGCCACCAGTCGTCGATTGGCCGGGTCGAGCCCCGAACCGTCTACTCGCAGAGCGGACGGCGCCGGCGTCCCGGTCAGTCCGTCGACTCGTCGACCGGCCGACCGTCCCGGCTCCGCACCAGCCGCTTCGCGGCGCGGTACACCGGGAAGAGGTAGTCCTCCAGCCGCTCCGGGACGCCTGTCGAGCTCGCGTAGACGATGACGGGTACTCCGGCGCCCGCCGCAAGATCGACCACGCGGTCGGGCGTGCTGCCGAAGATCCACTGGCGGAGCCGCCGGTCGCGGGACGCGCCGATGACGAGAACGCCGCCGTGCTCGGCGGCGGCGTCGACGAGCCCCTCGGCGACCGTCGACGCGGTCACGTTGTGGACGTGGACGTCGAGGTCCGGGAGGTCGGCGATCGTGTCGCCGGGGTCCTCGGCGGTCCCGCTCTCGCTCGGATCGACCGAGACGACGTGAATGTCGGTTCCCGCGGCGCCCAGGGCCCGAATCATCGAGAGCGAGGCCTCGTGGTGCGGGCCGCCGCCGGCACCGACGGTGAGCGTCGCCAGCTCCGCGCCGGTCGCTCCGGCGCCATCCGCGAACCCGCTGACGAACAGCACGTCGCAGGGCGCCTCGTACTCGACCTCCTCTGTGATCTCTCTGTGCTCCTCCGGGTAGCCCATCAGGATGCGGTCGACGTCGTCGTCGCGGGCCGTCTGGAGGATGTCGAACGCGACGTCCCGGCAGGTGTGGGTCTCGGCGACGTAGTCGACACCGAGGTCCGCCGCGGCGAGCGTCTCGTCCAGTTCGGCGGCCCGGGCCTCGGCCTCGTCGGCGACGACCTCGTGGGGCGTCTGCTCCGGGATTTTCATCACGTTGACCACCTCCACGAGAGGGTCTGAAGCGTCGGGCACCAGTGCGGCGGCCAGCCGGACGTACCGGGGGGCGTTCTCGATCCGGGCGACCGGTACGAGCGTCCTGTGGCGGTCGCCCTCGACGGCGGCGGCTGTCTCTACCTCCTCGACGCTGGCACCGCCAGACGCTCCTCCAGCCGCGCTCCCGCCACCCACACCTATAGCCTGCACGCCGGGGGAGGGAATCCGCTCGAACAGTTCCTCGACGTCCGGCGCGCCACCCCAGACGAGGTAGGCGGCAATCAGCCCGGCAGTGGCGACGAGTCCCGTCACGACGCCGACGACGGGGAGGTTGTAGATGAGCGCGAGGTTCGCCAGCACCCCGAGCGCGGGCACCACCGGGACCCCGGGCACCCGGAAGCCGCGCTCCACCTCCGGGAAGTTCCGCCGGTGGTAGATGAGCGCGATGTTGACGACCGACAGCGGCAAGAGCAGATTCAGCGTCGCGAAGCCGGTCAAGGCGGTGAGCCCCAGGGAGATCTCCTCGACTGCGACGGCGAACCCGGCGACAGTCGCCTCGATCCCAAGCGGAATCGGCCCGACGACGCCCTCGTGTCCCAGCAGCGTGATGAAGCCCACGACGAGCGTCACGATGGTCGCCGTCGCGGTCGCGATGCTCCAGAACGGCGTCCCGTGCTCGGGGTGGATACGACTGAACCGGCGGGGCGCCTGCCCCTGCCGGCCCATCAGTGAACCGATACCCGACGCCGCGAGGATGGAGGCGTTCGACGCCGACACCATCGAGAAGACGGCGCCGGCGACGATGAGCGACTGCCCGATCGGCCCGAGGAACCCGCGTGCGACCTTCCCCATCGCCGTCTCGCCCTGTCGTGCGATGACCTCGGGCGGCACCGTCGAGTTCACCATCGCGACGATGACCAGTGCATAGAGGACGGTGACGGTGATGATAGAGGCAGCGATGGCTTTCGGGACAGTCTTGCGCGGTCCGATGATCTCCCCGGCGCTGGCGGCGATAGCCGAGAACCCGAAGAACGTGATGAACGCGAGCGCCGCCACCGAGATGATGCCGATCGGCTCGGTCTGGAATCCGGCGGCGAAGTTGCTGATGGCGGTCGACGGGCCGCGATAGGCAAACGCACCTGCAATGAAGGCAAAGAGGACGGCCACCTTCGCGCCCGTGACCAGCAACTGGAACGTGCCCGACTCCTCGGTCCCGCGAGCGTTGAGAACGCCGAGGAGCAGGGCCGCTGCCACGCCCCAGGTGCCGTGGGGGAGGAAGTGCAGCGACTCCGGGATGATGAACTTGAAGAACCACTCGTCCATCGTCGCGAGGTAGAACGCCGTGGTCCCGGTGTAGCCCAGAAAGAGGGACATCCCGATGCCGTAGGTGAGGAGGTCGCGCTCCTCGAAGGTGCGCGAGGTGAACAGGTAGCCGCCGCCGTTCTCGGAGTAGATGGAGGCGAACTCCGAGTACGACGCGGCGGTGATGCCGGCCACCACCGCGGCGATGACGAACGCGACGACCGCACTCGAGCCGATGCGGGCGACGGCGGTACCCGACAGCGAGAAGATGCCCGCCGCGATCATGGTTCCGAGCCCGATCGCGAACGCGACCTTGAAGTCCAGCGTCCGGGTGTGCTCTGCCATCGTGGGCAAGTGAGTTTCCCGCGGCAAAAATCCCCAGATATCCGCTGAATCAGCAGGCGTATTTAACTCGGATTGAGTTATCCACAGTCGACCGTCGTGCCGTGCCGCGATTCCGCACTCCGCTGAGGGGTCGTGGGGAATCGGAGGTCCGTGGTCCACCGGTCCGTCGTCTACCGACCCGAGGTACGGGGCGAGCGCCGAGGACCGACGAGACGGAGCGCCGAAAAGCGACGAGACGAAACGAGGAAGAGCCACGGGACGGAGAGAGGAAGAGCCACGAGACGGAGCGCCGAAGAGCCACGAGACGGAGCGAGGAACGACCGGCGAACGCTGGCAGCCAGATATTCAGAAATTATCCGATATTTCTCTATAATTTACGATATAATTCTCGATTATCCTTTTTCTTCGAAAATACGTAGATTCTCTGTCAGGAACCGACGATATCGTCGTAGCGGGCGCCGGTCTGCTTCAGCGTCTCCGTCGAGTAGAGCCGCTCGTGGTCGTAGGGGAGGTGCTCGGCCGCCAGCTCGTCCACCTTCGCATCGACGGCGGCCGCCTCGCGGCCGTGGACCATCGTGAACAGGTTGTACGGCCAGTCCTGCTCGGGCCGACGGGGGCGGTGATAACAGAGGGTGACGTACGGGAGCGCCCCGACCGTTTCGCCACGTTCGTCCAGTTCCGCGTCCGGCACGTCCCAGACGACCATGCAGTTGGCGTCGAAGCCCGTGACGAGGTGGTTGACGACACAGCCGATGCGCTTGATGCAGCCATTCTCGAGCAGCCGCTCGACCGCGGCGAGCACGTCCTCGACGGGCGCGTCGATGGCGTCGGCAACGTCCCGGTACGGCGTCCGGGTGAGCGGAAAGCCGTCCTGTATTTCGAGGAGGAGCCGCCGTTCGAGGTCTGAGAAGTCGGCCGTCGCCTCCTCGGAGATGCGCGTCGCGTCGACCTCGGTCTCGCTCAGTGATTCTCGGGCGAACCGGTCCCCGTTGACGACGGGGAACTCCAGGTCGATGTAGAAGTCCGTCAGCATCGGCAACACGAGCACCGCACAGCCGGTGCGCTCCTCGATCTCCGCGAGGATGCGGTCGCGGGTCGCGCGGCTCCCCGCCGTCACGACGAACCACATATTCCACTCGTGGCTCCGGCGGTAGTTGTGGTTCACCTGCCGGTAGCCGTTGACGACCGCGGCGACCTCTTCGAAGCGGTCCTCGGGCGCCCGGACGGCGGCGAGCGTCGACGAGCCGATGACGGGCGGGTTGAGGACGGCTCCGAAGCGGCGGAAGACGCCGCGCTCGCGGAGCGCCTGGACCCGTTCGAGCGCCTCGGCCTCGCTGATCCCGAGGTCGTCGGCTACCACCCGGAACGGCGCCCCGACGACGGGGAAGTCGGATTGATAGCCGTCGACGAGCGCCGCGTCGACCTCGTCGAGTCCGGCGCGCCAGTCCTCACCCGCCTCCGAGTCGGCCCCCGGCGAACTCATTGGTCGTCGTTGGGCGTCCGATGACTTGCCTCCGTCGGTCGCGGCCTCGCGTTCCCGGGCTCGCTGCTGTGGGAGAGCCTCGACCTCGTCCCTGGCCCGAGCGATTCCGTCGCGGACGGCGGCGCGGCGATGGCGATGCTCGCCACAGACCTCGACATCGACGTGACGGGGCAGTGCTTCAACAAGCAGCGCCGGGGCCGCGCCGCCTGGAAGGCCCGCGACGAGGACCGCGCCGCTCAACTGTGGACGCTGTCGGCCGACCTCGTCGACGTGGACGCGAACTGGCCCCAAGAGCGCCCTCCGAGAGCGCCCTACCGTCGTCGACGCGGGAAGGACCAATAGCGTGGCGGCCCTGAAAGCCCACATGGAGCTACCGGATCTCTCGGGGCGCACGATACTCGTGACGGGCGCGACCAGCGGCGTGGGGCGAGACGGGGCCATCCGTCTGGGGGCGCGGGGCGCCCGCGTGCTCGTTCACGGGCGCGACGCGGAGCGCGGCGCAGCGGTCGTCGACGCCATCGAGGACGCCGGCGGCACCGCGTCGTTCCACCCGGCAGACTTCACCGACCTGGAGGCGGTCCGCGACCTCGCGGGCACCGTGAAGGGCGCGACCGACGAGCTGGACGTCCTCTGCAACAACGCCGGGCTCTACACCTCGTATCGCGGACGGACCTCGCAGGGGTTCGGGAGGCTCTTCGGCGTCAACCACGTCGCGCCGTACGTTCTCGCGCACGAACTGGCCGACCACCTGGCCGCCGAGGCGCGCGTCGTGAACACGGCCTCCGTCGCCCACCGCTTTGCCGACCTCGACCTCGACCTGGTGCGGCGCAAGCAGGCGCTGACGGGCCCGGCGTTCGAGCGCTACTGCGAGTCGAAGCTCTGTAACGTCCTGTTCACGCGCGAACTCGCCCGGCGCCTCGACCCGGCGACGGCAAACTGCTTCCACCCCGGCAACATCCCCGGGAGCAACTTCGCCCGCGACGTGCCGTTTCCCCTGTCGCTGGGCATCGACGCGCTGTCGGCGCTTCCCTCCATCCCGGGACTGACCGACAGAGTCGAGGACGGCGGCCGGGCGCTGGCCTACCTGGCGGCGGCCGAGGAGGTCGCCGGTATCACCGGCGAGTACTTCGACAAGCGGGAGTTGGCAGACCCGGCGGTGACCGCAAAGGACGACGACCTCGCGCGGGCGCTGTGGGACCTCACCGCCGAACTGGCCGGCGTCGATCCGGAGCTCCCGGAGGGGCCGGCGACTCGCGAGGCGAGTCCCGATGATCGGGCTTCGCGAGGCGTCCGTATCGACGTGACCGACGCCGCCGACCGCGACGCGGGAGCGACCGGCGACGAACGCGCCGCGAGTCGCGAGCGCGACAGTGACGAGAGTCGCGAACGCGAGCCCGGCGCCGTCGAGGTCGAAGTGACCGAGGCGTCACCGGACGCGGCAGACACCGCCGATGCGACCGGCGAACGCGACCTGACCGACCTCGACGGCGTCGGCCCGACGACGGCCGGAGCGCTCCGCGAGGCCGGCTTCGAGACCGTCGCGGACGTCCGCGCCGCGTTGGCCGAGGCCCTCACCGCGGCCGACGGCGTCGGACCGTCGACGGCCGAGCGCATCAAGAACAGCGCCGACACGAACCCGACCTGAGGCTCCGGTCGAGTCAGGGCGGCCCCCGGAGTCGGTCGAACAGGTCGCGGTAGAAGTCAGGGTCGACAGCGGCGTGGATCACCACCGCGAGCAGTTCCACCCCGACGACGACGGCCACGAGCAGCGCCAGTTCGGACACGGCGTCCGTGTACGGACTCCAGGGACCTGTGTCCCGCGCGCGACCGCGCCCGACGGGCACAACCGGACGGCCCGGACGGGGACAGCCGAACAGGAAGGGACGGACGAGGACAGCCGAACAGGAAGGGACGGACGAGGACAGCCGAACAGGAAGGGACGGACG
>JBDGSA010000125.1:0-6716 GCA_042217755.1 Haloglomus sp. | reverse complement strand
GGACAGCCGAACAGGAAGGGACGGACGAGGACAGCCGAACAGGAAGGGACGGACGAGGACAGCCGAACAGGAACGGCCGGCGGGACAGCCCCGCACTGGGACTGGACGCGCGCCCGGATTCCGGGCGAGAACGCGGGAGTTTTTCCTCCCGGCGCTCCGAGCCCGGATATGGCGAAAGCGACTGGACGCGACGGCGAGTTCGGGGAGTGGCCCCTGAAGCGCCTGATGACGGAGGTCGTCGGATCGGGACACAAATCCGCCGACGACATGACCCGCGAGCAGGCCCGGGAGGCGTTCGCCCGCATCCTCGCGAGCGAGCCCGACCCGACGACCCTGGGAGCGTTCTGGCTGGCCAACCGCTGGAAGCGCAACACGCCGGAGGAATTAGGCGCCTACGTCGACGTGATGGCCGAGGAGTCAGTCGAGGCGGCGGCGCCCGACTGCGACCCCGTCGACTGCGGCGCCAACTACGACGGCAAGGGCCGGACCGCGCTGCTGGGCGTCGCCGCCGGCGTCACCGCCGCGGCCGCGGGGACGCCCGTCGTGGCCCACTCCGGCGACCGCGTCCCGACCCAGAAGCAGGACGCCTACAGGCACGTCCTCGACGAACTCGGCGTCCGGACGGAACTCACGCCCGAGGAGTCCGCCGCGATGACCGACGCGGTCGGCTTCGGCTTCTACTACCAGCCCGCGTTCAACCCGCTCGTCGCGGACCTGTTCGACCGGCGCGACCAGATGGGCGTGCGCACGTTCGTCAACACCATCGAGACGCTTGCCAACCCCGCCCAGGCGTCGGTCCACCTGGGCTCGTTCTACCACCTCCCCTACGCGGTCCGCATCATCGAGACGTTCCAGGCCGCCGAGACGGCCGACATCGAGCGGGTCGTGATGTTCCAGGGGTTAGAGGGGTACGACGATATCCGCCCGGGGAGCACGAAGGTCGCCGTGTGGAACGGGGCCGCCAGGCAGGACGAGTCCGGCCAGGACGACGGAGACGGCGTCGAGGACTTCGACATCGAGACGCCCGAGTACGGGATGGACTTCGAGAGCGAGGACCTGCAGGTCGACGACGTCGCACGCGACTCCGCGACCATCACCGAGGCGGTGCTGGCCGGCGACCGCGAGGACCGGTTCACCGACGCCGTCGCGCTCAACGCCGCGCTCCGCATCTACGCCCGCGGCGACGCCGCGGACCTCGACGCCGGACTCGAGGCCGCCCGCGAGGCCATCGACTCGGGCGCTGCCGCCGCGACACTCGAAGAGCTTCAGGACTTCTGACTCATATAGTGTAGCTATTCTGGATTTTATGACTGAATACTCTATCTTACTTCTTAATTTCGGCAATTGTCATTTTATTTTCATCTCCAGACTGAGTGGCCCCGGTCGATTTCTGTCACCCGAAGGATTTCTTCGCCCCCCGGCCGAGAGACCGCCATGAGCGAGCGAGACGCAGCGGCCGACCGCGAGCGGCTCTCGACCGGCGTGGCCGGTCTCGACGACGCGCTCGGCGGTGGCGTGCCGGTCGGAGATCTCGTCGCCCTGGTCGCACCGCCCACCTCCGGCGCCGAGCGCCTGCTGTACGCGTTCGGAGTCGACAACCCGACACGGTACTGCTCGACGCTCCGGCCCCCGACCGAGATCTACGGCGCGATGGCCGCCGTCGACCTCCCGGACGGCCGGGTAGACGTGCGGGCCATCGATGCCGACGACCTGCTGGACGCGCCCGCCGACCACCTCTCCGGCCTCGACGCGGGGTCGGTCGTGGTCGTCGACCCCGCGACGGAACTCGAGCGGGCCGGCGAGGACCGCTACCGGTCGTTCCTCGACGACCTGAAGCGCCACTGCCGGACGACCGAGAGCGTCGCCGTGCTCCACTGCCCGCGGACCACGCCGCGGACGCTCCGGCGCGACCTCACGCTCGCGCGGGCGGACACGACCCTGATCCTCCACCGCGAGGTCGACCCGGAGGGGACGCGAAGCTACCTCGACGTGGGGAAGTTCCGCCACGGGAATCCTCCCGCGGAACCGCTCCCGGTCGACCTCAGAGCGGACCCGACGCTCGGCGGCGAGTAGCGTCGCTCGGGCCACCTGGAGCGGCGACAGTAGCAGGACGCGCCGGCGCCCGGGCGCTCGTCCCGGGACCCACACACCTATCGGCCGGGCGGTTCTCCATCCGGATATGGCAGACGACTACGACGTCACGAATCCGGACAACCCACAGGTGACCCTCCACACGACCCACGGCGACATCACGGTCGAACTGTTCGCCGAGCGCGCGCCGAAGACGGTCGAGAACTTCCTCGGCCTTGCGCGCCACGATCCCGCCGCGGACGCCGACCCCGCGCGCGAGACGAACACGTGGGAGGACCCCGAGACCGGCGAGGTCCGGGGCGACTCGCTGTACGGCGGCGCCGAGTTCCACCGCATCATCGAGGGCTTCATGATCCAGGGCGGAGACCCGACCGGAACCGGCCGCGGCGGCCCCGGCTACCAGTTCGACGACGAGTTCCACGACGACCTCACCCACGACGGCCCGGGCATCCTGAGCATGGCCAACTCCGGGCCGGACACGAACGGCTCGCAGTTCTTCATCACGCTCGACGCCCAGCCCCACCTCGACGGCAAGCACGCCGTCTTCGGCCACGTCGTCGACGGGATGGACGTCGTCGAGGAACTCGGCTCGGTCCCGACCGACCGCAACGACCAGCCCCAGGTCGAGGCGAAGATCGAGCGCGTGACCGTCGAGGAGTGACGGCGGTCACGCCGTAGCGACCGTCACGCCCGGGCTGCCAGCCACTCGTCGTACGCGGACTGGTTGACGACTCGGACCGTCCCGTCCATGCGGGCGTGGCCGTCGCCACAGAGCTCCGTGCAGTAGAGGTGGTACTCGCCGGTCCGCGTCGCGCGGGTACGCACGACGGTCTCGCCAGTCGGGAAGATGTCCTGTTTGAGGCCGAGTTTTGGGACGAACAGCGAGTGGACCACGTCGCGCGAGGAGAGTTCGAACCGGACGTCACGGTCGACCGGGATGACGACCCGGTTCTGGGTCGTCACGTTCGCCTCGGGATAGGTGAACTGCCAGCCCCACTGGTAGGCGACAACCTCGACGGTGAGGTCGTCGGCCGCGTCGCCGGTCACCGCGTCGGCGCTCCCCGCGGCGGCCGGCGTGATGTAGGGGTTCGCCATGACGACGTAGGCCGAGACGCCGACGAAGAGGAGGATGACGGCGGTCGCGGCCGTCCAGGTGACCTCGAGTGCGGGGTCGTCGACGGTCGGCTCCGGGTCGTCGTTGTCGCGAAAGCGATAGATGGCATAGAAGAGCGTCAGTTCGACGAACAGGGTGAGCGGGAGCGCGACGTACAGCAACTGGGTGTTGAGTTCGTCGATGACCGCGCGATTGACCGACTGGGCGGCTACGGGCGCCGCCAGCGCGGCGAGCGCGACGGTGGCCACGAGCATGGAGCCGAGCCGGCGGGCCACGCGAGAGCGCTCCATATCCGCCCTTCCGCCCAGACGACAGATATAGGTTCGGGCGGCAGCCCCCAACAGGTTCGGCGTGGCGACCGCCGGGGCGTCACGGCCGCCGGACGGATTTATGTGTGTGGGAATGACAAGGAGGGGACGATGACCGATTCGTCCGCGGCGCGCGCGGCAGGAGGGCGACCATGAATCGGGCGTTCGTCGAGGTCGGCGGGCTCTGCCTCCTGGGGCTGGCGGTGCTGGCGCTCTGGATCCGGTCGCGCCGGGCGGCCATCGAGAGCGACGGCGGCTATCCGACCCGCGAGGGTGTGGCACTCGAACTGGGCCGCCTCCGCGAGCGGATCCTCCACTATCTCACGACCACCAATCACCGCGAAATCGGACTACTGTACATCGTCTTCGGGACGATCGCGGGGCTGTGGGGTGGCGTGGACGCGATGATGCTCCGGACGGAACTGCTGACGCCGCCGGCGGATATCTGGACGCCAGAGACGTACAACGCGCTGTTCACGACCCACGGGCTGACGATGCTCATCTTCTTCGTCACGCCCGTCTTCTTCGGCATCGGCAACTACGTCCTCCCGCTTTTGATCGGCGCCGACGACATGGCGTTCCCCCGACTGAACGCCATCGGCTTCTGGCTGCTGCCGCCCTCCCTGCTGCTGGCCCGGGGCGGCCTGATCGTCCAGGTCATCGGTCAGTTGTTGGCCCGGTTCGCGCCCAGCGTCGACGCCGCCTTCTTTTTCACGCTTCGGGAGGTGAGCGTCGGCTGGACGCTGTACACGCCGCTCTCGGTGCGGAGTTCGAACCCGCAACTCGACCTGCTCTTGCTCGGCCTCCACCTCAGCGGGGTCGCGACCACCATCGGCGCCATCAACTTCATCGCGACGGTGGCCTACGAGCGCGCGGCGGACGTGAGCTGGGGGAACCTCGATATCTTCTCGTGGAACATGCTGGTGACGAGCACCCTCGCGCTGTTTGCGTTCCCCCTCCTCGGCGGGGCGCTCGTGATGTTGCTGCTGGACCGGAACTTCGGGACGACCTTCTTCACCGGCGACGGCGGTGGGCCGCTGCTCTGGCAGCACCTGTTCTGGTTCTGGGGCCACCCCGAGGTCTACATCCTCTTTCTCCCGGCCACTGGCCTGTTGAGCACCATCCTCCCGAAGTTCGTCGGCCGGAAGCTGTTCGGCTATCGCTTCATCGTCTATTCGACGCTCGGGCTGGGCGTCCTCTCGTTTGGCGTCTGGGCCCATCACATGTTCACGACGGGGATCGACCCCCGCATCCGGGCCTCGTTCATGGCCATCTCCGTCGCCATCGCCGTCCCGAGTGCCATCAAGGTGTTCAACTGGCTGACGACGATATGGGGCGGCAACATCCGGCTGTCGGCGCCCTTCATCCTCTCGGCGGGCGCCATCGCCACCTTCATTCTCGGCGGCGTCACCGGGGTCTTTCTCGCGGTCATCCCCGTCGACATCCTCTATCACGGGACGTACTACGTGGTCGGGCACTTTCACCTCATCGTCGTCGGCATCATCCCGTTCCTGATGATGGCCGCGAGCTACTACTGGTATCCGCTCATCACGGGCCGGTGGTACGACCGCCGGCTCGCGCGGTTCCAGTCGGTCCTGGTCGTGTTCGGCGCGTCGGTCACGTTCACGACGATGCTCGTGATGGGCGCACTTGGCCTGCCGCGCCGGCAGGCCATCTACCCCGAGGAGTTCCAGCTCGCCCAGCAGGTCGCCACCGTCGGCGGATACGTCATCGGGCTCGCGGCCCTCCTGTGGCTGTACAACATGCTCGCCTCCTACTGGCGGGGCCAGCCCGTCCGGACGACGGACCCCTGGGAGCTGAAGGCCACCAAACAGTTCACCCGCGAGTGGCAGTGGTTCGAAGAGCGCATGGTCGAACGCTACGATATGACCCCCGCCGAGCCCGAGTCCACGCGCCGGTCGTACGCACCGGAGGCCCAGCCGACGGCGCTGTTCGGCGGCGCGGTCGGAAGCGTCGCCGGCACGGTCTCGCGGAACGCCGCCTTCGGCGTCGTCGGCGGGTTCGTCGGGACGGTTCTGATGAGTGGCGGACTCGTGACGGCCGCCCTCGTCGGCGTGCTCGACCCGGCGTCGTTCGGCGAGCTGGCGTCGCTGGTCGGGCTGCCGACGAGTCCGGTTCTGGGTGCGATGCTGTTCCTCGTCGGGGGGACGGTCACGTGGCCGCTCCTGTTCCTCGCCTTCCAGGAGTACCTCCCCGGGCGGTTGCTGTTCGAGACGGGGCTGGTCTTCGCGACGCTCATCTCCAGTGGCTTCCTCGTCGCCTTCTACACTGGACAGTCGGGGCTGGAACTGCTCGGGTACATCGGCTTCGTGCTCGTCGCCCACTGGGCCTACGGCCTCGGTCTCACCGTGACCTTCCAGTACCTCCGGCGGCGCGGGCCCAGGGAGGCTCCGGAGGTGGAATCGTGAGCGACAGCAGCGAGCGCGGCGACGCCGGAGGTGACGACGGCGCCGAGGGCGACGCCCCCGATCCGCCCCCGACCGGACCGCCCGACGTGCGCGAGGATACAATCGGCGCGGCGCTTTTCACCTACGGCGCGCCGTTCCTCGGCGTACTGCTCGTCGCGGTCGGTATCGGGGGCGCCGTCCCCGGCGCGTACGGCATCATACAGGAGGACATCGCGGACTGTGGCAACCCGCTCATCTCCGTGGACCCGGTCGAAAAGCAGTTCCAGGGTGAGCCGCCCGACGTACTGCACCGGTTCACGGTCAACGAACTCGCGCCGGGCGAGCGCCGGGCGTTCCGGCGGGCCCTGGACGACCCCATCGGCGAGGCGCACGTCCGCGGCGACTTCCCCCACCGCCCGTCGTTCGAGAACGGGGTGCTCATCGACGCCGACGGCCGCACCTACTACGTGATCATCGTCGCCAACCACCCCTGCTTCGAGACGGCGCCACTCCAGTTCCCGCTCGGGGTGTTCGCCATCGCACTCGGCATCGTGGGCATCCTGACGCCGCCGGGCTATCGGCGGCTCGCGGCGCTGGAAGAGCGGATTCAGGACTGATACGGTTTAGTGTAACAGTTTACCGGTGCGTCGGCCGACCGGGGCGCCGATGCGCCGGGAACGATTTACAGTAAACCGTATGAGAGCAGCCAGCGAACGCGAGGACGGCAACGCAGGGCCGCTGTCCGGCCCCCAGCCGACGAGCACGGATCGGCGAACAATACAGAAATTACAGTAG
>JBDGSA010000091.1:0-27463 GCA_042217755.1 Haloglomus sp. | reverse complement strand
TCAGTCCCGGTACTCGTTGAGCCGGCGCTTCAGCCGCCTGGCCGCGTCGCCCGCCGCGCCGAAGTAATCGCCCCGTGCGGTTCGCGACTCGGCCGCTTGCTCGTTCGGGGCGTCGCGCGCTCCCACGTCCTCGCCGGCGAAGATGATGCCCCGGGAGGAGTTGACGAGGCCGACGCCGTCGGCGAGGCCGTACTCGACGGCGGCCTCTGCGTCGCCGCCCTGCGCGCCGACTCCGGGCACGAGGAAGGGGAGGTCGGGCACCACCTCGCGGACGTCGGCGAGTTCCTCCGGCGTCGTGGCACCCACGACGAGCATGACGTCGGCCGCCGCCTCGCGGTCCCACTCGGCACACCGCTGGGCGACGTACTCGTAGAGGCGCTTGTCGTTGCCGACCGAGAGGTTCTGGAAGTCGGCGCCTCCCGCGTTCGACGTGCGCGCGAGGACGACCACGCCGGCGTCCTCCTGGAGGAAGGGCTCCAGCGAGTCCCGGCCGAGGTAGGGATTGACAGTGATCGCGTCCACGTCGAGGCCCTCGGGCGTGAGCGCGCGGGCGTACTGCCGCGCGGTGTTGCCGATGTCCCCCCGTTTCGCGTCGAGCAGGACCGGCACGCCCTTCCCGTGGGCGTAGGCGACGGTCTCCGCCAGCGCCCGCCAACCGTCGGGGTCCTCGTAGAACGCGGCGTTGGGCTTGTAACACGCCGCGTGTTCGTGCGTGGCGTCGATGATCCGGCGGTTGAACGCCCACCGCGGCAACTCGTGGTCGCGGACGGCCTCGGGGAGCCGGTCTGGATCGGGGTCCAGGCCGACCGAGACGACGCTGTCGACCGCCTCAATCCGGGCCCGGAGGTCCGTGCGGAAGCTCATGGGCGTCCGGTCGGTGGGACTCGGCAAGGGGGTTGTGCTTGGGCGCCCAGTGTGGACGGTCGGTGACGTGGCCAGCGGCGACGAAGTCCCGGAGGGGCCCCTGACGACAGCCACGACGACGGACACACCCACGAAGCCTTCGCGCTCTCGCATCCGCGGGTCGGGTAGAGCCGATATTTCCAACGAATATATTTTATAGAAATATGAAATATCTTCGAGATATATTGACTTAATTGCGGCATTTTTTACTTATATTCCATATTTTTAAATTATATTCCCGGCACAATAACAACGACCGGAGTATCGGGAGCGACGTCAGTCGCCTCGGAGTCGAGCCCCGTGACATCTGCCTTGCGACGCTGTGGACAGGTGGGCTTTCGCTCGTTACGTGTCACCGCCAGGGTTCAGAACGGCACTTCCACTCGCACATCGGACGACAACCCTCAAATCAGAGAACCGCCAACAGGCACTCGTGCTAGAGGCGGTCGGGTTCGACCTCGACGGGACGCTGCTGGTGGCCGACGAGACCCGCGAGACGCTGCTCCACGCGGCCTGCGACCGGGTGGGGGCGCCGCGGCTCTCGCGGGAAGCCTACCTGCGGGCCCACCGAGCCCAGCAGGGGGAAGCCGACCGCGAGGCCGTCTTCGGTGCACTGCTCACCGAGCACGGCGCCAAAACGACGGTCGATCCGGCAGAACTGGCGGCCGCCTACGACGCGCTCGTGACCGAGGCGACGGGGCCGCTGCCGGGCGCCGTCGACCTCCTCGAGCGGCTGTGCGAGCGCTACCGCGTGGGACTGCTGACCGACGGGCCAGTCGAGACCCAGCGGGAGAAACTTGTGCGCGCGGGCTTGGAGGACCTGTTCGACGCCGTCGTCGTGACCGGCAGCCTCGACGCGCCGAAGCCCGACAACCGGGCCTTCGAGACCCTCTGCGAGACGCTCGACGCCGCGCCGAAACGGACGGCCTACGTCGGAGACGCCCCCGGCCCGGACATCGCGGGGGCGGCCGCCGCCGGTCTGCACGCCGTGCAGGTGCTGTATGAGGGCGGGCCAGACCCCCACCCCGACGCCGCGGCGACCGTCGAGCGGGCGCACCTCGCCGCGGAGCTACCCGTGGTCCTCGACGGACTCGACGCACGCGACGATGCCTGAGAGCTACCGAACGACAGCGAGAACTCGATATCCGACGGTCGTTCGACGGTTGTCCGACGTGCTCGCGTGAAATGTTGGCAAACGCACCGTGGATTTAAGTCGGAGCATCACCGTAACGTAGCCATGGCCGCGTACAGTCGGCCGGCTTTGCGGAACCTGTTCGACGACTCTCCGACGCCCCACATCGCGCACCCGCCGCGCACCCATCACCGCGACTACTACCTCGCAGCCGACGGCTCGTTCCGGCAGTCCGGCGATGGTGGGCTCGGCGTGCTCATCGAGACGCGGGAGGGCGAGACCGTCGCGCGACTGGCGGTCCCCGACGAGGTCCCGGACAACAACGTCGCCGAGTACCGCGCCCTGCACCTCGGACTCGACGTGCTCGCCGAGCACGCCGGCGCCGACGCGCGGGTGGGCGTTCTCGTCGACCACGACGACCTCGCGGCCAACGTCAACCGGGCGACGCTGGCCTCGATGGGGTCCGGTGACCGCCCGCCACACCCGTACCGCGTCCCACGAGACGCACGCCACCACTGGCGGGGCATCCGGGCCCGTGTCGCGCGATTCGCCGAACTCCGGGCCGCCCGAATCAACAGCCGGGAGAACCCCGCACATCCGCTCGCCAACACGCCCGAGCAGTACCGCGCCGTCCAGGTCCGACCGGACCCCGAGGACCTGCCCGGCGAGCCCGCGGCCCCGCGAGAGAGCGCTGACGCGGAGACGGACGAACAGGTGCCGCCGCCGTCGCGGGCCGACCGACACGCCTCCGACTAGCGGGACCAAACCCCGCGCGATGCTGGGGGCCGTCCCGCACTCCGACGACGTGCCGTTCTCCGGCATCCATCGACCGCCCAGCGACCGCCCAGCGACTGCCCGGCGACCGCCCAGCGACTGTCCAGTGACCGTCTGCCTCGGTCCGAGTCCGCCGCCAGCCGTTCCCGTTGTCTGGAAGGCGTCGAAACGGTTAGGGCCTCGCCGGGCGAACTCCAGCACTGAACTGTCATGAGCGACCGATCCCGCGGGGCCTCGGACGACACGGAGTACCCACAGACCTGGATGGATAGCATCGACGAGGTGCTCGACGAGGCAGTGACCCGCGACGAGGGCCTCGAACTCACCGCCGAGGACCTCCGCGTGGAGGTGCCGTTGCGCTTCGGCGAGGACGCGTCCCGCGCCGAGTGGGGGTTCGACGGCAGCGTCCGCATCGACGTGGAGGGCGAGCGCGGCCCGCTGGCCGAGTGGCTCCGGCTCTGGGAGTCACAGCTCCCGCGCCGGGAGCGAACGGACGACTGAACTCCGTAGCCGGCGGCCGCGACCCGCGGCACGGCGCCGGAGCGCGGCATCACCCGTCCGAGAGGTCGTCCCCGCAGGACGGACATTCGGGTCCGGAATCGCCCATCGACGGCTCGACGTTGAGCCGGCAGTTCCCGCACCATCGAAGCCGGTCGTGTGGTCCGTCGGGCGTGTCGTGTGTCATGTGCGTACTCTGTCGACGTGCCGTCCGTGGCTGGCACTCGGACGGCAGCGCTCGCACGCGGATGCACCGCGTCCGGCCACAAGTATCCGGCGCGGACCGACCATCTGTCTCAGGGCGACCATCCGGCGCGGACCGACCATCCGAGCAGGCGGTCGACCTGGCAGGCTGATCGGGCTCCGGGACGGTCGAGGGGGGTGCTCGCGTCGACGGCGGGCGTCGGCGCCCGCCGGCTCGTTCCGTCGCGGTCCGGTGCGCTGGCGGGTTCACGGCGGCGAATAGCCCGCGGAGCCGCAGTGAAAGGCGTAAAGTCACGCGGCGTCCAGAGGCCGGGTATGCGATACGCGACCGTCGTCATCACGCCGCGTGACGGGGGGTTGAACCCCGCCGACACGGTGCTCGTCGCGTCGTCGGCGGTCGAGCGGGACGTGGTTCACCAGGTGAATCTGCTCAACGACGGAACCGTCGTGATGCTGTACGCGCTGCGGGGCGACATCGACGAGGCGGTCGAGGAACTGCGCGACTGCGAGTCGGTCATCGCCGTCGACGGCTCTGGAGAGGAGGAAGGGCTCATCTACCTCCACATCGAGCCCGGTCGAACCTCGCGGAAGCTGATGGAGATCATCCAGAACAACGAGGTGGTGCTGCAGACGCCCCTCGAATGCACGCGCGACGGTGGCGTCCGTGTCACCGTCGTCGGCGACGACGTGACCATCCAGCAGGCGGTCGAGGAGGTACCCGACGACGTCGCCGTCTCGCTCGAGGGCATCGGCGACTATCACCCGGAGGCCGACAAGCTGTACGGCACGCTGACGGCGCGCCAGCGCGAGGTCCTCGAGACCGCGGTCGAGAAGGGTTACTACGAGGTTCCCCGCTGCGCCACCCACGAGGACATCGCCGAGGAGGTCGGCCTCTCGGCGGGCACCGTCGGCGAACACCTCCGGAAGGTCGAGGGGCGGGTACTCTCCTCGCTCGTGACGCGCTGAGTGACTCGGAATCACCGGGTCCACACAGAACCGAGGCAGAAGCCCCCGACTTCCGTCGTGGATACCTGACCCGGGCCGACCTCCCGACACGTGACGCCGCGACGCACGAAGGCGCATCCCTAAGTGGTATCAGCCGATAATTCCACCAAATGGCACTCGAGACGCTCACTGCGGACGAGTTCGCGCAGTACCAGCAGGCGGGATACGTGGTGAAGCGCGGGCTGTTCGACGCGGACACCGTCGCGCGGGTACGCGAGCGACTGCGCGAGTACACACACGGTGATCGGCCCGTCGAGGGATTCAAAAAGCAGGTCGAACCCGAGGCAGAGACCGACGCGGTCGACGAGGCCGACGCCGTCCGGAAGTTCGAGGGGCTCGGCCTGCTCGACGACGAGGTCGTCTACGACCTCGCGACCGACGACCGTCTCGTGTCGGTCGCCCGGGACCTGCTGGGGCCCGATATCAAGCTCCTGCGTAGCGCCGCGATGTTCAAGCCGCCCCACGTCGGCAGCGAGAAGGGACTCCACCAGGACTCGGCATACTACCCCGTCCGACCGTACGAGCAGGTGACGACCTGGATCGCGCTCGACGACGCTACCCCGGAGAACGGCTGTATGGAGGTCCTGCCGGGCGGACACACCGAGGGCCTGCTCGAGCACGAGACCCAGGACTACGAGACGGACATCGTTATCCCCGAGGACCTCGGCGAGATGGAGAAGCTGCCGATGGAGGCGGGCGACGTCCTCTTCCAGCACTCCCTGCTGCCCCACCGGACGGCGCCGAACACGACCGACCAGTGGCGCCGCGCGATGATCTTCATGTACATGGACGCACGCTCGCGGTTCACCGTCTCCGAGGAGGAGCGACCGCCCTGGGTGGATTCGGTGGACGTAATCGGCGATTCCTATCCCGGAAGCGTCTGAGAGCCGACGACAGCGCGACGGAAGTCGCTCTCCTCGAATCGTCGCGGATCGTCGACCCCGAAGGAGCCGCCCGCACGGGATAGGTAGCGACGTTTATTTATCGCCCAGGGCCCTCCAACTCGGTAGTGAACTGCGACACCCGGGGAGTGTTTCCGGTCGATTCCATCGCGCCCGGGCAGACAGTTCTCGGTGTCGGGCCGCCGCTCGTGGGCGAGCAGCAGCTCGCCTATCGCTTTCTCGCCCGGGGGCTCGACGCCCGCGAGGGGGCTATTCTGATCACGACCACCCGGAGCGTCGACCGGGTTCGAGACGGAGTCGCGTCGTACACCGACGGCGCCGCCGACCCGCTGGCCGTCGTCGCGATGGACGGTGACCAACACGACGCCGACGAGAGCGATCTGACCTGGCACGTCTCCTCGCCGGCGGACCTGACGGGCACCGGAATCGCCCTCACGAAGGCGATCGAGGCCGTGACCGAGCGCGCCGGCGACCGGTTCCGGTTCGTCATCGACTCGCTCTCTCCACTCGCGGTCTACAGCGAGTTCGAGCGGGTCTACCGATTCCTCCACGTCGTTCTGCGCCGCGTCTCGGCGGTCGACGGGGTCGCCTTCTGCTATCTGCCCGCGGACACCGCCCAGGAGCAGGCGACGGCGATCCGGGGACTCGCCAACGGCGTCCTCGAGTTCCGTGAGGGCGGAGAGACGCCGAAGTATCGCCTCCAGGGCCTCTCTGATGCCCCGGCCGAGTGGCTGCCGGTTCCCGACGACGGACCGGTTCACGCCCTGCCCGACGCGGTAGACCACCCTGACGCGGTAGACCATCCTGACGCGGCCGATCAACCTGCAGCGGCCGCGACGCCGCCGGTCGATCCACCGGCGTCGCTGCACGATCTCATCGAGCGGCGGGCCGCGGAGCGACAGACCCTGACAGTGTTCAACTACGACGGCGACGCACCGCTACTCGAGGCACTGGAGGCGCATTTCAATCGGCTGAACGTGACGGTCAGGACTGTCGAGACGCCGGTCGACACTCCCCGGAACACGGCCGTTCTCCACCGGGGCGGCGAGCCGGTCGACATGGCGCCCATCAGCACGCTGTGGCGGGCCATCCGCGTCAGAGACGACGGCGACGGAGAGATGTTCGGTGACGCTGAGCGGCCGTCGCTGCTTCGCCGCGCAGAGAACGACGTCTACGGCGTCGACGACGACGGAAAGCGGTACCTCATCGACATCAGCCGCCTCGTCGAGCAGCAAGCACTCGATGTCGGACGGGGGACCCTCTACGCGGGCTTCCAGTGTCTCGGACGCCTCGACGACGAGTACGGCACCCGTCGCATCTACGAGCGCCTCGCCGGCTCACCCGTGACCGTCCACCTCTACGGGGAACCTGGGCCCGTACCGAACGCCGACGACTACTACCTCCACGCCGCGTCCGGCGGCGAACTCGCCGACGCCTGGTTCGTCGTCTTCGACGGTGGCGGCACGGACGACCACAAGGTGGCGCTGGTCTGTGAGGAGACCGAACCGGGTCAGTATCGCGGCTTCTGGACCCGCCGGCCGAATCTGGTCGACGAGGCCGTCGCGTACCTGCAAGGGACGTACGCGGTTCCCGACCCGACGACCTCGAACTGAGGTCGATCCGCCCACGTGCGTCAGCCGGCCACCGAGGCGTTCGTCGACAGCATCGACCCCGCGATGGACGTCCAGAACAACTCCGCGCGGTTCGTCCGGACCAGCACCGACGCTACCCTCGACGCTGTCGAGGCGGCCGTCCCCGGCGACAGCAACCTCGACGAGATCCGCGTGAACATCGACGCGCAGCTCGACGAACTGGAGGACAGCCGCGTCGACTTCGCCGACCAGGTCGAAGCGGCCCTCGGTGACGGGACCGACCCCGTCGACGTCGACGCGCAGAGCGTCCGACGCCGATCAGACCACTTCTGCGTTCCAGTTCCACTTTTCACTTTCCTTCTGCGTTCGCGGCCGCGACGCGCTCTTCCGTCGGACGGGACGCTACCCGACCCGCTTCTGCTGGGCGAGACACTGCCCGGCTCGTTCCGGTGGCGAACGCACCCGCCGGTGTGGCCTCCGCCTTCGCGAGAAGGTCGCCGGTGGCCGACGTACTCAGCGCAACTGCACCGCGTTCGATTTCCAAGAGAGATTCCTGTTGATAGTATTTTTCTGATTTATTTCGATAATTATATTAAAATAACTGTTTTCGTATTCTAAACTCAGCATTTCGGGTCGAATCAGGACTGGAACGGCTCCTCATCTCGGTGGTTGTCGACGTTCTCCTGGTCCTGTGCCTCGTTCCGCCGCTCGACGTCCTCCTCGCCGGTCATCCGCTCCTGTTCCTCGTCGCGGATTCGCTCTGCCTCCTCGATGTCCTCGGCCTCGTCTTCCTCGCCCTCCTTTTCGAGTTCGACGTCGCGGTCGTGCTCGTCCTCGCTCATGGCGGCAGGCACTTGCCGCGTCTCGCTGGAATGTTCTGGGCCGAACAGGTCGGCGCTTGAAAACGAGGGAGATGTAGGTCGGGAACTCGCGGCGTCCCCGCGGCGGGGCGAGTCTCGTCGCGTTGCAGTTAGCTCTGTGAAAATTTCAACTTCAGTATACTTCTGTAGCTGTGCTGCATACGGGGCGTGTATGCAGAAGACAGAAATGGAGATAAAGATACAACGCCGTGACTCCCCTGGCGATCAGTGCGTCCTCCAGTCGCTGTGCTGAATGCGATATCCGGTCCGTCACACTGTCAACGGGTGGTCTGTATGAAAATTCGATCACACTGATGGGCGGCTCCTCACAGACTGATAACGCTCACGGGGGATCTTATATCTCTATGGCGTACTCCCGGTAGAATGGGGAAGCACATCACACATCAGAGATTACAATATGAGATCAGTACGACGACGGACAGCGGTTCATGAAGAGTGACGTCACGACTCACGAGTTCAGGTGGGGCGCCCGTTCGGCTGGGACGCGAGTTATCCGGGCCGTGGACTACGACAGCGAGGACGAGAGAACCGACGAGCATCTCGCGCTGATATACGGATCAGAGGACAACCGGTTCGGGCCTATCGCCTCGTTCATCGAACGGGGACTCTCACAGGGAGAGCAATGTGTGTACGTCACCGACGCGACCGAAGAGGCGCTGGCCGCGTTCCGGGACAGTGAAATCGATGTTGCCGCGGCCCGTGACCGAGAGGAACTGTTGGTCCGGTCGCCGGCGGAGGTCGGACTGGCCGACCGGAACTCCAGAGCCGACACCGTGGCTGGGAGTATGGACGTGATTCCTGGCAGCGACGAGGGATTGGAGGGGGCACGGCTCACGGTCGAGATGTCGGACGTGCTCAGTGGTGATGCCGACCCGGGCACGGTCGCGCGCCACGAGAGGTTCTTCGAGGAGAGCGGTGAGGACCGGGCCTGTTCCGTTCTCTGCCAGTACAGCCGTGACCAGTTCGGGCCGGACGTACTCACAGAGGTCGTCCGATGCCATCCGATTGTCCTCCGCGGGGACGGCGTTCCTCGCCCGCCGTACAGAGGCGAGAACGACCGGGCGAACAGTGTGGGTTCCGCCGGGCGAGGAGAGGGGCCGGGTGCAGGCAGCCTCCGCTCGGACCGGAACGAGCCGGCGGTGGCACCGATTCCGCGTACGTCGACCGACCCCGTACGGATCCTGTACGTCGACGACGAGCCAGGGTATGCCGAGACAGCCGCCGGATTCCTCGAACTCGAGACAGGGATTGATACCGTCGTTACCGAGACGGACCCGCGGGCGGCGCTGGAACGTATCGACGAGGAGCCGATCGACTGTGTCGTCTCGGACTACGACATGCCCGGGCTGACCGGGCTAGACCTCCTGGAGTCAGTTCGCGAGACGCATCCGAACCTGCCGTTCCTGCTGGTCACCGGGCAGGGAGACGAGGGGGTCGCGAGTGAAGCGATATCGGCCGGCGTAACCGATTACATCCGGAAGCGACGGGGGACCAAACAGTACCCCGTGCTGGCACATCGGGTCTCGAAAGCCGTCGAACAGTACCGGACGGAGCGCGAGATAACGCGAACTCAGCGACGGTTCAGTCGGCTAATCGAGGAGTCGACGGACGTCATCGCGGTCCTCGATGAGTCCGGCCGGTTCGAGTTCGTGAGCCGGGTCGCCGAGCGGCGGTTGGGATACCCCGCCGCCGAGCTGGTTGGCAAATACGGGCACGAGTATATTCATCCCGACGACAGATCCACGGTACAGAAGCAGTTCAATCGGCTGATCGACGGGCCGGCAGAACGTATCTCCACGGAGTTCCGGTTCAGACAGCCCGACGGCTCCTGTCGATGGCTCGAGGCCCGGTGTCGCGACCTGCGTGACGATCCCGATATCGGGGGAGTCGTCGTCTATGCGCGGGACATCACTGACCGCAAAGAGCGCGAGCGGGCACTCCGGGAGAGCGAAGGGCGGTTCCGGTCGCTGTTCGAGGAGACGTTCGACGCGATGGTGATCGCCGACGACGACGGAGCATACGTCGACGCGAACCCGGCAGCTTGCGAACTCTTCGAACTGTCCCGGGACGAACTTCTGGGTCGATCGATCGCGGATTTCATGCCCGACGACCCCGATTTCGAGGCGGCGTGGCAGCAGTTTCCGGACTCGAATCTGGAGCGGGGGACGGTTCCGATCGTTGGCGCGGAGGGGACCGAGCGTGTTGTCGAGTTCTGCGCCACCCCGAACGTCGTGCCGGGGGAGCACCTCTCGGTTCTACGTGACGTCACCGACCGGGAGGAGTATGAAGACACCCTGAACGCGCTTCACGATGCGTCGCGTACTCTCCTCAGCGCCGAATCGAAGACCGAGGTGGCCGAGAGCATCGTGGAGACCGCGGCGGATCTCCTGTCCATGTCGACGGTCGTCTACCTGTTCGACACGGACGAGGGGCGTCTCGATCCGGTCGCGGCCAATAGTGAGTCCATCGACTGTGATTCGCTCTGTCCCCTGCTCCTGGAAGGAGACGATCTCGTCGGGTCGACGTTCCTCGAGGGGGCCCCGCGATGGGTCACCGATGTCGACGACAACCGGGCGCCGAAGCTCTCGGAACTCTCACTGAGAAGCGCGCTGCTGTTCCCTCTCGGTGACCACGGCGTGGTCATCATCGGTGACCCAGCGTCCGGGATGACCGACGACGAGCGAGAATTAGGGGAAATCCTGACAGCTGCCGCAGAGACCGCGCTGGATCGCGTGGCCAAAGAAGCCGAACTCCGTGAGCGACAGCGGGAACTGGAGACACAGAACCGGAAACTGAAGCGCCGCTCCCAGATCAACGCGATCATCCGGCGAATCGACACATCGCTCCTGGAGGCCGACACGCGAGCGGAGATCGAGAGGGTGGTCTGCGAGCAACTGTCCTCGCGTGATGATATCGATGCCGTCTGGATCGGCGACTGCGACCCACAGCAGCGGCAGGTCGTCCCGCGGGAGTGGGCCGGTAGCGACCAGATCGGTCACTACCTCGATAGGGTCGCGCTCTCGCTCGACGAGGGGAGCGAACCGGCTACGCGGGCGGCCGTCACCGGAGAGCCAGTCCACGTCGACAACGTCGCAAGGAGAATCCAGGAGGCCGGCTGGCGCAGGACCGCGCTCTCGGACGGATTCCGCTCAGTCGTGAGCATCCCGCTCAAGTACAATCGAATCGACTACGGGGTGCTCACGATCTACGGTGGAACTCCGGGGTTCGTGGACGAGCCCCTCCGGACGAGGCTACACGATCTGGGGAACCGGATCTCGACCGCGATCAGTTCGGTCGAGTTCCAGCAGGCAGTGCTCTCTGGAACCGTGACGGAGGTGCGACTCCGGTTGACCGATGAGAGCCTTCCGCTGTACCAGATCGCCTCGGAAGCAGACTGTTCGCTCGCACTGGAGTGTGTGGAACCCCGCCCGGAGGGCGATCACTTGACGGTGACCGTGACGGGGACTTCCCCAGCCACAGTCGTCGACGCCGCGAGACGTATCACTGTCGTCTCAGACGCCACGGTCACGGTCGAGGGGGAACGGGAGGGGGAGGTGGAGTTGCAGCTCTCCACCATGTCGATCGTGAACCGACTCTCGGACCGTGGAGTTCACGCACCGGCATTCACTGTCGACGCCCAGGCAGCAACGCTCACGCTTCTGGTTCCTGAAACCGTCGACGTCGGAGAACTCCTCGGGGTGATCGAGACGCAGTACGCGGAGCCGGACCTCCTGGTCAAGCGCCGGCGGAACCGCACCGAGACAGCGACGGAACAGCGGGTCGGCGAGCGGTACCGCTCGAAGCTCACCCCCCGTCAGTCGGAGGTGCTCAGGACGGCGCACCGTGAGGGGTTCTTCGAGTCGCCACGGGAATGTACTGCCGAGGAACTGGCCAACAAGCTTGATATCGCTCCTCAGACCTTCTATCGCCACATCAGGGCAGTGGAACGGCAGCTGTTCGACATCGTGTTCGACGACGGGTGAATACTCACCCCTTCCGTCAACTCCCCCCCGACAATTTGCTGAAACGGGTTAACCCGGTACCCGTGTGGGATCTAGACACGATGCCGGAATGGGGACGCTCGAATCGGCGCCGTCATCACGGTTCCCGATCGGTCCGACTGGCTGGAGGAGTACCCGTTTCCGGAAGTGCCGCGACTGCCGGCGAGCCCGCCGTGCAGGTACGTCCCTGCTGGTGCCGATCCCGGTCTATTCCAGGCAACGGACCGTGGCGATGGGACCGTGTTGCTCGGGTTACGGCGCGGCTGTCCCGGGAGCGTTCCCGACGACGGTGTGTGCAGTTCTGCGGGGTGGAAATCTCATGACAAACGAGAATCTGCAACGGCTTCTCCACGAGCTAGCCGAGCGGGATGGAGAGCTCCCCGACCAGCAGTCGGTCGGCGAACTACTCGACGAGACGACCGAGACGGAACGCACCGTCGAGGCGACCTCGATCCGCCTCGACAGGTCGTTCGCCAGCGAGTACCTGGACGAACTCATCATTGCCATCCTCTTGCGCCATGAAGAGGCCAACGGGATGGACATCATTCGCGAGTTCGGCCACCTGTTCGGGGTGCAGTTTAGCCCAGGGACGGTTTACCCGCACCTCCACTCGCTCGAAGAGGAGGGCGTCCTCGAGTGCCGGGAGTGCGTCCAGACCAAAGAGTACCGAATCGCCGACCAGCAGGCGGCACGGGCGTATCTCGAGTCGACGCTCGCACAACTGTCGTGTCTGAGTGACTTCCTCGACGACGGGCTGTGAGGATTCGACCCGGGCAGCAGGGACCCAGGGACTGGGCTGCCGGCGGACGGGGAGGACCTGTCGGTGACCGACACAGATGACGGTCGCCCGGGGACCGTCAGGGAGTGACCGAGCGCGAACAGAGCCGGGTCCTCCGTGAAGCGGACGACCAGTTCACCGTCCACGCTGAGACCGACCCGGAGACCGCGGTCGAGACCGCCCAGATGCGGAGTCAGCGCCGGCGCCATCTCACGGCCATCGAGACGACGCGCGAGGGGACCAGCATCCTCGACGGGGACGGGCGGTTCGTCTCCGTGAACGAGGCCTGCGCTGACCTGTACGAGTACGACCCCGACGGACTGCTCGGCGAGCACTGGGAGTGTCTCTATCCCGACGACGAAGTCAGCCTCGCTCGGCAGGGGATTCTCACGACGATCGAAGAACAGGGGCACTGGCACGGCCGGACGACGGGACTGCGTGCCGACGGAAGCACGTTCCTCGAGGACCACGTCGCCTCGATGACGACCGACAGCGACCGGGTCTGTACCGTCCGCGACGCGACCGACAGAGAGGAGCGTTAGCGTGAACGCAAACTGAAGACCCGGGCGATGGACGCCGCCCCGGTCGGAATCACCATCACCGACCCGGCACAGGAGGACAATCCGCTCGTCTACATCAACGACTGGGTCCGAAGCTCTGACCGGATACTCCGAGGCGGAAATCGTCGGGCGGAACTGCCTTTCCTGCAGAGACAAAGACCGATTCCGAGCCCGCGGCGGAGATGCGGGAGGCCATCGACAGCCGCAAGCCGGTGACTGTGGAACTCCGCAACCACCGGAAGGACCGAGTTCTGGAACCGCGTCACCGTCGCACCGGCTCGCAGCGACGAGGAAGAGGTGACGAACTGGGTCGGCTTCCGGGAGGACGTGAGGCGAACGCAAACGACTCGAACAGACGCTCCGCAAGGGGTGCGAGCGCCTGCAGGAGTTCTCTCGCATCACCGCCGACCGGGAGACCGCGTTCGAGGAGAAGCGGCGGTTGCTTCTCGACCTGGGTCGCGAGTACCTCGACATCGAGTGGGGAGATATCACCGAAATCGACCATAACCCCTGGTCGCCACCGAAACCCGTGGGTCCTCGACGCTGCAGGCGGGCACCTCGTATCCGCTCGACGAGACGTACTGCCGCGAGGAGAAAGGCGTCGACAGAGTGCAGGTCCAGATACAGTACGGACAGATTGCGGACGCGGTGCTGACGGGGATACTCCGCCGTGGACGAGACAGGACAGCCGTGGCAGTCACGGCAGGTGACGAGCAGGCGAGTTCGCCCGGGTGCAAAAACAACGAGTCCGCGCGTCGGCTACGGGTCCTCCTCGACCGCTCCGTCGGTCGCCGCCGTCCCGGACGCGGGCGCCCTGCGGTCCGATTCGGCGAACAGCCCGTACTCCGACATGGTGGTCATACCGGCGATAGCGGCCCGGAGGCTGATACCGATCAGGGGGATATCGGCTACCGTGACGACGATGTCGGCCTGTATCACGACGCCCTTCTCGAGCAGGACATCGAGCAGTTCGACGAGCGCGTGCTCGTCTCTGGTGGGGCGAACGTCAGTCATCGGTGATGGTGGGTGCGAACGTGTACGGCGGCCAGGGACCAGTGAACCGGACCTCCACCCCTGGCTCTTCCATGAACTCCTCCAGGACCGCCCCGAGAGAGTTCTCCTGATCCCGTGCGGCCAGTACTGCCACCTGCCCCACGGCGTCGGACTTCGTCTCGACGCCGAGGGAGTCGGCCATCTCCGAGCGGACGGGCCGCTCTTCGACCCGGGCCCCCTCCTCGGCGAGACGGTCGAGGAGACGGTCGCCAAGCGCTGTCTCGCGACGACGGACCAGTTCCCGGAGCCGCTGGTCGAACTGCTTTTCGAGGAGGAAACGCTTCCCGTCGGCCGACTCGGTGAGCCGACGGTCGATATCGACGAGTTCCGAGTCGGCCGTTCGCTGCTCTGCCTCGAACGCCGTCGAATCCCAGAACAGAGTCACGCGGTACTCCCAGCAGCCCTCGATCCAGTTGAACGCGTCACGGATCGCGGTCGCGTTCCTGTCGAGCCACGCGGCGACACCGTCGTCGTCGCCCTGGAGCACGGTGTCGAATCGGACCGGAAGGGGGGTGCCGAACCGCTCGCCGGCGGCCTCGACGACGTCCTGATGGGCGAGGAGCCACTCCCGGAGGTCGCTCAAGTCGGTCGAGTCGTACGGGCCGTCCCGAGGATGGACCACCGCACCGATCGATGCATCGGACCCTGTGACGACAGACACCGGCTCCCCGTCGATGCCCGTCGTGCCGACCGCCCCCGCGTCGTGTTCTGCACTGTCGATGTCCACGATGCAGTAGAGGTATCGCCCAGTCTCGGCGGTCGATGCTGACGCGCCGGAGGATCGTGACTCACTCATGGCACCCCTCCTCGCCGACTTGCCGGAGCGCGTCGTCGACGAGATGGTCCAGCTGCTCTCGGAACTCGCCGACGTCCGACTCGATCTCCTGGTCGGCCTTCAGACGCTCCAGTTCGGACTCCAGGCAGTGGAGCTGCTGACCGAGCCGCTCGATCTCCGCCTCGGAGAGGTCGTCGCTCTCCATCCGGCGAACCGCCTCGCGTTCGAGCGCCTCGACCAGCAGTTCGACGACCGTCACGACCAGCGCCGTCAGCCCACTCTGTATGTCGTCGTCCTCGGCGTCGATGGCGAGCGTCACGGGTCCTCACCTCCCTCGGGAGCCGGCTCGCCCGCACCGGCCGCGGCCTCGACCGCCTCGAGGTCGGTCCCGAGCGGGAACTCGAGGCCGTACTCCGCGGCGGTCTCGAACGAGGCGATAGCGGCGCGGAGCTTCACGCCGAGTAGTTCCGTGTCGCCGATGGTGACGGCGATATCCGCGTTGATGACGACGCCCTTGTCCAGCAGCGTCTCGAGCATCTGAGCGAGGTCGCCCTGCGTGCGGGTCGGCTTCGCGCCCGCCATTACCGGTCACCTCCCTCGGACGCGGCGTCGGGGGCGCGACTGTTCTCCCCGTCAGTGTCTCCGTCGTCGGCTGCTTGTTCGCCGGGCGACTGCTCGCCGGCCCGTTTCTCGGCGGCCGAGTCGCCGGGAGCAATCCGATCGTACAGCCGGCGCCCGTAGAGTCGGGACGCGGGAGGAACAGTCGACTCCGCGGGTCGCTCCGGCACGGTCGAGTGGGAGTGCCGTGCTGCAGCCTGTTCGTTGGTGTCCACCGCCGGCAGCGTCGAGTGGACGCTCGGATTCGTCGAGTTCGACCCGTCGTCCGTCCGGGCCGCCTCGACGTTCTGGGCGCGCCGTCGCGCCAGTTCTCGCCCCTGTGCGAGGAGTTGCTCGCGGGTCGCGTCGCGGTTGCGGAGCGCCTTCCGGACGACCCGTTCCCGCTGTCGCTGCTGCTTTCGGCGCTGTTTCGCGGCGTCGTTCACGCGCTGTCACCCCCGTCGGTGCTGTCGTCGCCCCTGTCGGCGGACTCCTCACCCTCCTCGTCGTCAGTCGCACCGGGCGGCGCAACCCGTACCTCGAGGATCTGATTCTGGAACGTCACGTCGGTGACAGCGGCGCCGTCCCAGTCCAGCGCGACCGACTCGACGACCTCTCCGTCGACACGAATCTCCAGCGCGCCCGTCTCGTCGTTCGTCGCCACCTCGACCTCGTCGGGGGAGACCGCCGGGAGGTCGGCGACCACTACTATCTCGCCCCCCTCCTCGTCGACCTGGACGCGGTATTCGTGGTCCGCCGACTCTCCCCTGATGTCCCAGGTCCGAGAGCGCCGACGCCGGCTCTCGCCGGCAGGATTGATACTCCCGATGTTGATGTTGTAGTCGAACGTGGCATCGCCCCGCCGGATGGTGTCAGAGCGACGTTCACTCTCGTCGATGTCCAGCTCCTCGAGTCGATCGAGGAGGTCAGAGAGCGACTCGAACACGTCGCCGAGCGGAATCGAGCCGCTCCAGTCTTCCCCATTCTCGTCGTCTGTTCCGTCGCTGTTGTCGTCGGGTGTCATTGTTATTGGACCTCGATGTTGCCGCCGAGGAGCTTCTCGTGTACCTCCTCTGCCGCCTGCAGTTTGGCCTCCAGTTCGGCCTTGCGTCGCTCGTACTCCTCACGTGGCCGCTCGCCGAGCTCGTACAGCAGCTGATTCTCCTTGATGTCGTCGTGGATCTCGTCGACGTCGTACAGTTCCTCAAGCACCATGGCGTGGAGGATGTCGAGCAACGAGACGAACGGCTTGACCAGCAGGTCGTCTACGAGTATCATCAGGTACTCGCCTCCGCGCCGATGTGGATGTCGACGAAGTTGTACGGCGCCCAGGGACCGGTGTACTTCACGATCGCACCGTCGTACTCGGCCTCGAGGGCCGCAACGGCGTCGTCGAACTCGTCGCGGGCGGCCTGCTCGACGAGGTACGACCGGTTCGCGACGAGCCGGTCGCTGAACAGGTCGTCCTCGGTCTGCCCGTCGCTGAGCGGCCCAAGCGTCTCGTCGAGTGTGAGCCGGAGCGCATCCTCGTCGACCGCGCCGTCGGTTGGAGCTACGATCTTGACGCCGAGTTCGACGCAGCCCTCGACATCGTTGAGCGCCTTCCGCAGGGCGCGCTGCGCACCGCGCATCACCCCCTTCAGCGTCCGGGCATTCTTGAACGCCATCCCGAATCCCATCGGAATGACCGTCCGGATTTCGTCGTGCTCAACGGCTGTACGGAGGACATCGTCGTGTCGAGTCACCGCCTCGTCCGTCCGCTCCGGTTCGGTGGTGTCGATATCCGAGACGAGCGCCGACAGCGGGTCGTAGTCGACGGTGTACAACGTTCCGCCATCGCCGACGCCCGCAACACTCGTCTCGATATCGGCCTGTTCGGTAATACCGTACACGTACACGTTGGAATTGCTATCACTCATGATTCTGAACCGTACGGCGAGAGCGGCACAGACCGCGGTTGACGACTGTCCCGCCGGAGTTGTTCGTTGCTGGCATCTCACACCATCTCCTGCAGCGCGAGGTTGCGGTCGCTGTCTGTCGCCCTGGTATCGAAACCGAGAAACGGCGTGACGGGATTCTCCCCGTAGAGGAAGACCGTCTCGCCGCGTCGTTCCAGTCGCAGGTGAACATCGGCGATGCGATTCGCGCGGGTTCGCTCCTCGCCACCCGGCTTCGTCACCAGTATCGACAGGTCGTTGTGCAGCGCGACGTACGTGGCGTGATCGCTCAATACGTCGCCGAACGCGTCGCCGGCTGCGTCCATGCTGATGACGTGCAGTAGCGGCCCGTCGCTGGCCTCGCGGATCGACTCCACGCGCTGCAGGTACGCGCTGTAGCCGAGTCCGCGGGGCGACTCGTCGTCGGACGCCGAGGCACCTCTGTCGGTCCGCCCAGTCCGGTCAGCCTCGGTGGGGGCAGTCGGTTCGTGATCGTACGTCTCGAACACCTCACAGCGTGCATCGAAGGAACCGTTCGGACAGATCGGCTCCAGGTTTCGGCGCACCAGTCCAGGACTGCTCTCGGGCAACGGAACCGTCGCAACGCCCTTCCCTCCCGAAAGGAAGTTCCGGGCCGTCGCCAGACATGGGAGGCTCCACGCGTCTCGGGAGATATCCGGCCCGAGTGCGAAGTGGACGATGCTGCCGCGGTTGTATCCGCCGTCGAGCATCGTGTCGAGGTCGGCGATTCCGGTCGAGAACTTCGTCTTCGTGTCCGGAAGCGACTGGTACTCGGCCTCGTCGTGGTTGCTACGCGGGAAGGGCAGATTGACCGGTCTGAACACGCTGAATCGTCCCTCTGAGAGGGTGAACGGACGTGTCCGGTTGCCGATGCGGACGCCTCGCAACTTCTCGAGGACCAGCGTCCGTTCGGGTCGCCCCTGTCTCCCGTGGTCGACCTGGAGTTCGACGACACCGTCGACGACGTAGTCGAGGCTCGTCTGCTCGGGATGCTCGGTCACGAGCACAACTCTGAGCCCGTGCTGGCGAGCAAGCGCGGCAATGCGCGTCACCAGCGTCTCCGGTTCCATCGGGTCGTCTGCCTGTCCACGCGAGCGGAGGTACCGCTGGACGAGCTCCCAGCTGTCGAAGACGACCGTGAGCGGGTCCGAGACCTCGCCGACGGCCTGGAGCCACTCCAGGAACGCCGTCGGATCGAACTCGTCGGTCCCCAGCTCCGCCGAGGGACTGATGTCGGCATCGAATGGGTCCTGAGAGATGTCGAGGACGCTCGATCCAGTGAGTCCCGTCGTCCCCGCCAGGTAGTTCCGATACACTGTCTCCGTGTCCACGCGTGTGGACACGTAGAGGACGTCTCCGCCGCGCTGCCGGAGAACATCGAGCGTACGCACGGCGAACAGCGTCTTCCCGGCACCCGGATCACCACGTACGAGGAGCACGCGACCCTGCTTCCGGAGAAAAAATCCCAGCAGCTCCTCCGGAATCGCTCTGACCCCTTCGCTATATCGAATATCTGACTGGTGGGCCACTGCATCTGGAGAGAAGTGATACAGAGATAAAACCATAATTGCGGTTCGTTATCCCGTTATCCGGGCAATTACGCGAGCCGAAACGCGACTCATTATGGGCTTCGATATCACATACGAAATCAAACACACCTACTTGTACCTCACCCCATTCTTCGGAGATGGGCGCAAGCCCGGAACAACAATGGCACAACCCGACTCATCCAGTCTGGCAGAGGTTCTGGACCGCGTGCTCGACAAGGGCATCGTGGTCGACGTGTTCGCGCGGCTGTCGCTCGTCGGAATCGAAATCCTGACCGTCGAAGCACGTGTCGTCGCCTCCTCGGTCGACACGTTCCTCCACTACGCGGAGGAGATCGCCAAGATCGAGCAGGCCGAAATGACCGCGACGGCGGCCGAAGCCCCGACGGCGTAGGCTGTCGGCGCTTTTCCCCGTCGGTCGCGTTTTCTGGCGGGCCCATTACAAACTCATGACTGTCAAAGACAAACACGAAACGTTCGCCGAGACACGGGAACAGTTTGCGCGTGCGAACGACAAGTTCGCCGAGTACACCGAACAGTTCTGGAGCGATGTCAATACCAAGCGGCAGTTCGCCGTGGCCTTCCAAGAGGAGGTGAGCGACCTACGCTCGAGATTCGAACAGACGAACGCTGCCTTCGACGCCTACGCCGACGAGTTCGGAGAGGCGGTCACCACGAGACAAGACGCCGTCGAGAAGTTCCGTGCCGAAATGCACGAGACCTGGGAGGCGTTCATGGCGGCAGTCGACGCCTTCGAGCGGTACGCCGACCAGTTCGACGACGAGGTCGCGGCGAAACGCGCCGGCACAGCAGCCTTCCGGGAGGAGATCGCCACGACGCAGGGCACCTTCGAGCAGTACGCGGAAAGATTCGAGGAGAACGTCGAGAGGAAACACGAGGACGCGGCGGCTCTCCGGGAGGAAATCACCGCCATCCGGGTCGCCTTCGAGGAGGCACACCGGGAGTTCGACGCATACGCCGAGGAGTTCGAACAGGCGGTCGACACGAAACAGGAGGCAGTGGAGCCGTTCCTCGACGCGGTTGAGGAGATGCGAACCACCTACGAGGAGGCCGCCCAGAACCTCGAACTCGCCGTCGCCGAGTTCTACGGTTTCAACGGGGAGCCGCCGGCGGACGAGGAGTTGCCACTGAATGAGGATTCGGCATCCGACAATCACGCTCCGGACGACGCGGCCGGTGCCGCCGACACGTCCGAGGTACCTCCCGAGCCCACCAGTGACTCGGATGAAGATACCGGCAGTGACCCGAATGAGGGAGCAGACCTGCCGGACACCGACTCCCAGGAGTCTTCGGTCGAGGCATCCCCAGCCATCGAGCTGGATCCGCAAGTGGGCCCATCCGGGGAGCTAGAGACGGACGATGTGCCCGAGGACGTGGTGGCATGTCAGGTGTGCGGCGAGTACTACCAGGCAATCACCGAGTCACACCTCCAGACACACGACATGTCGATGGGTGCGTACAAGGAGAAATTCGGAAGTGACGTTCCGCTCTACCCGGGTGAAGAGTGATGGCGAAACGGGACGGCCACCAGCGGAAAGTCCGCGGGTCGCAGATCCGGACGGGTCGGGACGAGAAGCGTCTGGGCAACCAGGGGAGCGCCAGTCGACAGCACGACGGCCGTGACGCGGGGACCGCTCCGCCTCCCGACCGTGGTGCTACCGGGGACACCGGACTCCGAGACGTCGACGACCTCCTCGACTCGTTCGTCGAGTCGCCGGAAACGCAGGCTATCACGCGGCGCGTCGAACGGTGGGTATCGGTCGACCGCCCGGTCCACATCGTGGGACCGACCGGCTGTGGAAAGACGGCGATGGCGATGCGCGTCGCGAGCGACCGCGACCGGCCGGTGGTCTGGATCAACGGCGACGCCGACCTCGAGACCAGCGACCTCGTCGGCGACTACAGCGAACAAGAGCGGGTCTCGATCCGCGACAAGTACATCCACAACGTCACCAAGAGCACCGACATCGTCCGCGACCGCTGGGTAGACAACCCCCTGACGGTCGCGGTCCGAGAGGGGGCAACGCTCGTCTACAACGAGTTCTCCCGGACGAAACCCGCCGCGAACAACGTTCTCCTCTCGGTCTTCGAAGAAGGTGTGCTGGAACTACCTGGCCAGCGCGGGGACGAGCGAATCGTCGAGGTCCACCCCGAATTCCGAGCCATCCTCACGTCGAACGACGTGGAGTACGCGGGCGTCCACGAACCACAGGACGCGCTGCTCGACCGACTCGTCGGCGTCTACATGGACTACTACGGGTTCGACACAGAGATCGAAATCGTCCGATCGCACGTCCCCGAGGCGCCGGACGACCTCGTCGAGACGTGTGTCCGGGCACTCCGGCGGGCCCGCGAGGAGTTCGACTGGAATCTGGGCACTCGGGGGGCCATCATCGCTACCGAGGGGCTGATGGCTGTCTCTGAGTCCGATCGCGACAAACAGCTGTTCGTCGAGGTCATCACAGACGTGCTCTCCTCGAAAGTGGCCAGTCGGGAGGAACTCGTCGCGATGCGTGACACGGTGGCAGATCTGGTCGAGGAATCACCCGACGGTGAGAGTGAATGACGACCCAGGAATCACCGACCGAGACCACCGATTCGAAGGAACTCGACGCGGCGGTCGAAACCGGGATGGCGCCGACTGATGACGGTGGGGCGACCCTCGACATCCTTGATGTCCGGGAACGCGTGGTCACGGTGGCAGACACCCTCCTCGACCACCCGTTCGATGGCATGACGACCGTCGAGCCCACCGACGACGGTGGCTGGCGTGCCGTCTTCGAGGTAGTCGAGCGGAGTGCTGTACCGGATACCCAGGACGTCATCGGTCGATACGAACTCCGGCTCTCCGGCCGGGGGGAGGTAGAGGAGTACGCTCTCCAGCAGCGGTTCAAACGAAGCGAGATGCAGGGTGAGGGCCTCTGAGTTCTCGCTCTACGCCGTGATGTAGCACTGTGTCCCCCCTGACACGGCCCGTAGCAGGGATTCGCCGTCATGCGGCAGGCTGTGCTGGCCTCGCTCGGTGCTTCACCGACCGAGTTCTCGTTTTCGGAACACTGTCTCTCCTCGAACACCCACGTCTGTCACCTCGACGTAGAGGATGCTCACCTCGTCGACGTAGAGGCCACGCATGTTCGATGGAGTGGTTCAGACAGAGACCTCTCTCACGCGGTTCCTCCGCGTGATAACGAGGGGTATCGCGGTGACACCCGACGAGTTCCAGGATTTCTGTACAATCACACGGTTCCGTGGGAATCCACACTCAGTGATCGGGTCCGGCAGCCGTGCTGCATGCAGAGCGCGTATCGGGCAGAACGACAATCGGGTGTCCGACCGGTCGGACCGGTATAGAGCGTCGCGGGTTCAGTCCAATACTCCCGAAGCAGAGTCAGGGCAGCCGAGCGTCAGTCGTAGAGGCCACGACACGCTACGTTCAGCCCTGTCCCTCCTCCGGCACCGACACCACATCGCAGTCGTCGTCGAGGGTCACCGACATGGTGGCGTCGTCGGCCTCGACGGTGACCCGGACGCGGGGCGGTGACTCCGAGCGGACGGCCGCGTGGTCGTCGCTGAGCCAGTCGTGCTCCCACAGCGGCGTTTCGTGGACCGCGACGCCGTGGTCGTAGAGGAAGCTGACGACGGCGGGATGGTGAAGCACGGCGGTGCCGATGACACTGTAGCTCTCGTTCCCGCAGGCGTGACACCGCTGGAGGATATTGTTCCGGGCCGCCCGGGGGTCGTCGAAGTCGAAGCCGTGCTCGCGGTCGAGAAAGACGACCGGGGTGCTCTCGATTGGGCCCCCACACACCGGGCAAAAGCCCTGGGTCATCACAGTCGTCTGGGTTCGCAACAGTCGTTCGAACACCGCCGGCAACTCCTCGGGGTCGTGGTGGGCGGCGAGGACCGGGGGAGCAGAGAGCCAGTCGGTGACCGTCGTGCCGCAGTCCGGACAGTCGATCACGACCCGTCCGGCCTCGTACCGGGCCTCGAGCGTCGCCTCGCACTGTGGACACCCCCCGACAGAGACGGGGCCGACCGCGACGTCGGGTTCGGTGTACGTCCCCGACACGGCCGCGCCGATCATCTGCTGGCCCGCGAAGGTCAGTGCGTACCCGTCCTCGGTCTGCCGGACGAACCGCGGCGTGAGTTTGTCGAGGTGATAGTTGAACTGTCCGGAGTCCCGCATCCCGACCCGGTCGTGAAACTCGGAGAACGCGAGCGGCGTCTCACCCTCCTGTTGGGCGGTCCACAGGGCCGTCAGCATCTCGAACCGCTGGTCGTTGGCGACCAGTGCGAACGCATCCGCCGGCGCTTCGACGGCGATTCCGTCGCCGCCGTCGCCCTCACCAGTACTCATGCCGGCTACTCGGAGGCCTGCGTACGAAAAACCATCTCCGACGTCTCAACTGGGGAGCGACCGAACGGGAATCCCGTGGCCGGTGTTGTCCGTGCGGTCCCGGTTCCGGTCGACGCCGGGTCGCTCCGACGGAGGTTCGCTCACAATTAGCAAAATCAGGAGGCTACACACCGAGCGTCTCACGTCCGGAGAGGGGAGTTCGAGCAGACGCCGACCCGGAAACTGGCACGCCCGCCCGCGTCTGGTTTTGTGCCTGTGGTACAGATTCACACTATCATTAAGTCACGCCCGCCCCTCGAACCTAGCTTGGGGTGGGGATGTATCCTGACCGAGAGGAGTAACGCCGTCTACGCCTCCTTCACTACCGGAGGATACGACAGGCAATCAGTACAGCCGCGGCTGGTATCGGCGCTTTGTCAGGAACTGGCGCCACTCGATGCACGAACGTCGCTATCCGCGAACAGACCGTGATGCCGGACCCAACGGATGGAGATGATTTCCCAGTTCCCGAGAGGCAATACCTGTCTGGGCGGGGCCGCCAGCGTGGCAACAGGAACTCGGAGCCGGGCCAGTACAGTTGCCCCTCGCCCGACGACAGAATCGAAGTGACCGCGACGCTCTGGTACGGTCCCGACGTGTTCCCGCCGATCGCCTCTCGTGGCAGCTCGAGGACCACCGAAACCTCGAGCGAGCCCAGGACTCAGTACCTCACAAAGCCCGTTAGTTAGAACGTCTGCTTGCTGAGGAGGTATTCGAAATCTGGCGACGCCCCGCCGGGCGGGCGTCGCCTCTGGTGGTGACCGTACGAGGAATTCGTCAACATGGTTCGTCGGACCGCGTGGACGGCTCTCGCAGGAGTACTCGGTCGAGGTCTCCTTCGTCGATGCCGGTCAGTCCTCCAGATACCGCTACGAACCCACGCGGGACGATATCGGCGTTCGCATCGACATCTATGAGGACGATGGGCGATTCCACCAGAGTGACTGTCCGTGATACTGTCGATTGCTGCCGTATTTGCTCACCGACACAGACCGGCAGCACGGGCAGTAGAGGCCATCGGCCGGCGAACCTCTTACCGCGGATTCACTGACAAGCCTCGGGGCTTGCCCCCGAGGCGGTTGCCTACCCGCTTGCTCGCGTTTGGAAACACCTCTGGAGTGGCTGGTACTCCGCGTCCAATCTGTGTGGACGGTATCGTCGGGGAGTTATCGTGCTCCGAAGTCGCTCACTCGGTTTTTATTATTGAGGCTGGAATGGTCGCTCGTGAATCGGCCGCCCAGGTGTCCTGTCTGCGCGGGCACGGATTCTGTCCTCACAAACCGCCTCGTCCAGCCAACGAACGCCCTCTCGAAAGGCTTGCCCGACGCATGCTGGTGACGAAATTTCTTCTCGTGACGAATGTCACGCTCCTGACCGGGTTAGCCGTTCTCGGATACCGCAATAGGGACAATCCCGGGGCCGGGGTTTTCGCCGCTCTCCAGGCCGTGTCCGCTATCTGGGCGGGATTGACTATTGTTGGTCTCAGCATGCCGTCCGGACCGACGCGGCTCCGGGTCTGGGGCATCACGACCGGGATGAGCCTCCTGGCTGTCGCGTTGTGGCTCGGCTTCATCCTAAGCTACACGGGCCGTGGACGCTGGCTGGCTCCCCGACGGTTTGGCGCGGTCGTGGCCCCACTCGTAGTCGGCGCCCTGGTGTATTTCGTTTACCCCGCGTGGTCGTTGCTTGCCAGTCGGCTGGAGCAAGCAACTACTCCAGTTGGCACCGTCGTCGAGGCCGCGGTTGGACCAGTCGGAGTTCTGCTCGCGGTGTACATCTATAGCGTCTTCCTGGCCGGCATCGTGCTCGTGCTCAAGACGGTTCTCGAGCGGAACACGTTGTTCGCCGGCCAGGCGATCGCGCTCGTGGGCGGCACCCTGGTGACAGTGCTGGCGAGCGTCGGGTCGATTGCCGGCATTCCGACCGAGGGGTACCCGCTGACCCAGGTGGCCCTGGGCGGCCAGTCCCTATTCTGGGGCTATGCAGTCTTTCGCCATCGGTTCCTCGACCTGATTCCAGGAGTGGCACACATCGGCGAACGGGCCGTCTTCGATGAGCTCGACGACGGGGTGCTCGTCGTCAACCGCTCCGGTACAATTCTCCGTGCGAATCCGCAGGCCAACGCCTACCTCGACACGGAGCGGTTGGCCGGAGAATCGATCGACGCCACCTTCGAGGCCGTGGGGCTCTCGGAGCTCCCCGGGCGGTTCACTCACAGTGGGCGGACGTACCAGGCGAAGCGTTCGACTGTAAGAAACTGGCAGGATATGGCTATCGGCCAGGCAATCGTCATCCGTGACGTGAGCGACCTGGTCGGGCGGCGTCAGCGCCTGGAAGTCCTCAATCGCATCCTCCGGCATGATATCCGCAACGGCATGAACGTCGTACTGGGGCGGGCCGCTCAGCTCGATCCATCGGACCCGGACGCCAAACAGGCCGTCGAGGTCATCGAGCGGAATGCCACCGAAATCGTGGAGTTGAGCCGGAAGGCCCGCCGCTTCGATGCGGTGATCGGGGACGAGCGAGTCGCCGAAACGACAGTCGACATCGTCCCCATGATCCGCCGCATCTGTGACTCACTCCGGATGGAGTATCCCGCAGCCGAGATCCGGACAACCCTCCCCGAACGGGCGTGTATCGTGGGAAACGAACTCACCGAGGTCGCTATCAGCAACGTCGTCGAGAATGCCCTCAAACACAATGACGCATCCGATCCGTATGTCGAGGTGTCGATCAGCTCCACGGCCGACGATGGGACCGTCGCCGTCCGCGTCACCGACAACGGCCCCGGGCTGCCATCGCTCGAACGCAAGGTCGTGACACAGCGAAGCGAGACGCCGCTCGAACACAGCCGGGGGCTCGGGCTGTGGCTCACCACCTGGGCCGTCGAGGAGACGGGCGGCGATATCGCCATCGCAGATAACGACCCCCGCGGAACGGTCATCACGCTCCGATTCTCGGACGCCCCGTCCGCTGTGGCACAACAGCCTACGCCCGACCGTGGGGAGCGCCCGACGCCGTCTTCGTCAGGTACCCACCGCTAGAGCGGGTGGCCCGTCGGTTGCCTCCCGGCCTGCCGACCCCCTCTACTGCACAGACTCTCTGTTCAACACGCCATTCTTATCTCGTTGTGAAGCTGTCGACGGAGTCAGCGAGGGGTTCGATACCCAGGCATTACTACCAGAGTGACCACGACTGAAACGAGCGGCGTGTGCGTTATCTTCGTAACCGCTTGAATCGAGATTTGTCCCGACCCATCCCGGGATACGCCTACCTTAACCCTGTACTGTTCCCGGGCTTTGAGTCACCACCGCCTGCTCTCGATGGAGGTCCGGTATCGGAGCCCGATGACGGACGTAGTGAACCGCTTGACCGTCGTTGGGTCCAGGTCCGTCCTCGCCTCGTCGAGGTCACGACTGATACCTCCTGTCCTCCAGCGCCGCGCAGCGCCTCGCTGGACGATCGACAGCGCAGCCACAGAATCGCAGACCGGGGGGCAGTCATCGATGAGACACTCGAGAAATCTCGAGTCGACCACCTCCATTCCCCGCGAAAACCGCAAGCAGGCAGCGACCCGCGTCTGCGATCTGGCCAAACTCCCCTCGTGGAGGGGAAGATTCTAAGCGAAAAATGGCGAATTCAGCCGATTCAGCACTCCTGCCTTGCGGTAGTGAATCCAGGGCACAGCGCGGGAATCGGAGTGGACTCGCCGGGAATTCCAGTGTACTGCCTTCCCGTGTCTGGTTCTGTCGCGGGGGGACTATCCGATTCCCCGGATATGTCGTATCTGCGGGGCTGAGGGTAGTGAAACCAGGATGTGGAGGAAACGGTCCAAGCCTAGGCCGGGATTTGAACCCGGGCTCTCGTCCTTACCAAGGACGCGCTT
>JBDGSA010000046.1:0-27623 GCA_042217755.1 Haloglomus sp. | reverse complement strand
GAGCGAGGAGCGCGACCGCTGGGAGAGCATCGAGGAGATGGAGGCGAACGTCGAGCCCGAGTCGACAGCGACGCGCATCCGGCGGGAGGGCATCGACGAGGTGCCGTTCCGGCGCGAGGACGAGCGCTACCGCTACCCGGAGATCATCGAGGAGCGCGAGAAGAACGTCGTCGTCGTCAACATCCGCGACGTGAGCGGGTCGATGCGCGAGAAGAAGCGCGAACTCGTCGAGCGGACGTTCACGCCGCTCGACTGGTATCTCACCGGCAAGTACGACAACGCGGAGTTCGTCTACATCGCCCACGACGCGGACGCCTGGGAGGTCGAGCGCGAGGAGTTCTTCGGCATCCGGAGCGGCGGCGGAACGCGGATCTCCAGCGCGTACGACCTCGCAGCCGAGATCTTAGAGGAGCGCTACCCGTGGAGTGAGTGGAACCGGTACGTGTTCGCCGCGGGCGACTCGGAGAACTCCTCGAACGACACCGAGGAGCGGGTCATCCCACTGATGGAGGAGATCGACGCCAACCTCCACGCCTACGTCGAGACCCAGCCCTCGGGCAACGCCATCAACGCGACCCACGCCGACGAGGTCGAGGAGCACTTCGACGACGACTCGAACGTTGCCGTCGCGTACGTCTCCTCGCCGGAGGACGTCGTGGACGCCATCTACACCATCCTGAGCACCGAGCAGCGCGAGGAGGTCACAGCATGAGCCAGCCAGACCGCATCGAACAGCAGCGCATCGCCGCGGAACTCGAAGCGCCCGTCCGCGAGGCGTCGAACCTCGCGGAGAAGCTGGGGCTGGAGCCGTTCCCGGTCAACTACTGGATCGTCGACTACGACGATATGAACGAGCTCATCGCCTACGGCGGGTTCCAGACCCGGTATCCGCACTGGCGGTGGGGGATGCAGTACGACCGCCAGCAAAAACAGAGCCAGTTCATGGGCGGCAAGGCCTTCGAGATCGTCAACAACGACAACCCCGCCCACGCGTTCCTGCAGGAGTCAAACGACCTGGCAGACCAGAAGGCCGTCATCACGCACGTCGAGGCCCACAGTGATTTCTTCGCGAACAACGAGTGGTTCGGGCTGTTCGCCAACGACCCCGACGCCGCGGCGATGCTGGAACGGCACGCCGAGACCATCCGGGAGTACATGGAGGACCCGGAGATCGACCGCGAGGCCGTCGAGGCCTGGATCGACCATGTCCTCTGTCTCGAGGACAACGTCGACCAGCACCGCGCGTTCGTGCCCGCGGAAGCGCGCGGCGGCGACGCCGACGACATCGAGCCGGAGGTCGTCGCGGAGCAGCTCGACGAACTGGAGCTGAGCGACGAGGTCCGGGACCAGGTGTTCGACGAGGAGTGGCTCGAGGCCCAGGAGGACGACGAGGAGGTCCGGTTCCCCGCCGAGCCCGAGAAGGACATCCTCGCGTTCCTCCGGAACCACGGCAAGGCGTACGACGAGGAGGCCGGCAAAGCGGTGGAGATGACCGAGTGGCAACGCGACATCCTGGAGATACTCCGGAAGGAGGCGTACTATTTTGCGCCTCAGAAAATGACGAAAGTAATGAACGAGGGGTGGGCAAGTTACTGGGAATCCAAGATGATGACCGACGAGACGTTCGCCGGCGACGACGAGTTCCTCTCGTACGCCGACCACATGGCGTCGGTCCTCGGGTCGCCCGGGCTGAACCCATACAAGCTCGGCCTCCAGCTCTGGAACTACGTCGAGAACACGACCAACCGCCGCGAGGTCGTCGAGAAGCTCCTCCGGGTGGAGGGCGTGACCTGGCGGAACTTCGATGAGGCGGTCGACCTCGACGAGGTGCGCGACCTGCTGGAACCGCCCGCGTGGCTCGTCGACGTGCCGGGCCACCTCGACGAACTCGACCCCGAGGACCCGCGGGTCGACGCCGAGATGCTCGAGCGTGCCCGGGCCGGCGAGGTCGACGTCGAGAAGTACCCCTGGAAGGCCCTGACCTACGAGGGGCTCGCGGAACGGCACTACTCACTGGTCAAGCCCGCGTTCCGTGGGTTCCTCAAGCGCATCACCCAGTCCGAACTGGAGCGCGTCGCCCGCTATCTGTTCGACACCGAACGGTACGACACCGTCGAGGAGGCGGTGGCGGACGTCGACCGCACCGCGGGCTGGGACCGGATGCGGGAGATCCGCGAGTCGCACAACGACGTGACGTTCCTCGACGAGTTCCTCACCCAGGAGTTCGTCGACGACAACGACTACTTCACCTACGAGTACACGCACACGACCCGTGACTACCGCGTGACGTCGACGGACTACCGCGACGTCAAAAAGAAACTGATGTTGCGGTTCACCAACTTCGGGAAGCCGACGATCGCCGTCGAGGACGGCAACTACGAGAACCGCAACGAACTGCTGTTGGCACACCAGTACAACGGCGTGATGCTGGACATCCAGCAGGCCAGGCAGACGCTCGAACGGGTGTTCGAGCTGTGGGGGCGGCCAGTGAACCTCAAGACCATCGTCAAGGAGGTCGACGAGCACGACATCGAGGTGGCGCGCCGGCGCGACCGCGAGCCCGAACCCGAGGAGGTCGGCAAACTGCTCCGGTACGACGGCGAGGAGTTCAGCATCGAGGACCTCCCCTGGGAGGCAGTCGAGAACATCGCGGCGACGGACGTCGACTACGACACGAAGCCCGACGAGTGGCTGGCCTGAGTCGTGACCCGATCAAACGGCCGGCTGCGTCGTCCGCTGCTGCTTTCGACACGAGGGACGTTGTGGACAGGTTCTTGACCCCCGGCACGCAACCCAACGGTAGTGTCGGAGGGTAGCGCCGTCAGCCCAGAGCCGGACGTTCCAACGGAGATAGAGCCGAGCGACGTCCACGACATCCTCCGGAACGACCGGCGCCGGCTCACTATCAAGCACCTGCAGGAGCGGACAGACGGGACGATGGAGGTCCGCGAGCTGTCCGAGGCCATCGCGGCCCTCGAAACGGGCGAGGACCCCCCGCCGAGCGACAAGCGCCAGTCGGTCTACGTCTCGCTCCACCAGACCCACCTGCCGAAGCTGGAGGAGTTCGGCATCGTCTCCTACGACTCCGAGGAGAAGGTGGTCACGCTCGAGGACCGCGTCCGCGAGGTGGAGGTCTACATGGAGGTCGTCCCCCGCTACGGGCTGTCGTGGGGCGAGTTCTACTTCGGCCTCGGCCTGCTGGGGACCCTCACCACCATCGCCGTGCTGTTGGGCGTGCCCGGCGTCGAGGCGCTCGGCGTCACCGTGACCGCGACCGTCTTCTTCGTCATCCTGATGCTGTCGGCCACCTATCACGTCTACGCCCAGCAGGACCGCATCCTGTTCCAGCGGTTCCGCAAGGAGTAGTCCAGCAGTCCCGCAAGGAGTAGTGGCCGTCGCCCCGGCGCGTTCGCGAGGGTCGGCACTCGGGCAGCCGGGGCGCCACGACGCTGGTGGCCGGGTCGCTACGTGGCGGACGACCGGAGCGCCACGACGCGGGCAGCCGGGGCGCCACGACGCGGGCGGCCGCAAGAGGTAGCTGTTTGTCGCTGGCGGTCTGTCACCCAGGTATGCGCGAACACGTCGAGGTCACGACCGACGAGCGACTCCAGGCCATCGACATCACCGACCCCGTCGAGCGCGCGCTCCCGGAGGCCGCCGACGGCCCTGTGACGGTCCGCTCGCGACACACCACGGCGGGCGTGATCGTGAACGAGGCCGAGCGCCGACTCGTGGGCGACATCGAGGCGTTCCTCGCGGACGTCGTCCCCGACGAGGGGTGGCGCCACGACGAGATCGACGACAACGCGGATTCTCACCTCCGGGCGCTCCTCTGCGGGAGTTCGGAGACGCTCCCCGTCCGGAACGGCGCGCTCGACCTGGGGACGTGGCAGTCCGTGCTGCTCGTGGAGTGTGACGGCCCCCGGACGCGGACCGTCGAACTGCTCGGATGACGCCGACGAATATATGTCGAACTGGAAGATTATCTGAGAGATCTAGACAGTTCGAATCGAACGCGGCAGATAACTCCGTAATATCTCCGACTATCGCTGCCGCCGTCCGAGCGTTCAGGGTCGCCCAGCACGTAGGGCTGTCACACTTTCATGACCGAGACTGCCGTGGTCTGGTTCCGCGACGACCTCCGGGTCCACGACAACGAGACGCTGTCGGCCCCGGTCGGGAGTGCCGACCAAATCGTCCCGCTGTACGTCTTCGACGAGCGCGAGCACGCGGGGAACGGGATGTTCAGTCTGCCGAAGAAGGGCGCACACTGGGGCCGCTTCCGACGCGAGGCCGTGCTCGACCTGCGCGAGTCGCTCCGTGACCGCGGCGGAGACCTGCTCGTCCGGCACGGGAACCCGCGAGACGCGGTTCCGGCGGTCGCGGAGGCAGTCGACGCCGACACTGTCCACCTGCAGACGAAGCCCGCGACGGAGGAACTCGAAGACGAGTACGCCGTCCGCTCGCGGCTCGCCGACCGGGGCGTCGACGTCGAGCGACACTGGACGCACACGCTGTATCACATCACCGACCTGCCGACGCCGTACGACGCCATCGACGACACGTTCACGCCGTGGCGAAAGGAGGTCGAGGCCGAGGCCGACGTTCGGAACCCGATCGACCCGCCGCGGGCGGTCCCAACGCCCGACCTGCATACGGTCGAGCCCGACTCGGTCACGGTGCCGACGCTGGCCGAACTGGGTCACGACCCCGACGCGGCGACGCCCGACGAGCGAGGCGTACTGGCGTTCGAAGGCGGGGAAGCCGCCGCGCGGGCCCGGGTCGACGACTACATCTGGGAGAGCGACCGGCTCCGGGAGTACAAACAGACCCGCAACGGACTGCTGGGCGCGAACTACTCCTCGAAGTTCTCGGCGTGGCTGGCCCACGGCTGCCTCTCGCCACGATACGTCCACGCCGAGGTCCAGCGCTACGAGGACCGCCGCGTCGCAAACGAGAGCACCTACTGGCTCGGCTTCGAGTTGCTGTGGCGCGATTTCTTCCAGTTCCAGTTCGTCAAGCACGGCGCGGACTTCTTCACGCCGAACGGGATTCGCGACACGGAGACGGAGTGGCGCCGGGACTCGGCGGCCCGCGAGGGCTTCGAACGGTGGATGGCCGGGGAGACGGGTGTCCCGTTCGTCGACGCGAATATGCGGGAACTGAACGCGACCGGCTACATGTCCAATCGCGGGCGGCAGAACGTCGCCTCCTTCCTCGCCGACGCGATGGGTGTCGACTGGCGCATGGGTGCCGCGTACTTCGAGTCGCGTCTGGTGGACTACGACGTCGCCTCGAACTGGGGGAACTGGGCCTACCAGGCTGGCGTCGGCAACGACTCCCGTGACAACTACTTCGACGTACTCGGCCAGGCCGAGCACTACGACCCCGACGCTGACTACGTTACTCACTGGTGTCCGGAACTGGAGGGTCTCCCCGCGGAGTACGCCCATCGCCCCTGGCGAATGGACGACGCCGCCCAGCGCGAACACGGCGTCGAACTCGGGCGGGACTATCCCGAACCGCTCTTCGACGTCGAGGCGCGCTATCGAGCGCTCTGAGCTGTCAGAATCGACCTCCGGAACGCGCCTGTGGAGACATCTCATCCGATTCGGTCGGACCGTCGACGACGGCGCCCCTCTCGTCACGTGGAACGGTCACGGCTCACGTAGAAGGGCCGATTCCGTGAACGGCCGCGTATCGGGCGAATATCAGAAGATATCGGGCCAAAACGCCTAAGCGGCCGGCGCCGAACGCAATAGCAACTCGCGAGGGGGGAGTTATGAGGTACTTCGATTTCATCCTGACACTCGAAGACGGGGCCATTCACCCGGTGGACGCGGTCATCAAGGAGACGCCGGGCGTCGAGCGCGAGGCGCTGTTGCACGTGAACGCGCTCGGCGACGGGACCGGGGTGATGCTGTACCGGCTCGGCGGCGAGCCAGACGGCCTCGAGTCCGCCCTCGAAGACGCCGACGGCGTCCTCGCCTCCGAGATACTGAACGTCGGAGGCGAGCGCTTTCACTGCTACGTTCACGTCCGCCCCGGCGAGCCAGCGGGCTCGCTGATGGCGCTCGCCCAGCGCCACGCGCTGCTGGTCGACACCCCGCTCGAGTTCACCGACCGCGGCGGCCTCCGCACGACGCTGGTCGGGACCCACGAGAAACTCCGGCAGGCGCTCGACCAGGTCCCCGAGGGGGTGCAGGTCACCGTCGAGCAGGTCGGCCAGTACACGCCCGAGCGCGGCGACATGCTCTCGATGCTCACCGACCGACAACTCGAAGTGTTCCGCACGGCGGTCGACCTGGGGTACTACGAGATCCCGCGCCGTGCCACCCACGAGGACATCGCCGGGGTTCTCGACTGCGCCCCCTCCACCGTCGACGAACACCTCCGGAAGGCCGAATCGCGGGTGCTCTCAGCACTCGTCTCCGGGTAGGAGCACGGCCGGCTTCGATCGATTTCAGTCGTCGGCTGCCGCCTCGCCGCTTCCCGCGCCCACGTCGTTCTCGATGCTCGGCGGGTACTGTCCGCGGTCCAGTTTCAGGTCCGACAGCGGCCGGGCCATGCAGGTGAGCGCGTAGTCCTCTGCCTCCTCCTCGGTCAGCCCGCGGCGGACGGCGACGGTCTGCTCGACGTCGCCCTCGACGATCTCGGCCGAGCAGGCCAGGCACATCCCCACGCGGCAGGAGTACTCCTGGGCGATGCCCTCCTCGATGCACCGCTTCAGGATGGTCTCCTTGTCGGAACAGGTGATGGTCTCGCCCGTTCCGACGAACTCGACGGTGTACTCGGTCATGCACGGGCGTTCGCAAACCCCCGACAAAACTCTTGTCGAACGTGATGCCCCCTGCCCCCCGGGGTGCCGGTGCCCGTGAGTGGCGACGAGAGGGTTCCAGGAAAACGTATCACGGGGTCACCCTCTCTCCTACGCCACGCCACGACACTTGCGGGCGGCTGTCTCGAATCCAAAACCTCCATGCGTCCCCTGGACGACCGGAAGAGGTGTTCGATGGTCAACGCACGGGGCCGGTACGTCGACTATCAGGTGAGCCTCTCCTACGTCGGGACCGTTCTCAAGTATCTCGGCGTGACGCCGCTCTTTCCACTCGCCCTGGCCCTGTTCTACGGTGACGATCCACTTCCGTTCATCGTGACCAGCGCCGTCATGGTGGTAACGGGCGCGCTCCTCGAGCGGTTCACGCACGACGGGGAGCTGGGCAACCGGGAGGCGTTCCTGCTGGTGAGCCTCGCGTGGCTGGTCGTCCCCGTCGCCGGCACGATTCCGTACCTCGTCGCTGGTGTCGGAACCGTGGCTGACCCGGTGAACGCGCTGTTCGAGAGCATGAGCGGGTTCACCACCACCGGGGCCACCGTCCTCGGGGAGATCTCGGTCGAGCGACACGGGCACGCGATGCTGCTGTGGCGCCAGCTCACCCAGTGGCTCGGCGGGATGGGGATTCTGGTCCTGATGGTCGCCATCCTGCCCGAGCTGTCGGTCGGCGGCGCACAGGTGATCAACGAGGAGGCGCCGGGCCTCTCCCTGGAGAAGCTGACCCCGCGCATCCAGGAGACGGCACGTGCGCTCTGGGGAATCTACGCCGGGTTCACCGTCCTCGCCGCGCTCGTCTACTACGGGCTCCACCTGGCTGGCGTGGCGCCCAACATGGACCTCTACAACGCGGTCGCACACGCACTCACGACGATGCCCACCGGCGGGTTCTCGCCGGAGCCACGGAGCGTCGAGGCGTTCAGCCCCGCCATCCAGTGGGCCATCATGCCGTTCATGATCGTCGCGGGGACGAACTTCGGCCTGTTCTGGTACGTCCTCCGGGGAGAGCCCCGGGAGCTGACCGACAACTCCGAGTTCCGGGCGTACCTGCTCGCCATCGTCGGCGTCGGGGTGCTCATCTCGGCGGTCCTCTACGTCGGCGTCGGCCTCGCGGAGACGCCGGTGAACATCGACCCCATCCCGGGGAACATCGAGAACTCGCTCCGACAGGGGCTGTTCCAGGTGATCGCCATCGTGACCACCACCGGGTACGCCAGTATGGATTTCAACACCTGGGACGCCTCCGCACAGACGATGCTGCTGTTCGCGTACTTCCTCGGCGGCTCCGCCGGGTCCGCCGCCGGCTCGATCAAGATCGTGCGGTGGGTCCTCGTCAAGAGGACTGCCGGCCAGTCGTTGTTCCGGTCGGTCCATCCCGACGCGGTCCGGCCGATCCGGATCAGTCGGGACGTCATCGAGGACGAGACGATCAGGGACGTGTTCGTGTTCGTGCTGATCTTCCTGACGCTGTTTGCCCTCTCGACGGTCCTCATCTACCTCGACAGCTACCGGACGCCGGACGTGACGCTGACGGGTCTGGAGGCGATGAGCGTCGCCATCGCCACGCTGGGGAACGTTGGCCCCGGCTTCGGCGTCGTCGGGCCGATGAACAGCTTCCGCCCGTTCTCCGACGCCGCGAAGCTCTACATGGTCGTCCTGATGTGGATCGGCCGGCTGGAGATCATCTCGGTTCTCGTCATCCTCACGCCGTCGTTCTGGCAGCGGTGAAGCAGTACCATGAACCGGCCGAGAACCGGCTGCCTCCTCGGGCACGACGGCCCACGGGCTCCGCGCGGACGCCACGCCGGGATGCTCTCCAGCCGGCTGATCTCCGTCGAACAGGAACATCATCTTCTCGTCGGAGTCGGAATCGGAATCTCCAGGATGATGTCCGACTAGAGGGCCTCCACAGTGCAGTAGAACAGCCCCGCCGAAATCGAGCCTTGTCGGAGGCGGAACATGGTGGAGTTCGCTGTCGGCCCCTCGTCATCTTCGGGACTGCCAACTACTCTCTGAGAATATCTCCTATTTCCAAAATATACTCATATTTATACAGATATAAATATTATACTCGAAGATAGCAGATATTCGGTGGATACCTCTCATTCATAGATTACGTCCAGCAAAACACCCCGTTCTCGTCCGTCCTTGCGTCCATCACAGACGCGGACGGGATTCCGACCGATAAAGAGTTTTGCCGGTCGGGTGACGAGGAAGGAGTATGAGTACGGACGATGCCGGGGCGGCGACGGGGACCCGGCACACACACGAGGTCGACGTCGCGGTCGTCGGCGCCGGAACCTCGGGCTGTTACGCGGCGGCGACCATCGCGGAGGCGGGTTACGATGTCGTGGTGCTGGAACGAAAGACTGCCGAGAAGGCGGGCCACATCGCCTGTGGCGACGCGCTGAAGGGCGCCGCCAAGTTCCCCGACGTCATCCCCAAATCGAAGATCGAGCCATCGCTGACCAACACCGTCGTCGACCACGGCCAGTTCGAGATTCCGACCGAGGACGTGGTCCTCGATATCCCCGTCCCAGGTGAACTCGCGGTCGTCGACCGGAAGCTGTTCGGCGAGTTGCTCATCGAGGGGGCCGAGGAGTCCGGCGCCGAGTTTCACTACGACACAGTCGTCCAGACCGTCCTGCAGGACGACGACGGCCGCGTTACAGGTGTCAGCGGCGTCCAGAAGGGCGACCCCGTCCGTTACGACGCCGGGCTGGTCATCGACGGGGCCGGCGCGCTATCGATCCTGCAGGACGAGGCAGATCTCTCGGACGCGACCTTCGACACGAACGTCCAGTTCTCGCAGTTCTCGTCGGCCTACCGCGAGGTCGTCGAGGTCGACGAGCCGGTCGACTACCACGACGCGCTCGTCTTCAAGCCGACGAAGCGGTCGGCCGGCTACCTGTGGTACTTCCCCCGCACCGAGACCGAGATCAACGCCGGCCTCGGCTTCCAGATGAACGAGGAGCCGATGAAACTGGTCGAGGACCTCCGCGACGATATGCGCTCGCGCCCCGAGTTCGACAACGCCGAAGTGAAGGACAAGCTCGGTGCCGCGCTCCCGACCCGCCGGCCGTACGACTCGGCGACTGCGCCCGGATTCATGTCCGTCGGCGACGCCGCCGGGCACGTCAATCCCACCACGGGAGGCGGCATCGCGGGTGCCGCCTACGCTGGGACCTACGCGGGCGACGCGGCCATCGACGCGCTCGAACGGGGCGACGTCTCCGAGGACGTACTCTGGTCGTACAACCAGCGCGTGATGGACCACTTCGGCGGCCGCTACGCCGCGCTCGACGTCTACAACATCTTCACGACGGCGTACGACCTCGAGGACCTGATGGCGCTGCTGGCGGCGATGCCCGCCGGAAAACTCTCCGAACAGCTCTACAGCGGCACGGCCGAGGTCGGCCTCGCGCTGAAGCTCCGGACCGCGATCAAGTCGTTCGGCCACTGGAGGACGCTGTACGACCTCTTCAAGACGAAGCAACTGGCCGACCAGCTGAAGGACCATTACGCGGACTATCCCAGTTCGCCCGACGAGTTCGGATCCTGGCGCGAGCAGCGCGACGACATCATGGACGACATCTACGAGGCGACGGGCGCCGAGCCGAAGTACTGAGCGCCCGGAACCGTAATCCGTCGGCCCCGCCTTCTCGATGGTATGAGCGAGGACGGTCGGAGCGTGACGCTCGTCGTCCGCGGCGCGGAGAAACGCGACGCTGGACGGGGCGTGGCGCGCCTGCCCGAGCACGCACGCCGGGCACTGGGTGTTCTCAGTGGCGACACCGTCGTCGTAGAGGGGGAGCGGCCGACAGTCGCGAAGGTCTGGCCCGGCGGCGGTGAAGAGGGGATTCGCATCGATGCCGACACGCGGGCCAACGCCGGCGTCACCATCGGCGACCAGGTGACGGTCCGGCCCGTCTCGGTCGCCGATGCGGACGAGGTCACGCTCGACGTGCCCGTCGGACTGGACGAGGACACGCTGGACGCCGTCCGCCGGGACCTGCTGGACCGACCGCTCCAGGCTGGCGAGACCGTCCGGCTCGAGCGACTCGACACGCGAGCAACCATCCGGGCCACCGACCCCGATGGGACTGTGCGAGTCACCGACCGGACTGACGTGCGGGTGATCTCTCACCCGCAGTCGCCCGCGGCGTCGGCCGACGCGACCGGTAGAGACGGTGACGACAGCGACGCGACCGAGTCGGCCCCGGATGCGGCCGGCTCCGGGGACGGTGGACAGACAACTGTCGAGACCGGGAGCCCCGTCGAGACGGACGCGGATTCCGGGTTGAGCGTCACCTACGAGGATATCGGCGGGCTCGACGAGGAACTCGACCTCGTCAAGGAGATGATCGAACTGCCGCTCTCCGAGCCGGAGCTGTTCCGCCAGCTCGGCATCGACCCGCCGAAGGGCGTCCTCCTGCACGGACCACCCGGAACGGGAAAGACACTCATCGCGCGGGCCGTGGCCAACGAGGTCGATGCCCACTTCGAGACGATCTCCGGCCCCGAGATCGTTTCGAAGTACAAGGGTGACAGCGAGGAGCGCCTCCGCGAGACGTTCGACCGCGCGGAGGAGCACGCGCCGGCCATCATCTTCATCGACGAGATCGACTCCATCGCCGGCACACGGGACGAGGAGGCCGACATGGAGAATCGGCTGGTCGCGCAGCTGCTGACGCTGATGGACGGCCTCGACGACCGCGGCGAGGTAGTTGTCATCGGCGCGACCAACCGACTCGACGCGCTGGACCCCGCGCTCCGGCGCGGTGGTCGATTCGACCGTGAGATCGAGATCGGCGCGCCGCGCGCGGAGGGACGGCGCGAAATCCTCGACGTTCACACGCGCGGCGTCCGCCTCGCGGCAGACGTCGACCTCGACACGTACGCGGCACGCACGCACGGCTTCGTCGGGGCCGACCTCGCCTCGTTAGTGAAGGAAGCCGGGATGGTAGCGCTCCGTGACCGCGCGGACCGCGAGGAACTCACCGTGACGAAGGCCGACTTCGAGGCAGCGATGAACGCCGTGGAGCCGAGCGCGATGCGCGAGTACGTCGCCGAGGCGCCCGATGCGACCTTCGACGACGTCGGGGGCCTCGAGGAGGCAAAGCAGACGCTCAGAGAGGCAATCGAGTGGCCGCTCCAGTACGGGGCGCTGTTCGAGGCGACTCGAACCGATCCGCCGTCGGGCGTGTTGCTGTACGGACCGCCGGGGACCGGGAAGACGCTCCTGGCGCGGGCACTCGCCGGCGAGTCCGAGGTCAACTTCATCGCTGTCGACGGGCCGGAGCTACTCGATCGCTACGTCGGCGAGTCCGAACGGGCTATCCGGGAGGTGTTCGACCGTGCGCGACAGGCGGCGCCGTCGATTCTCTTTTTCGACGAGATCGATGCGGTCGCCGGCGTACGCGGCTCGGGGACCCACGAGGTGACCGAGCGTGTGGTGTCACAACTGTTGACCGAACTGGACGGGCTCGAGGACAACCCGAACGTGGTGGTGCTGGCTGCGACGAACCGCCGGGACGCGCTCGACCCGGCGCTCTTGCGGCCTGGGCGGCTCGAGGAGCACGTCGAGGTGCCTGCACCCGATGCCGACGGCCGGCGGGCCATCCTCCAGGTCCACGGCCGGGACAAGCCGTTCGCCGACGACGTCGACCTCGACGAGTTCGTCTCCGTTACGGAGGGGTTCTCGGGCGCCGACCTGGCGGCGCTGGTCCGGACGGCCTCGATGCGGGCCATCCGCGAGTTCGCCGCCGAACTGGGGCCCGAGGCGGCGAACGAACGGGCCGACGAGGTCCGAATCACGCGGGCACACTTCGAGGCGGCGCTGGAGGCAGTTGAGCCGTCGCTGCGGGAGTAGGCGAGCAGGCGATACCGCTTCCCGCGCCGGACCGTGGTACCGCGCTGGCTGCGCCGGGCAGAGAGTGGCGATCTCCCGACCCGGGTCGGCGGCCCGGCGGCAACTCGTCAGGGCACGTGCCAGATGCCGCGCCCTCCTGTTTGAATTTCAGCGTTTCTCCAGCCGCGCGCGGTAGTGGACCTCGTCGCCGTAGTCCACCCCGGCCAGTCGCCAGTCGGTTCCGGCCGCCGCGTCACGGAGTCTGTCGGGGCTGAACAGCAGGAACAGGAGCGTCCGTCCGACCGCGTTCTCGTACTCGAAATGGAAGACACGGTTCGCGAGCCCCCGCCTCGGCCGGGGACGGTAGCCCAGGAGTTCGTCCGCGTCGAGCCTGGTCGGGTCGTAGCTGTCCACGACGGCTGTCGCGTCGGGCATCGTCACGTGTGCGAGGTCGCCGAAGAACTCACGGAGTCCGGCCATCGAGCCGGCGAGGCCGACCTGCGTTCCGTGCGAGAGTGCACTCGCAAAGCGATCGCGCTCGAACGACTCTCGGAGGGCGAACATATCGGCGACGCGTGCGTCGTCGACACCGCGGTCACGTGCGACCGCGACCAGGTGTTCGCTCACGTCGGTCGCAATCGTCTCGAACTGCTCCTGAAATGCCAGGACGTGGCGCCCTGTTCCGCAGCCGAGGTCTACCAGCGGCCCCTGCATGGCGTCGGCCAGCCACGGGTCCGCGTCGGGGTCGTACTCGTCGAAATAGAAGTCGTCGATGGGATGCCCGAGCGTCTCCGCGCCGTCGCGCTGAACGAGCGGTGCCTCACGGCTGTCCTCGTGGTAGTCGCGAACCGCGCGACCGAACGGATCCGGCATGGCCGGCCCTGGGACGCCGGGGATATTGGTTCGTTCCCCGGCCCGTTTCCGGTTCACACAGGAGAGTCGTGTCGGCGGGACTCGGACTCTGCCGGCCGGTCAGTGGTTCGACGAAGCCCCTGCGCCGACGGGGACGCAGGCTGGCGGGTCACAGCCGCAGGTCCGTGTCTTTCATCCAGGTCGGGATTCCTTCGGGGATTTCGGCGGCTTCGCGGTAGTGGGCGAACACCGTCTCGGCCCACTCGAGCGCGTCCGAATCTCCCGTGTCCACCAAAAGGAGTGGGGCGCCGGTGTCGGAGTCGTACGCCCGGAGGCCGACACGGTCGTCGAACAGCGACATCCCGAACGGGATGTCGTCGTAGACCCGGTAGGTGACCCGGCCCTGGTCAGCGGCCTTCCGATGCAGGTCGGGATACTCGGAGAGCAGTTTCTCGACGACGGACTCGGGGTAGATCGCTTCGACGGCGAGCCCCTGCTCCAACACGAGGTCGAAGATCTCCTCGACGTGGAGCGGAGCGATGGAGGTCCGGTCGAGGCTGCGGAGGGTGCTCGACTCGCGGAGGAGCTCGATGAACCGGCCCACAGGGGGATACGGGTCCGTCGGCTCGGCGCGCGTGACCTCGGCTTCGGCAAACAGGGAGATGTCCAGATCGACCGCCGCGGAGCCAAACGCCGAGACGAGCGGTTCGAGTTCCTGGGCCGTCTGGACGGCACGCGCGGCCGCGGCCACCTCATCCTCGACGACCTGTCCGAGTTCAGAGAGCCGGTACCCGTCTTCGGTCCGGCGGAGCAGTCCATGTTCGTCGAACCGTTGGAGGATACGGTGGCAGGTGGTCTTCGAGACCCCGAGCCGCTTCTCGAGGTCGCGACGATGAAGTGGCCCCTCGCGGAGCGCCGCGAGTGCCTCGCGACGAGTGACAGCGTCGTCGAGGAGTTCCCCACTGTCGCTGTCTTCCATGGGAGGGCGTAACGAACCACAGACCCAATAATTTCATCCACCGGACTCGTTCCGGTCTCTGGAACGAGTCCGTGGGACGGGACGGCCCACGATAAATGGGTACAAGTACCACGCCCGAGGCGGACACCACCGGGGCCCGGGGGGAGAACGGATGGACCGCTGGTCCCTGGGGGCCCTGGGTGGACGCCATGGAATCCGGAACCACGCGCCGACGACTCGAGGCGTACCGTTTCTACGAACGTGAGTGGGAGGACTACAGAACGCTCCGCGAGGAGTTCGAGTGGGATGTACCCAACCAGTTCAACATCGCCGCGTACGTTTGTGATCGGTGGGCCGAGAGGCAGGGCGAGCGAGTCGCGCTCGTCTGCGAGACCCAGGAGGGTACCAGCGAGTACACGTTCACAGACTTGCAGCGGCGGGCGAACCGGTTCGCCAACTATCTCCGCACGCAGGGTGTCGAGCGGGGAGACCGTGTCGCTGTGAACGGGTCCCAGCGGGTCGAGGTTCTGGCGACGCACCTCGCGTGCTGGAAGCTCGGAGCAGTTTCGATTCCACTCTCTGTCCTGTTCGGCCCGGACGCGCTGGGGTACCGACTCGAGGACAGCGCGGCGACCGCTGTCGTCGCGACGGCAGGTGGGCTTGAATCGTTCCGGGAGGTCCGCGGCGGCCTGTCGTCGCTCGAGACGAGTGTCATCGTGGACGTCGAGCCAGAGGAGGAAGAGACGACGTTCGCGGCGGCCGTGGAAGGACACTCGGACGAGTTCGAGACGGTCGACACCGCCGCCGAGGATCCCTCGACTATCATCTACACGAGCGGGACGACCGGGGAGCCAAAGGGTGTGGTGCTCCCTCACCGACACCTGCTCGGAATCCTTCCGTCGGCCGTCTGCAGCCTGTTCAACATGGAGATTCGCGACGACGACGTCCTCCGGACGCCAGTCGAGTGGTCCTGGGCCGGATCGATCATCGATCTCGTAGAGCCCGCGCTGTACTACGGGATGACAGTTCTCGCTGCCGATCTCGGTCCGTTCGATCCTGAGACCGAACTGGAGTTGTTAGAGCGACACGACGTGACCGTCACCGGAGGGCCGCCGACGGCCTACCGGGTGGCACTCAACCACCCCGCGGTCGATAGCGCTGACCTGAGCGCGATCCGGATGCTCGGGCTCGGCGGCGAAGCGGCCGGGGACGCGCTGATCGAACGCGCACGCGAACTCCTGCCGGACGCCGCCATTCACGAGGTGTACGGGCAGTCCGAGGCACCACTGTTCGCCGGCGACTGCGAGGCGCTCGGCATCGACCACCGGTCGGGGAAGATGGGGCGGCCCGGACCGGGCCACGAGGTGCGAGTCGTCGACCCCGATACCGGCGACCCGGTCGAGACAGGCGAGGTAGGGGAGTTCGAACTCCGGCGTGAGGGGAACCCGGTCTGCTTCACGGAGTACTGGAACAAGCCCGACCGGACAGCCAGGAAGGTGGCCGACGGCTGGCAGCGCTGTGAGGACCTGGGATCGGTCGATGCGGCGGGCTACCTCTCGTTCCACAGCCGCAAGGACGATATCATCATTAGCTCCGGATACAAGGTGAGCCCCGCGAGCGTCGAGGACGCCCTCTCGTCGCACGAGGCGGTACTCAACGTCGGTGTCATCGGAATCCCGGACGAGACGCGGGGCGAACTCGTCAAAGCATTCGTCGCGCTCACAGAGGGCCACGAGCCCACGGAGGACCTCCGCGAGGAACTCCAGGAGTTCGTCCGCCGCCGCCTCGCCAAGCACGAGTATCCGCGCGAACTCGAGTTCGTCGGCGAACTCCCGAAGACGACGACGGGCAAGGTACGGCGGCGCGACCTCCGCGCTCGGGAGGGGCTCGTCGAGGGCGACTGACGTCCCGTCGCGTCGCACACCTTTTCACGACGGACTCATACGGTTTAGTGTAACAGTTTACCGGTGCGTCGGCCGACCGGGGCGCCGATGCGCCGGGAACGATTTACAGTAAACCGTATCAGTCCCAGAACGACTTGGTGCGGGCGTACTGGCGTTCTTTCGTCAGGATATCGCGGTAGAAGTCGTCTTCGTCCTCCCGGAGTTTGTTGATGACCTGCGCGGCGTTGTGTGGCCCGACGCCGCGCGCGGCCAGTGCGATGACGGCCTGTTTGCCGTGGCTCTGGACCAGACTCGCCGCACGGTAGGCGCGCTCGGTCATCCGCTCTTGCTCCTCGTCCTTCTCCGATGCGCGGACGGCCTGCACCACCTCGTCGGCCCACGGGTTGAGCGCCGCGACCCGCGTGGAACCGCAGTTCGGACACTCCGGTTGCTCGGGGACGCGTTTCACCTGCTGGCGGCGGTCCCACTCGTGGCAGTGACAGCACAGCAGGATGACGCGGTCGTTCTGGAGACGTTCCTTGACGGTGGCGATGACGCTCGCATCGGCGTTCTCCGGGGCGAGCAGTTCGCGGCCCGACGAGCGGCCCCCCAGGCCGATCGGCGTCCGCTGGCCGTGGACCTCGACGTCGATGGGTCCGTCCCCATGGGTGCCGTCACTCGCCGCAGCGTCGGGGACATCCGCGCTCTCGCTCTCGGCCTGCACCCGCCGGAGTACATCGGCGGCGCGGCCGACCGCGAGGTCCTCGTGGAGTGTCTCCCGGACGGCCTCGTCGTAGACGGGCGAGTCCTGGAGCGCCGCGAGCAGACGGTCGCGGCCGAAGTTGGCGGCCCCCGCGCCGCGGTAGCGCTTGAGCGCGCCGAACTTCGCCGCGACCTGGGCGAGTTTGAACTTCAGCGAATCGGCGTTCTTCAGCGAGAGTTCGACCAGCGGCCGGAGGTGGTCCGGGTCCGTCGTCTCGAGCTTCTCGACGGCGTCGCTCGCCCGGATTCCACCCGGAACCTCGAGTTCGACGCGGTACGGATCCACCTCCATGGCGACGCTGGAGCCCGACTGCTGGCCCAGCAGCGCCGACAACACCCGGCCGAGGGTCTCGTTCGTCCGGTGGCCGAAAGCGGTGTGGAGCACAATCTCGCGGCCCTTGAACTCGACGACGACCCGCGAGGGACCCGGAACGGGCGCGTCAGCCTCGACGTGGTCGGCGACCTGCTCCAGTGCCGAGTGCGCGGTGTGCTCGTCGGTCGGGTACGCGTCGGCCAGCCACGCCGCCACCGCGTCGCGGTCGTCACCGCGCTCGAATCGGCGGGCGGCCGCCTCGCGCAACCGGGCGACGTGCTGGGCTACCTCGTACGGGACCGGAATCTCCTGGCCGACCCAGGAGGGAACCTCGCCGCCGGGGTCCTCGACGGGCGTCACCTTCACGGCTTCCTCGTCCTCGTCGACCTCGGTGATGCGCCACATCTCGCCGCCCTGGATGAACACCTCGCCCTGCCCGGCGAAGTTGACGACGAACCGCTCTGCGAGCGTGCCCACCGTCCGTCCGGAGGCCACGTCCTCGACGGTGTAGTTGGCCTCGTCGGGAATCATCGAGAGGTTGGCGTAGAAGTACTGCCACGTGCCCCGTGACTTCTCGAGGCGGTCTGCCTCCTCGTCCAGCCAGACGACACGGTTGTCGCTCAACTCCCGGACGACCTGCTTGAACGCCGCCTCGTCGAGGTCGCGGAAGGGGTAGGCTCGCGTGACGATCTCGTAGGCACCCCGGGCAGATATCTCGCCGAACCCCATCAACAGCCCGCAGATCTGGTTCGCGACCGTGTCGAGACTCCCGTGGTGGATGCGCGCGGGCTCGACGTCGCCGTCCAGCGCGCGTTCGGTGATAGCCAGCGCCTCGAACGTGTCGTCCGGGCGCGTCGTGATGACCGTCCCGGCCGATACCTGGTCCCGGCGGTGCCCCGCGCGCCCGACGCGCTGGAGCAGCCGACAGACCTGCCGCGGCGACTGGTACTGGACGACGTGGTCGATGTGGCCGACGTCGATGCCGAGTTCCATCGACGAGGTACAGAGCAGTCCGTCGAGTTCGCCGGCCTTGAACTCGTCCTCGACCTCGATGCGGGCCGCCTTCGACAGCGAGCCGTGGTGGATGCCGATGTTCGTCCCGAGTTCCTTCAGTCGCGAGCCCAGCGCCTCGGCGGTCTGGCGGGTGTTGACGAAGACGAGCGTCGCCTCGTGGGCCGCGACGAGGTCGTCGATGACGCGGACGTGGCTCGCGACGTTCGCCTCGGTCATGAGTCGGCCTGCGAGGCGCTCGTCGCGCTCGGTCACCGTCGGCTCGCGGACCTCGATCTCCAGCCGCGAGCCCACGTCCACCTCGACGATGGTCGGCTCGTCTCCTCCCGTGAGGAAGCGTCCGACCTCGGTCGGGTCGCCGACGGTCGCAGAGAGGCCGACGCGCTGGACGTTCCCGGCGTACTCCCGGAGGTGCTCGAGCCCGATCGTCAACTGTGCGCCGCGCTTGGCGGCCGCGAGTTCGTGCACCTCGTCGACGACGACGTGCTCTACGTCTTCGAGCGCCCGGCGGAGCTTCTTGCCGGTGAACATGGCCTGCAGCGTCTCGGGCGTCGTCACCAGCACGTCCGGCGGGTTCTCGGCCTGCTGCTGACGTCGGTAGTCCGTAGTGTCGCCGTGGCGAACGTCCACGTCGACGTCGAGCGTGTCTCCCCACCACTCCAGGCGCTCGCGCATGTCGCGGTTGAGCGCCCGCAACGGCGTGATGTACAGCACCTGGACGCCGTGGGTTCCGCCGTCGCGCTCGCGGCGCTCTGCGATCGCCGAGAACACGGGCAGCATCGCGGTCTCGGTCTTGCCGGTCCCCGTCGGCGCGACGACGAGGCAGTCGTCGCCCCGCGCCAGCGGCGGAATCGCGCGGCGCTGTGGCTCCGTCGGCGTGCTGAATCCGCGCTCCGACAGGGCCGCCCGCACGTCTGCGTGCAGGTGGGTGAAGGCGTCCGCACCCGCGACCGGCTCCGGTTCGCTCACTACTTGGCCAGTGGGGACGCGGCCTATTGAGCGGCGTGGTCGCCAGAAGAGACCGGACGCCGCGGTAGAATTCCATGTAAAAATAACCTTTAGAAAATATTTGAACAGTGTATAAATTTTTTATGTAAGAAATATTCGACAAATATTATTTATAATATGGTAATTTTGGAATCCAAACGTATGTGTCGTAGTATGCCTCGATGACCGCGACGACGGCAGAGCCGCCATCGAAGCCCTCGCGCGCTCAGGGGCCCGCGGCTCGTTGGGCTCCTCGCCTCGCTTCCGGTGGTCGCTCGGCTGTGGTGCTTACATCGCCGGGGCACCGTCAGAGCTTGCTCTGACGGAAGGTCGAGAGCACGAGGGCGTCGGAGCAGTTCCTGCCGTCGCGGTCGTCCTGAGAGAGCGCGAGGGCGTCGAAGCAGTTCCTGCCGTCGTGGTCGTCCTGAGAGAGTACGAGGGCGTCGGAGGAGTCTTCGTCACCGCTGGCGGCTCCACGAGAGAATGCGAGGGCTCCGAAGAAGTATTCATCATCTCTGTCGGCTACCTACTCCGTCGTGACGAGCAGCACCGCCACGACGGCCAGCGCGATGCCCAGGCCCTTCCGCAGCGTGAGCGACTCGTTCAAGAACAGGACGCCGATGAGCGACGACGTGACGAGGAACATCCCGAAGATGGGAACGACCACGGAGACGGGCCCGAGTTTGAGCGCGCGATAGTAGGCGATGATGCCGACCGAGAGACAGACTCCGGCGGCGAGGACGTAGACCCGGTCCGGGTGCGTGAGGGTCCGGGTGATGGAGGCGTCGCTGGCGTAGAGCGTCAGGCCGAGTGCGGCCAGCGCGAGCATCCCGTTGGTGACCGCGGCGACGGCGTCGCTGGAGAGGTCCCGGGTGGCGAGCTTCGTCAGGGGAGAGACGACCGTGTACGCCGCGAGGGCGACGAGCGCGTAGGTGATGTAACCGACGTTCACATCTCGGGGGGGCTCCGCCGGGACCTTAGCCCCGGGGGTTTCGCTGGTGGCCAACACGCTTTACCGCGGCGACAGAGTATCGCGGACAACGTGGTCTCGACGAAGGTCGCTGTGGCGGTCGGTGGAATCGTCGCGCTGGCCGCCGTCGGCGGGGGGGCAGCGCTCTACTTCACTGGCGGCGACCTCTCCTACCAGCAGCCGGTGCTCCGGTCGCTCCAGACCGAGTTCGGTAACGTCACCGAGGAGACGACCGACGTCGAGACGCGGGCGGTGGTCTACAACCCGAACAACCAGTCGTTTCCCGGGGCCGCCACGCTCGACTACCGGATCTACATGAACACGGTGCAGGTCGCCGACGGTTCCGCCGGCGGCATCGGGCTCCAGCCCGGGCGGAACGTCGTCAACTTCACCGCGCAACTGAACAACGCCGACATCCCCGCGTGGTGGGTGACCCACATCAACAACGGCGAGCGGACGGTCGTCTCGACGCGGGCCAGCGTCGGGGTGGCCGGCTTCGGCGCGTCGCTCCCGCCGCAGAACCGGACCATCGAGACGGACCTGCTGGGTGCGTTCACGAACAACTCAACCCGCACGGTGGCCATCGACAACCGGGAGATCATGACTGTCTCCAACCAGCGAGCCGAGTGGGGGACCGCAACCGCCGAGCGGACACCCATCGACTTCTCCGCCGACCTCGAGAACGTCCACGACTGGCCGGTCCGCCTCGACGGCACGACGTACCGCATCGTGATGAACAACGTCACCGTCGGCCAGGGCCGGACGAACGACACCATCACCCTCCAGCCGGGCGAGTCGGCGACGTTCACGGCCGACGCCGCGCTCGACACGCAGAAGATGGAGCAGTGGTGGGTGACCCACCTGCGCGACGACCAGACGACGCGGCTCCGAGTCGAAGTGTACGGGCTCGTCCGGGACGACGGCGAGTTGAAGCGGGTACCGCTGCGCGTGTTCGACCGGCGCATCCGCCTCGAGACGAGTTTCCTCGGTGAGGGCGAGACGCGGATTCAGGAGCTCCCCGCGGCCGATGACGCGCCGGAATTCAGCGAGCCCGAGTTCCAGAACACGAGGAGCCGGTGGGGGAAGGTGACCGAGGAGCGGACGGAGATCGTCACCACCGTCGACGTCGACAACCCGAACTCGGCGGAGTTCACCGACCTGCTGTCGCTCCGGGTCAACCAGACGACGACTGTCAACGGCGTCGTCTTCGCGCAGAACACCTCGACGGTCGAGCGCCTGCCCGTCGGCAACGGGACCGTGACAGTCAATGCGTCGGCGAACAACGACGCCGTGCCGCGGTGGTGGTCGCGTCACATCAACAACGGTGAGCGCTCGACCGTGCTGACCAGAACCAGCGGCGTCGCGGACATCGCGGTCACGTCGCTTCCGGTGGCTCTGCCCGACCGCCGGACCACCGAGACGACCGACGTCATCGGGAAACTCGACAGCGAGGAGAACCGACCCGTGACCACCGAGTCCGGCGATCAGGTCCTGACAATCCTCGACGTAGACGCCGAGTGGGGCGAGTCCGACCCACAGGCCGCGCCGATGCTGGTGACGGTGCAGGTCCGAAACGACAGCCCCACCTCCGCGGTCACCATCGAGCGACTCGACTACGTGGTTCGGCTCAACGACGTGATCGTCGCGGATAACGCCAGCACGCGGTCGTACACGGTCGGACCCGGTCAGACGCGCGACATCACCTACACCGTCTACCTCGACAATCAGAAGATGGACGAGTGGTGGCCGACCCACATCCGGAACGACGAGGTCACGCGGCTGACGAGCAACACGACGGCCGTCGTCGAGACGCCAGGAGGAACCGAGCGTGCGAGTTTCGACATCTTCGGCAACGGGACCACCATCGAGACGAACTTCCTCGGGGGCGACCGGCGCGGGGCGAACAACTCCGCCGGCGGGCCGGCGAACGCACTCGCGCCCCCCGCGGCGGTCGAGCCACGCTGAGAATCCAACGTTCGGGGTCGCCGCGCCGCCGGTCTGCGTTCCTGCCCCCGAGTGACCGGCCGATGTGGATCGGAGACGACAGTGGGGAGTGTCGTGGGAGGTTGTCGGGTAGAAGGAGCTGTCGGGCAGAAGAGTGATTGCCGGGGCGCCGGCGCGCGGCGCCGTGAACGGCGGTTCAGTCCGGAGAGTCGCGAGCGACGGTTCAGTCCGCGGAGACGTTGAGGCGCTCGCGGGAGGTCGTCTGCGTGGGCCGGGTGGTTCCGAGACGACGAGCGGCCCGCTCGATGCGGTCCGCCGAGACGCCCGCCTGCCGGGCAGCCGCCTCCAGGTCCAGTGTCCCACCTGTGTACAGCGCCATCGCCGTCCGCACCGCGTGCTGGTGCATATCCTCCATGAACGACCGTTGCATAATAAGAATATCGTGAGATAATATACCACTAAGGGGCATTGTATATCGAGCAAGGGACCTGGGGAATCACTATACTCCACGGAGGGCTGTCGGTGAAATACAAGGAGATTCACCGCCCGCTCGATGCCCGGCCGCGTCAGTCCTCGGCGAGTACGACGACCGCGTCCAGCGCGATGGCGATGGCCCGCTCGACGTTGTTGTGCGCCTTCTCGGGCAGCTCGTCGTCGTCCGTCGCGCCTTTCTGGGTCCCCTCAACGAGGTTGCCGTCGACGGTGCAGATGGCGCCCGCGGCCAGTTCCTTCCGGCGCGCGAGCGTAAAGAGCGCGGCGGCCTCCATCTCCACCGAGAGGAGACCGGCGGCCGTCCAGCGTTCGACGTACTCGTCTGTCTCGGCGTAGAACGCGTCGTCTGTGGCGATGGGTCCGACGTGTACTTCCTCGCCGCGTGCACGCGCGCCTCCGACCAGCGCCGAGACGACGCCGTGGTCTGCCACCGCCGGCACGGCAGTGTCCTCGTAGCGCTTCGTGGTTCCCTCGTCCTTCGCGGCAGCAGTCGCGACGACCATGTCGCCGATCTCGATACCGCGCTGGAGCGCGCCAGTCGTCCCTACGCGGAGGAAGGTCTCAACGCCCACGGTAGCGAGTTCCTCGACCGCAATCGCCGTCGAGGGAGCGCCGATGCCGGTCGAGCAGAGCGTCAGGTCGACACCGTCGTAGGTGGCGTTCACGACCCGGTACTCCCGGTTCTCCGCGACGGTCTCGTGGCTGTCGCAGTGGCCTGCGATGCGTTCGACGCGGCCCGGGTCGCCGGGCAGGAGTGCGATGTCGTTCAGATCACCCGGTTCACAGCGGATGTGGGGCTGCTTCGCCATGTGTACGCTTCTCGTCCGAGCGGCAAAAGTCCGGGCGATCGGCGGTCGTCGAGCCGCGGGGAAGAACCCGAGCACTCCCCAGAAAGCGCTGCCGGCGGTGAAGCTGGCGACCGGCCCCGTCACACCCAGCACCGGGCAAAGCGCATACAGGGCGTCCACGGTGTCGGCAGTTCACCCGGCCGCGAGGTCGAACGGACCCGTGCAGAGAACGGTGTCAGCGACTCCGAAGAACAGACCGAATCCAGCGCCCACGAGACCGCCGAAAAACAGACCGAAGCCGGCGCCCATAAGACCGCGAAGAATGCGCGCCGGCCGGGCGGTTGCCCGCGGAGACGAACGTCGCCACGTCACGGCCCGGGCGCAGAAACACGCGGCCCCGGGCCGGGTCTCGCCACTCAGGCCAGCGTGACCGTCAGAACCGGAATGAGGACCACCAGTGCGGCGGTGTAGACGGCGGCGGAGATGGCCCAGTCGTTTCGGACCGCACGAACGCGCGCGCTCGCCTCTTTGCCGAACAGGGGGAGAACGAGGTACGCGAAAAAGAGGTAGAGGATGGAGAACGTGACCGCGCCGGCGATGATGTGTGGGACCAGCCGGATGCCGCTCCCCGCGATGACGAGGTCGAAGCCGGGGGCCCCGCCCCTGGCGGCGACGAACCGTTCGATGGCCTCGGCGAGTAAAACGAAGCTGACGCCGGCAAGCGTACCAGCGGCGTAGTGGACGAGGCTCGCCAGACCTTCCGAGACCGCCGTGAGGTCTTCGCCGGTGAGCGCGCCGGCCGCCACGAACGGCGGCGTGCTCCCCTCCGGCAGCCGTTGCATCGGGACGTTCATGAGCACCGTCGCGAGCAACCCCGCGAGCGCACCGAGACCGACGACAGTCCCCAGCCCCGTCCCGGCGGCGCCGACGTGGGCCACGACGACAGAGTCCATATCCCCTTCTGCCCCCCCGGAACAAAAGCGCCCCCGGTTCGCGCTCGTGTCGCCGTCCCGGATCCACGACCGCTCTGGGTCACTCCAACAGTTGTTTCGTCTTCCGGTGGCGGCCCGCGAACATCGGTTCGAATCCGAGGTCGCCGAACGGTTCGGCGAATCGACCCAGCGGGCCGCCCGGAAGCCGGTAGCGGACGCGGTCCCGGCAGATGGTCTCGTCGCCGTCGGCGTAGAACAGGTGCGTGTGCTCCCACTCCGGGAACGGTCCGTCTTCCATCGTGTCGCGGAAGTACGCCGCGCCCTCGTGGGACTCCCGTTTACCGATGATCGAGGTCCACGACTGGCGGGGCCCGACGCCGAATGGGCGGATGGACATGCTGATGTGCGCTCCCGTCTCCAGGACCGCCGGGTCCGGCTCGCCGTCGGGACCGACGACCCGGTCGACCCGCAGATTCATAAATTCGGGCGTGAGCGCCTCCAGTCCCTCGACCCGGGAGTGAAAGTCCCACACTTCGGCAAGCGGGGCGGCAACACGCGTCGTCCGCTCGTAGGTCGGCATGGGCGACAGTAGGCGCGGGCGGCGGATAACGGTGACCGTCGCGGTCAGTTGCGGAAGGGACGAGGCGGGCGGCTGTCAGTTCGACGGAATCAAAAGGAGAGAGAAGGGGCGGCGCGGAGCCCGTCAGCAAACGGCGGTTCGGAGCCTCACTTGAGTCGCTCCTGCAGGAACGAGGGGTGGGCTTCCTCGACGCCCTCGATGGCGAGAATGTCGTCAGCGATGACCTCGCCCAGGGCGTCGCCGTCGGTGGCCCGTACCTCGGCCATCAGGGTGTGGTCACCGCTCGAGGAGTACAGTGCCTCTACCGCGTCGAGTTGCTTGAGGGCGCGCGTCGCCTCGACGTACGACTCGCTGGCGACCTCGAGGCCGACCATCGCGATGGACTGTCCCGACAGTTTCTTCGGGTCGACGTCGGCCGAGTAGCCGACGATGACGCCCTCTTCCTCGAGGCGATCGATGTACTTGCGGACGGTCGGCTTCGAGACGTCGGCCCGCTCGGCGATTTCGGCGTAAGAGGCCTGCGCGTCCTCTTCGAGGACGGACAGGATGCGATCTTCAGTTGACTCCGCGCTCATATCTCAACATTTGCTGCCAACGAAAAACCTCTTTCGGAATCGTAAACCGAAGTTGGCGTCCCTCGTTGACTGTCTCGGGGCGGGGCGCCAGCTCCGAGCGTACCCCTGATCGACCCGGCGCTCCCGGACAGCGAAGCATTAGGCGGGACGGCGCTCCCGGACAGCGAAGCCTTAACCGGGACCGTGCCGAACGCCCGGACATGCAGCACGTGACGATTCCGCAGGACCGTGTCGGCGCCCTCATCGGCGAGGGTGGCGAGACGATGCGGGAGATCGAGTCCCGCGCCGAGGTCCGCCTCGACATCGACAGCGAGACGGGCGCGGTCCGGGTGGAGTCCGTCGGTGACCCCGTGAAGGGTCTGAAGGGCCCCGACATCGTCAAGGCAGTCGGCCGAGGATTCTCACCGGACGCGGCGCTCTCTCTGCTCGAGGGCGAGATGCGGATGCTCGACCTGGTCGACCTCCGGGCCGCCACCCGCAACGAGAACGATCTCCGGCGCCAGAAGGGCCGCCTCATCGGCGAGGACGGCCGGACCCGTGAACTGATGGAGGAACTGACAGGTGCCGAGGTCGTCATCTACGGGAAGACCGTCGGCATCATCGGCGAACCCGAACAGGTCGACGTCGTCCGGTCGGCGATAGAGATGATCCTCGACGGCGCTCCCCACGGCGCGGTTTACGCGTTCCTCGAGCGCAAGCACAACGAGATGGAGACGAAGGGCATCGAGTACCACCAGTTCTCGGACGACGAGGGGGCCGTCGGCGCGGAAGACACCGCCGCAACCGGAGAGCCGATGAACACGGAAGCCGCGGGCGATCCCGGCGAGGCAGAGGGCGGCAACTGACCGCTTCGCGGCTCCTCCTCCGTTTCCGATATAAATACGGGTCTCGTTACGCTGTGTCACACGGCCTTTCGGGGCCGCGCATGGCGGTTCTGTACGCCGGTACAGAAGAATTTATGTAGAACCACAATCAACGATTCAACCGACTATGGCTCAGCAGATGGGTAATCAACCCCTTATCGTACTTAGTGAGGACAGCCAGCGGACGAGCGGCCGCGACGCCCAGTCGATGAACATCACGGCGGGCAAGGCGGTCGCCGAGTCCGTCCGGACCACGCTCGGACCGAAGGGGATGGACAAGATGCTCGTCGACTCGACGGGCAACGTCGTCGTCACGAACGACGGCGTGACCATCCTCAAGGAGATGGACATCGAGCACCCCGCGGCCAACATGGTCGTCGAGGTCGCGGAGACCCAGGAGGACGAGGTCGGTGACGGCACCACGACCGCGGTCGTCATCGGCGGCGAACTCCTGGCGAAAGCCGAGGACCTCCTCGAGCAGGACATCCACGCCACTATCCTCGCGCAGGGGTACCGCCAGGCCGCACAGCGCGCAAAGGAGATCCTCGAGGAGAACGCCATCGAGGTCTCCCCGGACGACGCAGAGCACCTAGAGCAGATCGCTGCCACCGCGATGACGGGCAAGGGCGCCGAGAACGCCCGCGACACGCTCTCCTCGCTCGTCGTCTCGGCCGTCCAGGCCGTCGCCGACGACGGTGAGATCGACACGGACAACGTCAAGGTCGAGAAGGTCGTCGGCGGCGCCGTCGAGAACTCCGAACTCGTCGAGGGCGTCATCGTCGACAAGGAGCGCGTCCACGACAACATGCCATACATGGTCGAGGACGCCGACGTCGCCCTCCTCGATACGGCCATCGAGGTCAAGGAAACCGAGATCGACGCCGAAGTCAACGTCGACTCGCCCGACCAGCTCCAGCAGTTCCTCGACCAGGAGGAAGAGCAGCTCCAGGAGATGGTCGACCAGCTCAAGAGCGTCGGCGCCGACGTCGTCTTCTGCCAGAAGGGCATCGACGACATGGCCCAGCACTAC
>JBDGSA010000026.1:0-29867 GCA_042217755.1 Haloglomus sp. | reverse complement strand
CGTCGGAGACGTTCTTGTAGTAGGCGACGTTGTAGATCGGCTCACAGCCGCCGGTCGTGTTCCCGACCATCGACGTGGTGCCCGTGGGGGCGATGGTCGTGGTGTTGTGGTTCCGGATGGGGAACCCGTCTGCCCACTCGTCGGCGTCGAGGCCGGTGTGGTGCTCGAACCAGTCGGGATACTCGGTCGGGTTCGCGTACTTCGACTTGTCCCACTCGTCGAAGGAGCCACGCTCCTGGGCGAGTTCGTGGCTGGCCCACTTCGAGTCGTGGTTGATCTTCATCATGACCTGCCGGGCAATCTCGTTTGCCTCCTCGCTGCCGTAGCGGACACCCAGCTGGATGTACAGCTGCGCGAGCCCCATGATGCCCAGGCCGATCTTCCGCATCTCCCGGACCTTCTCCTCGATCTCCGGGACCGGGAAATCAGACATCGTGACGACGTTCTCCAGGAAGCGCGTGCCGAGTTCGATGCGGCGCTCGAACTCGTCGATGTCGAGGGACTGTTCGAGGAATGCCTCGACGCTGTCCTCGAGATTTTCGTCATCTGGGCGATTATTCTTGAAGACGCGCCAGTCCGGCGCCTCGTGAGCGGCGAGCGTCGAGAGGTTGATGTGACCCAGGTTGCAGGCCTCGTATTCTTCCAACGGCTGTTCCCCGCAGTTGTGGACGTTTATTGATTGCTCGCCGGATTCGCTGACGAAGAAGTTGTGGGTGCCTTCGACAGTCAGGTCATAGACGTCTTCGCTACCGTCTGCTTCAACCTGCGCGACAGTCTCGACCGATGTCTCCTGAACGGGGCCTTGAGGAGTAGCACGGACTTCGGATAGGCCGACGAGTTCTGTGCCAGCCGAGAGATATTGTGCCTCGACCCAACCGTCGTCCGTCGTCCGAATACGGTGATCCGGGGTGACTCGAATCGAGAGGCCTGATTCAGTTGTGACGCGAAGGATATCCGTGTCCTGCTTCGTCTTGAACGCCCTCGCTGGACGGATATCGACTTCTCCACCATCGAGAGTCTGGACATCGACGGAGACGTCGCCGGCAGCAATCTCTCCGATTGGCTCAGTCGACCCGTCAGCCAGTTGCACCCGCATGTCCGCGGTCAGGCAGGGATTCGTAGCTAAGATGCGGTGGTCGGGGTGCTCCTCGACATCGAACGAGTGCTGCTTGTTGACCCGCTCCAGGTAGATGACGCCCGGCTCGCCGTTCTCGTGGGCGCCCTCGACGATGCGGTCCCAGATGAGTTCGGGGTCGATGGAGAACTCCTCGCCGGGGGTGACGTGCTCACCCAGCCCGTAGCGGGCGTACATCTCCTTGGTCTCCTCGGTGGCGATGTGGGGCTCGCCCGTCCGGGGGTTGGTGAAGGTGAACTCCTCGCCGTTCCGGAGCGCCGACATGAACTCGTCGGTGATGCCGACGGAGATGTTGAAATTGGAGAGGTGCCCCTCGACGGCGTTGCGGAGGTGCTTCGGGACGCGGCCCTCGTCGTCGATGAGTTCGCGCGCCTCCGCCAGCGCCTCGGAGAAGTCGGTGTGGGTGTAGTCGTCGGGGTCGTTCAGCCGGAGGGTGTGGGCCAGCGAGACGTCCTTGTTCTTCGCGTGGAGGAACTCGATGACGTCCGGGTGCGAGACCCGCATGACGCCCATCTGGGCGCCCCGCCGGGCGCCACCCTGGGCGATAGTCTCGCAGTTGTGGACGACGACGTCCTCGGCGACGTAGGTATGGGTGTCGGCGACCTCGGCGTTGTAGACAGGGCCCTCGTAGGGAACGCACTCGACCGTATCAATCGGGACGACCTCGTGTCCGTTAGCCTGCTTCGTGCGGTCGACCGCGCGGAAATCATCCGGAACGGCGTCGAAGAGGCACTCGAGCGGTGTACCAAGTGCCGTACTGACGCTCGCACTAACCCAGTGGGTCGGCTGGCGGTCCTCGGGGGTCCGAGTATGGCGCGAGAACTGCACGCCACAGCGGAGTCCGGCCTGGAACACCCAGTCGACGATCTCCTCACAGACGAGTTGCAACTGAACGCGCTGACTCTCACCACGCTTCTCTAGCGTCCCGTCGCCGTCGAAGAGTGCCTCGATGACACGTGCCTGTGTCTCGACCGGGGCATCCCAGAGGAACTCGGGGACGCGCTTCTCGCTCGCGCCCGTTCCAAACAGCCCCTCGATGAGCTGTGCGAAGCTCGCGCTCTCGACGTGGACGTGGAGTGTGTTCCGGCCCTCGACGGTTTCAATCCGTGGCTCTATCCCGAACCCGTCGAGTGCAGCCCTGATCTCGTCGGCCTCGTCGGTTTCGTCCGCATGGAGCGTGAACGTGACCTCGTTCGGAGTTCCACGACGGTAGACGACACAACCCTCCGCCAGATACCAGCCAGCAACGGTTGCGAAGTCGGCCATCGGGATTTCGGTCTCGATCGAGGCCGGCGTCGGCCCCTTGCTCGTACCGTAGTACTCCCGGTTGATGACCGCTCCACCGTCGGTGAACGCCATCGGGCCGGAAGCGACCGAACGCAGATCCAGTGTTGCGTCGAGCGTCAGTTCGTTCTCCGTCGCGGCGTGTCCGAGTACGAGCTGGTCGTCCTCGCACAGGTCGCGCGCGTCGACCCACTCGAACCCATCGTTGCGAACCACCTTGAACGGATGCTCGCCCGTGGCTCGGATCGGCTCGTTCAGGCGCTCGGGGACGACCTCGACGAGTTCCTCGTCGACGTGCCGCTCCATCGTCTCGGCGACCGGCTGCTCGGTACCGTTCTCGTCGATAACGAGGTCTCCTTCCCTGAGATCCTCGATGGCGCGTTGTCCCTCGGGCGTCAGTACTTCGGTACCCGGCGGGAAGCACATCTGATCGAAGGTCTCCATAAACGTCATCGGGCCGCTGGCGATGCCGCCGGTCGAGCCGACCGGGTCGCCGTACGGCCGGAGCTGCCAGAAGGCATAGCCCATACCGCCGCCGCTGTTGTGGGAGACGAGGCCGTTGGCGACGTACTCGGCGTCGTCGGCGACCGTCACGTCGTAGACAGTGGCTTCATCGGCGTCCTCGATGGCGGCGACCGACTGCTCCCACGTCGAGCCATCGACGCGACCGATGCTGATCGGCCGTGTCTCGGTCTCGGCGAGTTCAACCTGGAGCGTCTCGGTCCGGTCGTCAAGGAAGCCGACAGTCTCCGCAAACGGCGCCAGCCCCTCGCTTCCGACCGGGGCGACCGAAAAGTAGTCACGGTCCTCGTTCGTCCAGTCCCACTTGGTGGCAGGGATACCGACGCCGAGGAGGAGCTGGTTGACATCGTCGATCAGTTCCTCGGAGGCGCTGTAGAGCCGCGGGTACTTCTCCTGTGTCAGAGAACCATCGGCGGTGAACAGCCCGCGGAGGAATCCGGCAGCGATGGAGCGGTCACCGCGCTGGACGGGCGCAGGGACTCGTGCGTCTGCAGAGGAGGGCTTGGCATCGCCGAAGTTGGCGAGCCACCAGCGCTTGATCTCGTGGCTGTGGATGACGGCCTCGTAGCAGCCGTCGGACCAGGTCCAGTCGACGCCGGTGTCGAAGAGGTCGCGAGCGCGCCGGTCGAGCGTCTCGAGTACCGATTCGCGAGAGACGTGGAAGCGAATGCCGTCCTGATGGACGGAACCGTCTCCGATCCAAAGCCCGACCAGCTCGGCCAGATCCTCGCCCAGTGTCTCCGGCTGGGTCACGGTCTTGACCGGCTGCCCGTTGGTCTCCTTGCCACGGGCCCGTCGAAGGCTTCCGACCGTCGCCGGACTCACACCGAGTTCGTCGGCGATTTCGCTGTCGGTGTGACCCTCGTCGTACAGCGACTCGAACGTCCCCTCGTCGAACGTTCGTCCCTTCTGACGACCGCCCTGTCCGTTGGGGGAGAGCCCGAGTTCGTCCGATCGGCGACGCTGGACGGTCGACGGCGAGGAGTCGAGTCGGTCGGCGATTTCGTAGTCGGAGAGCCCCTCCGCGTGGAGACTCGCAATGGCCTCGTTCGAGACCGTCCGGGCGTCGGCCCACCCGGCGCCGCTTGGAATCGTCTCCAGCGACACCGTCCGGTCCTCATCGGCGAGCCAGCCAAGCCGAACCGAGACCGTGTCACCCTCGGAGACATCTTCGAGTTCGGTCCAGTCGCCGTTCACCAGCAGCCGGTGGTTCGGTGTGCCCCTGATCTCGATTCCGCTCTCGGTCTCCAGTCGACGGGTCGGCGCGTCGTCGTACGCGTGAACCTCCTCGACACGCTTCGTCCGGTAGCCGTCACGGAACCGCTGGACGATTTCGTCACCGGGCTCCACGTCGGCGATGGAAACCGTCCCCTCGCCGTCGACCCGAACGGACGCGTCCGCGGTCAGGCACTGGAAGACCTCGGCAGCTTCTTTGGCCGTCTGGTGGATATCCGTCAAATCATCGTCGGGAGAATCGACGAAACAGGCAGAAAGCTGCTGGAGTTCGTCGCCGGCGTTCATCAGCGTCGGCGAGTTCGGGATGAAGGAGAGTTGCTCCATCAGCTCCTGGAATTCGTCGGCCGTCGCCTCGACGTGCTCGCGGACCTCGTCGGGGAGTTCGGGGACGAGCGTCTCGTAGGCGAACTTGTTGACGTTGCTGGCGTCGAGCGTCGTCTCGGCGTCGTCGTCATCGGCCGCCACTCCCTCGCCGAAGACCTCCGCGGCGAGTTCGTCGCGTCGCGGGTGGTCGGGCTTCAGGAGGTCCGGCGTGACCGTAATCTCGAGGTCCCGGCGCTCGGCCTCGAAGACGGCCTCGGCAAGCGCGATGTTGCGGGCGACCCGGGGGAACAGGTCCTCCTGCTCCTCGACGAAGTTCCCGTCGGCGTCCTTCTTCAGGTAGCGCGCCGGCAAGATGTTGTGGTAGGCGTTCCCCGTGAGCCGCTCCTCCAGCGTGTCACCCTCCGTCCGCTTGACCGGGAGAGTCACCTCGTCGGCCTCGACGTCGGGCGTCTCCGCACTCATCGCTTCCGCCCCCAGTCCTGTCCGCGAGTGAGATCCGAGTGATGTGTCATAGTTGTGTGTTGTCGCTCCCTACCGATTAACCCTCGGTAGCACGGGCGTCTGTCGGGCGTCTGACGTTCGACTGTCGGCACTGTCCCAACTATTCTGGATCGGTTCGCGCGGGTGGCCGCGCGACACGACCTGTGATGACTGCCCCGATACTAATAACCGTGGCCAAACCGCGGTGAAAGTGGAATTCGAACTCGAAAATCGCAAGAAAGAAGCGGGATTTCGACTGGAAGTGACGGGGGGTTCAGTGGGGGTCGCAGACGGCCGACACCCTTACCCCAGCAGAGGCCCTGGCTCGACCCATGGCGCCAGTGGTCGCTCCGCTCCAGCTCGGTCCGCTCACGTCGCCCGTCGGTATTATCGGAGCACTGGTACTTGCTCTGCTGGCTGTCGTGGTCGTCAAGTTCGTCCTCAAGATGGCGATTCGCATCGCGATCGTCGCCGGTATCGTCGTGGCAGCACTCTGGTTCCTCGGACTCCTCGGCCCGCTCCAGGGCCTCGTCGGCCTCGTCGGCGCCCCGGGTCTCGCTGGTGTCTGACGACCGACCGACGGAACCCAATTTACATACACGAACGCGGCTTCGTTCGGGTATGCCCCGGAAGAGCTACCAATCCCAGCTCAACCAGCTCCGCGAGGACGTTCTTTACATGAGCGAGGTCGTCATCGAGCGGTTCCGCACGGCACTGGCCGCACTGAAACAGCGCGACGAGGAGCAAGCCTGGGAGGTCATCGAGGGCGACGACGAGATCAACGAGATGTACCTCGACCTCGAACAGGACTGCATCGACCTGCTGGCGCTTCAGCAGCCCGTCGCCAGCGACCTGCGCTTCATCGCCGCCTCCTTCAAGATCATCACCGACCTGGAGCGCATCGCCGACCTCGCCACCAACATCGGCGATTACACTCTCGAGGCCGGCCAGGAGCGCTACCCCGACGTCGACATCCAGGGCATCGGTGACGCGGTGCTGGAGATGGTCGAGGACGCCATGATGGCTTACGCCGAGGAGGACCCCCAGGCCTGCCGCGAGGTCGCCACCCACGACGACGAGGTCGACGCCGCCTGCGAGCACGCCTCCGACGAGGTGGTCCGCAGCCTCATCGAGACGGAACTGGACGACCCCGAGGACGCCGACATCGAGGCCCTGATGGACGACGTCTCCCGGCTCCTGCTCACGATCCGCGACCTCGAGCGCGTGGGCGACCACGCCGTCAACATCGCCGCGCGCACGCTGTACATGATCGAGAACGACGACGAGCTGATCTACTGAGACGCCTCGCGTCCGGGGCTCGTCGCGCCGCTTTTCGCGGTGCTGCCGTGACTCCCCGGTCGGCGAAGCCAGCCGGTCATCCGTCTGTCGGCTCTGCCCGACTGCAAGCGGGGCGGCGTCCCGCCGTGCTCGCACGGAGGCAACGAGGCGATCCGAGCCACGGTAGTAAATCAACGGTAGACCGGTCATATTCGACGATTGGTGTAATATTTCCACGATTTTATCTTTCTAGAGATTATTGAATAATTATTCGAGATTTTCTACCGATATCCGGTGTGAGCCACACACGGGCGGTGGGCGCCCCCGCGAACACGGCAGGACAACGCTGATTGCCCGGCATCCCCAACTCCGGGACATGGCAGACGACGACCCTGACAGCACGCCGTGGTCCGACCGCATCGTCGGGGCCCGGATGGCCGTCGACAGCGAGTTCTCCGACGAGGTCGAGCGGTCGGCCTTCTCCCGGCAGGAGTGGGGCCTGGTGATGACTGCCGTCGACTTCGACATCGTGAACGCCGACGACGAGTCCGCCGAACTGGTGGCCGACACCGAGCACCTGGAGGAGGTCCTGCCGGAACTGGAGCGGGCCCGCGAGACCCAGGCCGCGATGGGTGCCGGCCGGCAACCAGACGACGGCGGAGGCGGGTTCGTGGACAACCTGAAGAACGCGCTCGGACTCGGTGGCAGCGATGCCGAGGAGATCGACGAGGAGCAACTCCGCGAAGCCAGGCAGCTGGTCGACGCCTACGCGGCCGAACTCCAGGCCCACCTCGAGGCAGAGGGCCGCTGGGAGGAGATCCGCACCGCATATCACGAACAGCAGTAGACCGTGGTGTCGTTGCGTTCGGCGGCCCGCTGAAACCGGCTTCTCTCGGGCTACAGTCGCTCCAGCACGGCGGCCGTCACGTCCTCTGTCGAGGCGTCGCCGCCGAGGTCGGGCGTCCGGGGGCCCGCTTCGAGCACGCTCTCGACGGCCGCGCGAACGTCGGCGCCGGCCGCGTCGTGACCCAGATGCTCTAGCAGCATCGCGGCCGAGAGCATCGTCGCGGCGGGGTTGGCGACCCCCTCGCCTGCGATGTCGGGCGCCGTGCCGTGGACCGGCTCGAACAGCGCGTTCTCCGGACCGATGTTCGCCGAGGGCAGCAGGCCCAGCCCCCCCACGAGTCCCGCGGCGAGGTCCGAGAGGACATCGCCCGCCAGGTTCGGACAGACGACGACGTCGAACTGCGCCGGGTCGAGCGGCAGCCGCGTCGCGAACGCGTCCATCAGCACCTCCTCGGTCTCGACGCCGCGTTCGTCGGCCACCGCGAGCACGGCGTCGCGGAAGCGGCCGTCCGTCTCGCGCATCACGTTCGCCTTGTGCGCCACGTGGAACCGCTCCGCGCCCCGATCCTCGACGTAGTCACAGGCGAACCGTGCGAGGCGTTCCGAGGCGGAGGTGGTGACGACCCGCGTCAGCGTCGAGAGGTCTGCCGAGAGCCGGTCCTCGTGACCGGCGTAGACGCCCTCCGTGTTCTCGCGAAGGAAGACCACGTCCGTCTCCGGCCGGAGCGCGTCCACGCCCGGGTACGCCCGCGCGGGCCGGACGTTGACGAACGAGCCGACGGCCTCACGGAGTGGGAGAATCACGTCGGCGGCGGTCTCGCCGGCCGCGCCGAACAGCGTCGCGTCCGCGGCCTGCACGGCGTCGTAGGTCTCCTGCGGGAGCGCCTCGCCCGTCTCCTCGAGCACGGCGTCACCCGCGTCCGCGTGCGTGAACGTGAAGTCCGCTTCGACCGCCTCGAGCATCTCGACGGCGGCGGGAACGACCTCTCGTCCGATGCCGTCGCCCTCGATGACGACGATCTCGCCTGTCATGGGTACGGGTGGGCGCGGCCGGCGAAAGAGGGTGTCGGTCCGCGCAAGCGCCCCCGCGGGGACTCATACGGATTGCGCTAACTGTTTACCGTCACGACCGCCCGACAGCGGCCGGTCGATGCGGAAATGACTTAGCGCAATCCGTATCAGACCTAATTTCCGACGCGGTCGATATCCTTCAGGGCCGATTGATGACCGTGACTCGAACCGGCGGCATCACCGTGCTTCACATGGAGGACGACACGGCCTTTGCCGACCTGGCCGCGGACATGCTCGGCACGGTGAGCGACGACATCGAGATTGCCACTACCCACGACCTCGAGGCGGCGCTGGGGAGACTCGAGGAGACGCCGGTCGACTGCGTGGTGCGCGATTACGATATGCCGGAACGCGACGGCCTGGAGCTGCTCGAGACCGTCCACGAGACCCACTCGAACCTGCCGTTCATTCCGTTCACCGGGAAGGAGAGCGAGGAGATCGCCGGCGAGGCCATCTCCGCGGGCGTCACCGACTACGTCCAGAAGGGCGGCGGCCGAGACTGCTACGAGATGCTCGCGAGACGCGTCCGGGGTGCGGTCGATACCGCTCCGAGGAGTGCTACCACGACCTCGTGGACACGGCGCCCCTCCCCATCGCGCTGTTCGGACCAGACCGGAGCCTCCGCTACGCCAACGACGCCGCCGTCGCGTTCCTGGAGGCTGACAGCGCCGAGGCGCTGCTGGACACGCCGATGCCGGAGTTCGTCCACCCGGAGTACCGAGCGGCCGCTGACGAGTGGTTTGTACAGCTCATGGACGAGGGGAAGCCAGCCCCGCGAGCCGAGTTCGAACTCCAGCCGGTCGACGAGACGGTGAAGCAGGCGATCATCGCGACCGCGCCAGGCCACTACCGCGGTGAGAAGGTAGCACAGGTCATCGTCCGCGTCGGCGAGGAGTGCCGGCGACCGGAACGCGGCGGTCGCTGCCGCTGCTCAGTCGCCCCTGACGTACGGCAGGTCCGCCGCCGTCTCCGCGATAGCCTGCTGGTTGGCCTTCATCAGCGCGGTCGTGTCCCAGATGCCGTCGACCAGCGCCTTCCGCTGGGCATCGTCGACGGCGACGCCGACCTCCTGTCCGCCGTAGGAGACCGTCTCTGCGGCCACGTCGACCTCGATCTCTCCGTCCGGGTTGTCCTCGACCCACTGCTGCAGGTCGTTGATGATCTCGTGGTCGGCCGTCACGGTGGGGATACCGAGCGCGAGGCAGTTGCCCGCGAAGATCTCGGCGAACCCCTCGCCGACGAGCGCGTCGATGCCCCAGCGCATCAGCGCCTGGGGCGCGTGCTCCCGGGAGGAGCCACAGCCGAAGTTGTTGTTGACCACCATGATGTTCGCGTCCTTGAATCGCTCTTCGTTCATCGGGTGGTCCTTGGGCTCGTCGTCGTCGTCGAACCGCTGGTCGAAGAACGCGAACTGCCCCAGCCCGTCGAAGGTGACGACCTTCATGAACCGCGCGGGGATGATCTGGTCCGTGTCGATGTCGTTCCCACGGATGGGAATGCCCGTTCCGGAGACGTGGTCGACCTCCGGAATCTCCTCGGTGGCGTCGGTCATGCCAGCACCTCCAGAGCGAAGCTCTGGCGTAATCGCATTCGCTCGTTGCGCTCGCTCATGCGACCTGCACCTCCTTCAGGTCGCGCACGTCGGTCACCTCGCCGGTGATGGCCGCCGCGGCCACCATCCGGGGGTTCATCAGGACGGTCCGCCCGTCCTTGCTGCCCTGCCGGCCGACGAAGTTCCGGTTCGACGACGACGCGCAGGCCTCGTCGCCCTCGAGCTGGTCCTCGTTCATCCCGAGACACATCGAGCAGCCGGCGTTCCGCCACTCGAAGCCGGCTTCGCGGAAGACGTCCGCCAGTCCCTCCTCCTCGGCAGCGCGCTGGACGCGCTGGCTGCCGGGGACGACGAGTGCGCGGACGTCGTCGGCGACCTGGCGACCCTTCACGACCCGGGCGGCCCGTCGCAGATCCGGAAGCCGCGCGTTCGTACAGGAGCCCAGGAAGGCGACGTCGATGTCGTATCCCGCCATCGTCTCGCCGGGTTCGACGCGCATATGCTTCTGGGCGCGACGGGCCGTATCCTGCTTGTCCTCGGGCAGGTCCTCCGGCGCCGGGATTGGGTCGTGGATGCCGACGCCCTGCCCGGGCGTGGTGCCCCACGTCACGACCGGGTCGAGCGCCGAGGCGTCGATGGTGACGACGTCGTCGTACTCGGCATCGTCGTCGCTCCGGATGGACTCCCAGTACGGCTTCAGTTCGTCGAACTCCCGGGGGTGCTCCTGGAAGTAGTCCGTCTCCGCGAGCCACTCGTAGGTGGTCTCGTCGGGGTTGACGTAGCCCGCGCGGGCGCCGCCCTCGATGGACATGTTGCAGATGGACATCCGGCCCTCCATGTCCAGGTTCTCGATGGCCTCGCCGGCGTACTCGTAGACGTAGCCGACGCCGCCCTCGGTGCCCAGCCGGCGGATGATCTCGAGGATGATGTCCTTGGCCTCGACGCCCTCGCCGAGTTCGCCGTCGACCTGGATCTTCCGGACCTGCTGTTTCTCCATGGCGACCGTCTGCGTGGCGAGCACGTCGCGGATCTGCGAGGTGCCGATGCCGAACGCCAGCGCGCCGAACGCGCCGTGCGTCGAGGTGTGTGAGTCGCCGCAGACGATGGTCTTGCCGGGCTGGGTGATACCCTGCTCCGGCCCGATGACGTGGACGATGCCCTGGTCGCCCGTGGTCGGGTCGTCGAACTCGATGCCTGCCTCGCGGACGTTCTCCTCGAGTTCCGACATCATCTCCTCGGCCGCGTCGTCGCTGTACGGGCGCGACTGGTCCGCGGTCGGGACGATGTGGTCGACCGTGGCGTGAGTCAGGTCCGGGCGTGCAACCTCCAGGTCCCGCTCACGGAGCATCCCGAACGCCTGCGGGCTCGTCACCTCGTGGATGAGGTGGAGGCCGACGAACAGCTGGTCCTGTCCGTTCGGCAGCGTCGTGACCTTGTGGCGGTCCCAGACCTTGTCGTACAGCGTTCCCGAACTCATCTGTTCTCTTCGCGGCCCTCGTGGCCGCGCTCGTATACCGCGTTGGTCCCCTCGGCGTCGCCGGGGGGCGTGTGGTCCACGTCGCCCAGTTCCTCGGGCGGCTGTTCGCCGGCGCCCCCGGTGCGTTCGTGCTCTGTGACCTCCTCACGTTCGGGGTCCTCGCCGCCGTCGGAGTTCCGCTCCGACGAGGGGCCGCTTCCGGCCTCTCCCCCGTCGGCGGCGATGGTGCAGCCGCGGTCGTACGTCTGCGTGGCGCCGAATGCTTCGCCCGTGAAGGGGTTAGTGTGGTTCATCTCGCCCAGGGTCTGCGGTTCGGTCCGGTCCTCGTCGGGTGTATCCTGTGTCATTATCGTGCCGTGTCTGTGTTCGTGTCCGTGTCAGTCGTCTGCCGGCGTCTCGGCGGACGATTCCTCTCCCGTCTCGTCGCCCCACGCGAACAGCGCGCGGAGGTCCTCGCCGACGTCCTCGATCTCGTGGTTCTTCTCGGCGTTCCGGAGCTGCCTGTACGAGGGCCGGTTGGCCTGGTTCTCGTTGATCCACTCGCGCGCGAAGGTGCCGTCCTGGACGGCCTCGAGCGCCTCCTCCATGTTCTCGCGGACGTGCTCGTCGACGATCATGTCGCCGCGAGTGAGACCGCCGTATTCGGCCGTGTAGGAGACCGAATCCCACATCCCGCCGAGCCCGTCCTCGTACATCAGGTCGACGATGAGTTTCAGCTCGTTCAGGCACTCGAAGTAGGCCATCTCCGGCGAGTAGCCGTTGTCGACGAGCGTCTCGTAGCCCTTCTTGATCAGGGAGGTGACGCCGCCACACAGAACGGCCTGCTCACCGAACAGGTCGCTCTCGGTCTCCTCGCGGAACGTGGTCTCGATGACGCCCGCCCGGGTGCAGCCGATGGCCTTCGCGTACGCCAGTCCGACGTCGTGGGCGCGCCCGGTCGCGTCGCGGTAGACCGCGAGGAGTCCCGGCGTGCCCTCGTCGTTCTCGTAGTTCCGCCGGACCAGGTGACCAGGGGACTTTGGCGCGACCATCGTCACGTTGACCTCATCCCTCGGCTCGATCTGGCCGTAATGGATGTTGAAGCCGTGGGCGAACTGCAGCGTGTCGCCCGGGCTGAGTTCGTCCTTGATCTCCTCGTAGACGGCGGGCTGGACCGTGTCCGGAACGAGGACGCTCACGATGTCGGCCTCGCTGGCGGCGTTCTTCGGCGTCGTCACGCGAAGGCCCTCCTCCTCGGCTGCCTCTCGCGAGCTGGAGGACTTGCGCAACCCGACCACCACGTCGATGCCGGAGTCGCGCAGGTTGAGGGCGTGTGCGTGCCCCTGGCTGCCGTAGCCCAGCACCGCTACTGTCTTCTCAGCGATATCGCCCAGGTCCGCGTCCTCGTCGTAGTAAACTGTCTTCGTGAATTCGTTGTCGCTCATTCGTCTTCCTCCTCGGGGGCCCCTGCTTCGGGGCTCGCGGTTGTGTCAGTATTTGCCTCGTTGGCCGGAACACTCACCGCGGCCTCGCGGTTGGCCGGCACGTCCACCGCGGCCTCGCGATTCGCGGCCGCAGTGACGACCGGGCGCTCGTACTCGGGCGCGGGGCCGTCCGGATTGTTCGCCGGGACGGTCACGGCGGGGTCGTCCGCATCCACTCTTCCACTACCGCCGTCCGTGACCGCGATGGCGTCGTTCGGTGCGGTCGCGGTCTCGCCGCGTGCGAGCGCGGCCTGTCCGGTCCGGGCGATCTCTCGGATGCCGAACTGCTCGTATGCGTCGATGGCGTCGTCGATCTTGCCCTCGTCGCCGGTGATCTGGACGGTGATGGTGCGCGGCCCGGCGTCGAGCGTGGTGCCGTTGTACATCTCCGTGATGGCCTGGACCTTGTCCGGCTCGTTCCCGTTCACCTTCAGCAGCACCAGCTCTCGGGCGACCGGGGTCGCGTCTAGCTCACGTGCGTTCACGACCGGCACGAGCTTGGTCAGTTGCTTCTCGATCTGGTCGATATTCGGGTCCGGCTCCTCGACGACGATGGTGATGCGGGAGTAGTCGTCCTCCTGGGTCGGGCCGACGGTCAACGACTCGATGTTGAACTGCCGGCGGCTGAACAGGCCCGACACCCGCGACAGCACGCCGGGCTCGTTCTCGACGAGTGCCGTGATGACTGTCCGCCGGGGCTCGTGTTCGGCCTCGACCTCGGGGTCGATGCGGATGCCCTGGGCGTTGCGCCGCCCCGTCGGACGCATCCGTTCGCCCGGCTCCGGACCGTGCAGGCCACCCTTGCGGTCCTCGGCCCCGCGCTCGGCGCGAGAGGGGAACTCGTCGCTGCTCATAGCTGGTCCTCCGTCAGGGCGAACTGCCCGTTGTCTCCGCCGCTCGGGACCATCGGGTAGACGTTCTCTTCGGGGTCGATGTGAACGTCGACAACGCTCGGTCCGTCGTAGGCTAGCGACTCCTCGACCACGTCGGGAAGTTCCTCGTACGTGTCAACGCGGAATCCCTTCGCGCCGAAGGCCTCCGCCAGGGTGTCGAACTCGGGCACCCACGGGTACTCCGAGGCCATCCGTCGCTTCTCGAAGAATGCGTCCTGCCACTGCCGGACCATCCCGACCGCGGCGTTGTTCAGGACGACCACCGTGATGTCCAGGTCCTCGCGGACCGCCACGGAGAGTTCCTGGACCGTCATCAGGAAGGAGCCGTCGCCGTCGAAGCAGACGACGTCCTGGTCGTCGTCCGCGGCCAGGCGGGCCCCGATCGCCGAGGGAAGGCCGTAGCCCATCGCTCCCAGCCCGTGGCTGGAGACCCACGTGCGTGGCTGCGTGAACGTCCAGTACTGACACGCCCACATCTGGTGCTGACCGACACCCGTCGTGACGATCGTGTCGTCGTCGGTCGCGGTGTCGTACGCCTCGACGACGAGCTGGGGCTTGACCGGCTCGTCGTCGGGTGCCGCGTAGTCCATCGGGTACTCCTCCTTCCACTGGTCGCAGGTGTCACGCCACGCCTCACAGTTGGGCGCGGTCGGCATCGCCTCGTGCATCTGGGTGATGACCTTCGCGGCGTCGCCCAGCAGGGCGTGGTCGGCCTCGACGTTCTTGCTGATCTCGGCGGGGTCGATATCCGCGTGGATGATCTCCGCGTCGGGCGCGAACGTCTCGATGCCGCCCGTCAGCCGGTCGTCGAACCGCGTCCCGACCGCGAACATGGCGTCGCAGTTCGTGATGGCCATGTTCGCGTAGCCGGTGCCGTGCATCCCGGCCCACTCCAGCGAGAGGTCGTGGTCCTCCGGGAACGCGCCGATGGCCGGCATCGTCGTGATGACGGGGATCTCGTACTCGTGGGCGAACTCCCGGAGTTCCTCGCTGGCGTCGGCTTTGATGACGCCGCCGCCCGCCAGGATGACTGGCCGGTCGGCGCTCGCGAGCACGTCCGCTGCGTCACGGACGGCCTCGGGGTCGGCACGCTCGGGCGGGTTGTACGTCTTCGGCGTCGTCGGCGCGCTGGGACGGCGCTCGGTCTCGCTTTTGGTCACGTCCTTCGGCAGGTCGACCAGCGTCGGCCCCTGCCGGCCCTCGCTGGCGAGTGCGAACGCCTCGCTCACGTCGTCACCCACCTCGTCGGAGGTGGACGCGAAGGTGTTCTCCTTCGTGATAGGGCGGGTGACGCCGATGGTGTCGGTCTCCTGGAAGGCGTCGTTCCCGACGAAGTCCGTCGGGACCTGGCCAGTCAGTGCGACGACCGGGTCCGAGTCCATGTTGGCGTCCGCGAGGCCGGTCACGAGGTTGGTCGCGCCGGGGCCGGACGTGGCCATGCAGACGCCCGGCTCGCCGCTCACGATGCCGTAGGCGTCGGCCGCGTGGGCCGCGCCCTGCTCGTGGGCCATCGTGATGTGCGTCATCTCGGAGTCGTACAGCGCGTCGTAGACGGGCATGATGGCCCCACCCTGCACGCCGAACAGGTACTCGACGCCCGCGTTCTGCAGGGCCTCGACGACTGTCTCGGCCCCCGAGACCGAACCGCTCTCCTCGGGCGCTGCCTCCGTCTCCTCGTCGGGCGTCGCCTCCGTCTCCGTGGTCGGCGACACCGGCTTCGATTGTTCCTTGCTCATGGTCGATACCTCCGTCGATCGGGTGTGTGGTGGGTTCCGGTGTACATTGGTGTTTTCTCGTGGATACTGCAGACAGCACGCGAACGCGCGCTGCTCGTCGCGAACTGCGATGAGGTCGATGGGGTTGGTAGTGGAGGGGCTATACGGCCCCTACGATACCGATAATCGCGAGAAGACGGCGCACGGTCGCGTCGCTGGCCCGGAGCGAACGGCCCAGCGAGACACGCCGTGTCATCACATGGCCGATAGTGTACCGCTGGGATAAAACGCTGTCGTGTCACGCGTCCCGCCGCGCCGGCGGCCGCGCACGGCGTCGCAGCGCCGGTCGCGCATGGCACCGCGCTGCCGGGACGTCGCGCGGGTGTCACGGGGACGGGGATGCGAGTGTCGGGGGGGCGCGTATTTTTATCCAGCCACCCGCGCGCGCGACTGTCGGCCCACTCGTCAGCAGTCGCACACGCGCCGGTGTTCGGACCGTTACGTGCCACTCCGGTGCGCGCTGCGACTGAACGAGGGGGCATGGGCCCTATACCCGGACCTCCTCGCGGGTGACGCCGACCTCGCGGGCGAACTCCTTGAGGATCGCCATGGTGACGCGTCCCTGCTCGGCACCGTAGTCCTTGACCCGGCGCGTCACCTCGATGACCTCCTCGTCGGTCGGGGCGAAGCCCTCGTCCTCGAGGCGCTCGCGAACCGAGTGTTGCCCGGTGTGCTTGCCCAGAACGAGTTCGCGCTTCGCGCCGACCATCTCCGGCGTCATCACGCCCGGCTCGAAGGTGTCGGAGTTCTCGATGACACCGGCGGCGTGGATGCCGGATTCGTGGCTGAACGCGTTCGCGCCGACGATGGGCTTGTTGGGCGGCACCTGGATGTCGGATTTGTTCTCCACCAGCCGCGACAGCTCCACGATGCGGGTGGTGTCGATGCCCGTGTCGACGTCGTACAGCGACTCGAGGCTCATCACGACCTCCTCGTAGGCCGCGTTGCCCGCGCGCTCGCCGATGCCGTTGACCGACACCTGCGACTGGGCCGCGCCGGCCTCGTAGCCGCTGATGGCGTTGGCAGTGGCCAGCCCGAAGTCGTCGTGGGTGTGGACGTCAACGTACACCTCGCCCTGGCCGGCCTCCGCGGCCGCGTCGTTGGCCGTGTTCACGACACCCTCGATCATGTCGTAGAGGCGCCGCGGCGTGGCGACCCCGCAGGTGTCGGGAATGTTGACCCAGTCGGTGCCTGCCCTCGAGACGGCGGCGACGACCTCCTCTAAGAACGCCTCGTCGGTCCGCGTGGCGTCCATCGGCGAGTACATACAGGTCGCGCCGGTCTCCTTGACCCGTTCGACCGCGTCCACGGAGCGCTCGAGCGCCTCCTCGCGGGAGGCGTGCATCGAGTCCTCCAGCTGGACGTCGCTGGTCGAACAGAAGACGTGGACCATCTCCACGCCGGAGTCCAGCGCCGCCTCGATGTCTTTATCGACCACACGCGCGAGCCCGCAGACGGTGTTGCGGGTGCTGGCGGCGATGTCGCTCACGGCCTCGAACTCGGCGTCCGAGTTGACGGGGAACCCGGCCTCGATGACGTGGGTGCCCATCTCGTCGAGGATCTCCGCGATCTCTCGCTTGTCCTCGTACGAGAACGACGTGCGTGGCGACTGTTCGCCGTCGCGTAACGTGGTGTCGAAAATCCGTGCCTCGTCTATCTCCCCGGTGGAATCAAGCGTGCCCTTGAAGAACTCGATCCGCCGACTGCGTCGACGAACCCTCCTCGGTGTTGCCTGTCATGGCTATCCGACACTGGACGCTCCCGGCTATTTAATACTGTCGTCGTGTCGCCGCCAACGAGACTCCCGACGGTCGACCCGCCGCGTCGCGAAAATCGCACGACGCAACCGGTATGGTGGCGGTACGGCGGCGGTGAGGAGGACAGCATGTCCACTACAGCCGCTGCCAGATTGACTGTGCGGGTTCCCCGGAACACAGTACATTCCAAAAATTCTCTCCCGGATGAAAGTCGCGCGCGGCCGCTACGAGGGACGTCGGTGGACACATGTCCGGGGCCAGGCAATCGGTGGAGTCGGGGCGGCCAGCATGGCTGGGATGCGAAGTCGGTCGACAGAAATCTAGCGGTCGGGCGGACGAGACAGCCGCCGGAGATCGGGCAGCCGCGGAGACCGAGCAGCCACCGGAGACCGAGCGGCCACCGGAAACCTGGCATCAGCAGAAACCAGACAGCCAGCCGGAACCGGGTGATCGACAACCGGCGAGACGACTGCGACGGTCGCGGACTTGCCGGGCTGTCGAAGCGTCGGCCCCACAGCACGTCGCCCCCACAAACCGGCCGAACCGGTTCGGCCGCACATCTAAGGCCGAGGCGACCGAACAGTAAACGCATGAGCGACGAGGAAGTCACACGGCTGCTGAAGAAGGCGTACCAGGACGAGATCGAGACCGTGATGAACTATCTGTCGAACAGCATCGTCCTCGACGGCGTCCGCGCCGAGGAGATCAAGGAATCGCTGGACCAGGACATCGACGAGGAACTCCAGCACGCCCGGATGCTGGGCGAGCGGCTCAAGCAACTGGACCAGCGTCCGCCCGGCAGCGACGCCTTCGTCGCCAACCAGCACTCCCTCCAGCCGCCGACGGACTCGACGGACGTCCTCACGGTCATCGAGGGCGTGCTCGACGCCGAGGAGGACGCCATCTCCACCTACCGGTCGCTCATCGACGCCGCCGAGGCCGCCGACGACCCCGTCACCGAGGACCTCGCGGTCACCATCCTCGCCGACGAGGAGGCCCACCGTACGGAGTTCCGCGGCTTCCGCAAGGAGTACGCGCAGGACTGATACGGTTTAGTATAAATCGTTCCCGGCGCGTCGGCGCCCCGGTCAGCCGACGCACCGGTAAACTGTTACACTAAACCGTATGAGACGACCGGAGCAGGCGACGAGCGACCTGTTCGGTCCGGCGACAGACGCGCGTCGGACCCCGCCGCGACCTTTTTCCCGCGCCACCGCCACCCCTCTTCTATGAGCGACGACGACGCCGCGGGCGGACCGCTGAGCGACCTCGACCTCCAGGCCGCCGAGGGCGAGATCGACGACCCCCGGCCGAGCGCGTTCGACCGCGTCGAACTCGGCGTGCTCGACGGCTCGGTCGACGACGAGGAGTGGATCGCCGCTGTTCAGGACGGCGCCGTCCTCGTCCTCGACGTCGAGGGCGACCTCAACGAACTCGCCGCGGGCTTCGCCCGCGACGTCCGCGAACTTGGCGGTGAACTGATGCACTTCCGCGGCTTTCTCGTCGTCTCGCCGTCCGACGTCGATATCGACACTGATCGGCTATAGAATCTGAATTTAGTTTATAAGAGTCTTATTATCTCTACTATCTAAATATTGGATGCATTATCAATTTATTTCTACTGCTCGGAACGTATCAGATACCACCGGTGATGCCGAGGACTGCCTCGGCGTAGACGACCGCTCCGAGTGCCAGGTTGAACCCGGCCATCGCCAGGGACGGCACCCACACCGACCGCGTCCGCTCGTAGCCCAGCGCGCCGACGGTGAACGCGGTGACCCACAGGCCGTCGACGACGACCTCGCCGATGTTCGTCAGCCCCGTCGCGGCGCCGAAGAGACCGACGGCTGCCACGGCGAGCACGAGCAGGTGTCGGCGCGCCAGCGCGCTCGCGTCGAACCCCGCCGCGCCGTCGGCGCTTGACTCGACCCGCTGATGCAGGATGCCCAGCGCCATCGCGAACGCGACGCCGAACACCAGCGACGCGGTCAACTCGACCGCGCTCCCGATGCTGAGCCGGAGGGTGCCGGCCGCGTCGATGGGGAGGAGCCAGAAGAAACCCGCCAGCAGGGCGGCGACCGCGACCGTGTCCTCGCCGCCGACGAGGGCCCGGACCCGCTCGGTGACGAGCGCACAGAACAGCACCCCGTAGCCGACGCCGAGAAAGGCCGCCGGCAGTCCCATCGTCCAGAGGAGGAACCGGAGTGACGCGTCCGGGCTCACGAACCGGTTCGTCAGCGAACGCAGAGTGACCCCGAAGGCGGCGTCAGCGACGAGCGCCGTCCCGACGACGAGCGCCGCTGGGGCCACGACGGTCCCCAGCGCGGACCTCAGCGCGCCGGGCTGGGGCCGCCCGAGCGAGAGGTCGATGTCACGATACCGGGCGAACAGCAGCGCCCCGCCGGCCAGCCCCACGAGCGAGGCCGCCCCCGAGACGAGGAGGATCGAACCCGGCGACGCACCGGGTCGCACGACGAACTGGGCTGCCCGCGCCACCAGGGCGGCCCAGAGGCTGATGGCCACGAGGGCCGCGAACAGCGCGCCCAGGCCGAGCGCCGTCGCGTCGTGGGCCCGGTCGAAGCCCACGGTCGTTGCGCGCTGCTGGCTGCTTGACATGTCCTGTACATCTGTTCAGCGCGGGGAAATACCTGTTCTCCACCGGGACCGTCGCCGGCCTCCCCTTCCCGGCGCTCTGCGCCCGACACTCGGTTGGAAGAACCTGACGCTCAGCCCGAGGGGCCCGGCCGGAGCCGGTCGGTCTCGGCCCCACACCCGGCGCACGTCAGCACGTACACCGTGGTGCCGTCCTCCTCGACGGCCGCGAAGTCGCGCCCCGTTCGCTCTCCGCACGCGGGACACTCCTCGACGACGACCGCCGTGTCGGCGTCCTTCGGCGCGCCCACGGCGATGACCTTCGCCCGTCCGTCGCCGACCGAGACGGCCTTCTGCGGGTGGCTCGGCGGGGCGAACAGCACCTCGCCCGGACCCACGTGGCGCTCGCCGTCGGCGGTCTCGACGCGGAGTTCGCCCTCCAGCACGTGGAGCAGTTCCTCGTGGTCGGGGTGGTAGTGGTAGCCCCAGGGGAGTTCCTCGCCGGGGTCGGCGAGGAACACGTTGTAGCCGAACGTCGTCCCGCCGACGGCCTCGTCGACCTCGCGCTTCCCGCGACTCGGGTTCGGGGCGTCGGGCAGGTCGTCGACGGCGACCTGCCGGTAGTCGTACTCGCCGTCCAGCGGGTCCGGGTCGGGATGTGCGTCGTCGGCCATGCCCGACTCGTGGCGTCGCGGGGAGAAAAGTACCCCCGCCGACGCATTCGGCGACGAACGTCGGGGAGTGACGACCCGAACCGGGACGGCAGATCCGGCTGCCCGCTCACTCGGCGACGAACGTCAGGTAGTGACCGTCCGGGTCGCGCACGCGAACCGCGCCGGAGTCGAGGTCTTCGACGCGGTCGGCGCGGCCCCACACGGCGTCCGCGGCCGCCTCCGGGTCGTCGACGCGCGCGCCGAGGTCGACGTGGACGCCGCCGCGCGCGTCGGCCAGGCCCAGGTGGGGCTCCCAGAGTTCGAGGTCGAACGGGCCGGCGGTCAGTCGCGTTCGCCGGCGCCGCTCGCCCTGGTCGACGATCTCCATGCCGAGCGACGTGTAGAAGTCCTCCGCGCGTGGCAGGTCCTCGACCTCCAGCACCACCTCCATCAGGCCCGTGATGGTCGTCTCGTGGCCCGAGTCACGGCCCATCACCTCGACGCAGTTGTCCTCCGTGTCGTAGAAGTAGAGCGACCGCACGTCGCCGAAGGTCTCCTCGTGGAGGTCGAAGTCGTCCTCGAGCCGCGCCCACCAGTCGTCGTACGCGTCGGCCGGACAGGAGAACGCGTAGTGGGTGTGGAGGCCGCCGCGAGGGACGCTCGCGGGCCGCCGGAGGACGAGGTCCGTCTCTCCCGCGCCGAGCGCGGCCTCGCGGCCGTCCATGCGCCGGAGCGGCAGGTCCAGGTGCGCCCGGTAGAACTCGACCGCGGGGTCGAGGTGTTTGACCTCCAGCGTCAGCCACGCGAGTCCGGAGAGCATACCCGACGTTGGCGGGGACGGCTGTTAAGTGCCCTGTCGGTGGAGAGCGCCGGCAGGCCGAGCGTCGCGGGGCCCGCGGAGCGACCGCCAACTTGCCCGGAGACGACCCTTTAACCGCGCTCCGGACGAATCGTCGGGTATGCCGATGAAGTCATCAGGCCGGGGGTCGCTCAACGAGGTCGCCCGCTGGGACGGCGGCGCGACCTGGATCGCCCACCCCGACGAGGAGATGCAGCGCGCGAGTCACGCCCTCGCGACCGATGCGGGACTCGTCGTCGTCGACCCGGTCGACGTGCCGGACCTCGACGACTGGCTGGCCGAACTCGGTGCGGAGACCGGCGCCGAGACGGTTGCGGGCGTCGCGGTGCTGCTGGACCGCCACAAGCGCGACGCCGCCGCGGTCGCGACCCGCCACGGCGTACCCGTCGGCGTCCCCTCGTGGATGAGCGGCGTCACCGGAGACCTCGACGCCCGGACCACCGACCTGACAGCCCTGCTCGAAGGCACGTCCTACGACGCCCGTCGGCTCATCGACAACCCGCTCTGGCAGGAAGCCGCACTGCACGACGACGCGGCGGCAGTGCTGGTCGTTCCCGAGGCGGTCGGGACCGTCCCGTACTACTGTGCCCCGGACGAGCGGCTGGGTGTCCACCCCGCGCTTCGGCTCACGCCGCCGAAGAAACTGAAGCGCCTCGACGCCGACCGTCTCCTCGTCGGCCACGGCGAAGGCGTCGCCGAGGACGCCGACGACCTGCTACGGACGGCGCTCAGGCAGGCAACGACCAACGCGCCGGCCCTCTACATCAACACGGTGAAGAACGCACTCTTCTGAGTCGAAGCGTCCGAATCCCTCGGGCGACGCAACGCCGACCGCGACGACCACCGGTGTTAAACGGTCCCACGGCGTAGAAACGGTGTGCGCGACGACCGCGACGTTGTTACCCGAGACGCGAACGCGAGCGTGGCCGGCGAGACGCCGATCTACGCCACCCTCGGCCTCGTGACGGCGCTGCTCGATATCGCCGAGGACCGCTCGCCCAGCGACGTGACAGTCGCGCTGGCCACGATGGCGGCCGGCGAGTTCGAACCCCCGCTCGACCTGCCGCCCGAGACGCCCGTCTTCACGGACCTGTACCTCCCCGAAACGGGCGGCTCTGTCGCGGCCGTCTTCGGGATGGACCTCGGGACGCCGGCCTCGGACGGGCGGTTCGTCTCTCACCCCGACGGCCGACTCGAGGTCCGGCAGACAGACGACCTCCACGAGGTCGTGTTCGTCGGCGTCCCGCCGTGGGACCGTGCCTCGATCGCGGCCTTCGACCGACGCGGGCGCGGCCGACCGCTGGAGCTGCTCGACGTCGAGCCGCCGGCCGAGTCGCTGCCATCCTGAACGCTGCCCTCCAGAACGCCGCCCTCCAGAACGCTGCCCGAAACACGGGCCGGAGGCGACCGGTGAAATCGGTCGGGGATCCGGTCACTCGATGTAGCCCAGGTCGCGCAGCTGGGTCGTGATCTCCTCGAACTCGGCCTCGGTCAGCTCGCCCTGTTTCTGGTGCTGGATGACGATGCTACGGAGGAGAAACCGGACGAGGTCGCTGGTCGAGGAGAAGGAGGTCCCCTCGATGGTCTCCTCGATGCGCTCGGCCAGGTCCTTCGGGATGGAGACGGTGGTGTACTCAGTCACACCCGGGGGGAGGAGTCCAGGCCCGATAGGGATGACGCTCGCGGGGGCTCAGAAGGGGAGTAGCGCCCGGAGCTGGCCGAGGATGCTATTGCCGGTCCGCTCTCGATACGACTCGAACACGGGGTGGAGCGCGTTCAGCAGCTCCTGTTCGGATTCGAAGCGCTGGACGTGGATCTGCTCCATCGCCGCCGAGAGCGCTACCGTCGAGCCGGAGGCGTCGTAGGGGATATCCGGGTCGCCGAGTTCGACCAGCAGCGTGTCCGCATCGACCGGAAACTCCACGTCGGCGCGCTCGAGGTGGGCGTCCAGAGCCGCGATGCCGAACGTGATCGTGTCTGGTTCCTCGTCCTCGTCGTTTTGCGGTGGCCGGACTCCCATCACGCCCCCGTACGCCCGCCCCCGTACAAAAGACTGCCCTCATCGGGCGAGACAGTACGCCTCGGTCGCCGCGGAGAGATACCGTCGTCGGGAAGACCGTCGCGTGTCAACTGCCCGCGCACGGTGGCGCGGGGCTTGTCAGTGGACTCACCGCGTCGTACCTCGGAAGACCTCCGGGGCGTGCACGGGTCGACATCCCCGACTTCGGGGCCGGTTGACGGCGGCCCGTGACCGGCGACAACTGTTGGCCGCCGACCACGGACGACCAATTCAGGATGCCAGAACGTTCAACGTTCGGGACAGGCAGCAAGTGTCGGCTTCCTCCCCGCCCACAGTAGAGCGGGGAATCCGCCTCGCCACCTATTTGAAATCCCTTCGCCGCCTGCGATGGGTATGGACCTCTTCGGCACGGCCGGCATCCGCGGGAGCGTTCGCGAGCGGGTGACGCCCGCGCTGGCGCTCCGCGTCGGGCGCGCGGCGGCGCGCGAGGCCGGCGACCCGGTCGAGTTCGTCGTCGGGCGCGACGGACGCGAGACGGGGGCGGCGCTCGCGTCGGCGGTCGCGGCCGGCCTCCAGTCCGGCGGCGCGCGCGTGATTCGCGTCGGGCGCGTGCCTACGCCGGCGCTCGCCTTCGCCTCGCAGGGGCGCCGTGGCGTGATGGTGACGGCCAGCCACAACCCCCCGGCCGACAACGGACTCAAACTGTTCGCCGACGGCGAGGAGTACGACCGCGAGGCCGAGCGTCGCATCGAGCACGCGGTCGGAGCCGACGAACGGCCCGTCCCGTGGGACGACTGGGGGGCCGACGAGCGGACCGACATCCTCCCAGCGTACCGGCGCGCCGTCGCGGAGTACGCTCGCGACCACGGCGCACCGCTCGACGACCTCCGGGTCGCGGCCGACGCCGGCAACGGGATGGCCGCGCGCGCGGTCCCCTGGGTGCTCCGGGACCTCGGCGCGCACGTCGTCACGCTCAACGGGAACGTCGACGGCCACTTTCCGGGGCGCGAGTCCAAGCCCACTCCGGAGAGCCTCGCGGACCTCCGCGCGTTCGTCGCCGACGGCGAGTTCGCCCTCGGGGTTGGCCACGACGGCGACGCCGACCGCATCGTCGTCCTCGACGGCGACGGTGACGTCGTCCACGAGGATACCGTCCTCGCGATCCTCGCGGAACACTACGTCCGTGCCACGGTGGTGGCCGACCCGGTCGTCGTGACGACGCCGAACGCCTCCACGCGCATCGACGAACGCGTCCGGGCCGCGGGCGGGCGGGTCGAGCGCGTCCGCCTCGGGGCCCTGCACGAGGGCATCGTGGCCGCCCGACGCGAGGGCGGCCCGGACACCGAGGTCGTCTTCGCGGCCGAGCCGTGGAAGCACACACACACCCGGTTCGGCCCCTGGATCGACGGCGTTGCGAGCGCGGCCGTCCTCGCACGCCTCGTGGCCGAGTCGAGCCTCGGCGGCCTCCGCAAACCCGTCACCGAGCGCCCCTACCGGAAGGTCAGCGTCGAGTGTCCGGACGACCGGAAGCCAGCCGTGATGGCCGCCCTCGAGACGGCGCTCCCGGACGAGTTCCCCGACGCCGACCTCGACACCGAGCACGGCGTTCGGCTCGAGCTCGACGGCGGCTGGGTCCTCGTCCGCCCCTCGGGGACGGAGGCGTACGTCCGGATCTACGCCGAGCACGACGAGGTGGACGCGGTCGTCGAGCGGGCGGTCGCGGTCGTCGAGGCAGCAGTCGAAGACGCCGCGTAGCGCCCGCGGTCGGCACGGCCCGCGGGGTTCCGGCCTGTTTCCCGCACGTTTTTCCGTGGCGCACCGATACCCGAGTGTATGTCGGACGAACCCGAGGACACAGAAGAGACCGAGAGCGCCGACGCAGAGGAGGGCAGCGAGGAGAAGTCCTTCCGCGAGCGCGTCGAGGAGATCCGCCAGCAGCGCGCCGAGGAGCGCGAGGGCGAAGAGGGCGAGGGCCAGAGCCCCGAAGAGCGCATGGAGGAGATGATGGGCGGCGGCGGCCCGCCCGGGATGGGCGGTGGTCCCGGTGGCGGCGGTGGCGGCAACCCGTTCGCGCAGATGATGGGCGGCATGATGGGCGGTGGCGGCCCCGGCGGCGCACTCGGTGGCTCGCCCGGCGGCCCCGAGGGTCGCGGCCGCGAGGAAGGCGGTCAGGACAACGAGGAACTCGTTCGAGAGGTCCGGAAGGTCCGCGACGAACTCCACGACCTCCGGCGCGAGGTCGAGCGCATCGCCGACGCGCTCGAAGAGCGATAGCGCGACAGACCGCTCGTCCGAAGCGACGATTCTTCTCCGCGATTCGACCGGAAGATTCAGACACGGGACCGGTCAAATCCAGGCATGACGACGCGACGCGCCTTCCTCGCGGCGGGTGGCACGGTCGCCGCGGCCGGCCTGGCCGGTTGTCTCGGTCTCGGCGGCGGAGACAGCAACAGCGGCGGTGGTGGCGGTGATGGCGGCGGGCAGACCACACCCAGCCGCTCCGTGGCGACCGCGCCGGTGCCGGACGACCCGGACGCGGACACCTACGCGCGGACGAGCGCGGGCGCAGAGAAGACTGTCACGTACGTTGGTAACTGGAAGTGCCCCTTCTGCGCGGAGTTCTCGACCGGCTCCGACCGGGTGTTGTCGCTCGGGACCATCGTCGAGGAGTACGTCGCGCCGGGCGACCTCGCACTGACGTATCGGGCGCTCTGCTACACGGGTGACGGAGAGCCGTTCCTCGGCCCCGACGCACCACGCGCGGGCCGGGCAGGACTCGCGGTCTGGAACGTCGACCCCGGAACCTACTGGCGGTACCACGAGCACGTGATGGCGAATCAGCCACCCGAGAGCCGCCGGTGGGCGACGAAGGAGACGCTCGTCGAGTTCGCCCGCGAGGCCGGCGTCTCGGACCCGCAGGCGGTCGGGCAGACAATCGAGAGCGGTGAGTACGAGCAGGCAGTCCGCGCGAACACGGCGTTCGCCGCGGACCACGGCGTCCAGGGGACACCGAGCATCGTGGTCGGAGACTCGGCCTACTCGCCGTTCGAGCCCGAGGCCCTCCGGAGCGCACTCGACCAGTTCGTCGGCTGAGCCGATGACGAGCGAGACGCTGGGCAGCCGGGCTGTCGCCGCGCTCCCCGGAACGCGGAGAGCACTCGCGCTGGCGACGGTCGTCGCGGCGGCCGGGACCGCCGGGAGCCTCTGGCTCTCGCTCGGGCTCGGCCTCGTCCCGTGCGAACTCTGCTGGTACCAGCGGATTCTGATGTATCCGCTCGTGGTCGTCCTCGGGGTGGGGGCTCTCGAGTCGCGTGCGGGCGTCTGGCGGACCGCGCTCCCGCTCGCGGTCCCCGGCCTCGCAATCGCGGCGTACCACAGCTACCTGCAGGCGACGACCGTGGCCTGTGGCTTCCAGGGCCCCTGCGCGGCGGTCCAGTGGCGCGCGCCCGTCGTCGGACTCACCGTCCCGAACCTGTCGCTGACCGCGTTCGTGTTGATCGTCAGCCTCGTCGGGACGGTCGTAGCCCGGGAGCGGAGACTGTAGCGGCCGCACATCTCGTCGTCCTGACAGCCACGCCTCTCGTCGTCCTGACGACCGCACATCTCGTCGCCCTAGTAGCCACGCCTCTCGTGTCCCTGGGGAGTCTCGCGGCGCATCCGAGCCAGGGCCGCGGACGAGAGGCCGGGAGCGCGGACGAGTACTCGCGGCGCACCCGTCCGCGCGACGGTCAACAGTACTCGCAGTCGCAGAACTCCCGGCACACGGGATTGTCACAGTTGGCGTTGCGGGCGGTGCAGTAGGCCCGCCCGTGGTCGATGAGGAGCCGGTGGAACGAGTACTTGATGTCGTCCGGGACGCACTCGGTGAGGAGGTCGTGGGCCTGGCTGTAGGACGCGTCCTCGGGGATCAGGTCGAACCGCTTTGCGAGTCGCTCGCAGTGCGTGTCGACGGGGAAATACGGCTTCCCGAACCTGAACAGGAGGATGATGCCGGCCGTCTTGTCGCCGATGCCCCGGATGTTCGTCAGCCACTCCTGGGCCTCCTCGACGTCCATGTCCGCGATGAACTCGAGCGAGTAGTCGCCGCCGGTGTGCTCGCGGACCGTCCGCAACGCGTCCTGTATCCGCGTCGCCTTCTGGTCGGCCAGCCCGGCGGTGCGGATGCTGGCAGCCAGCGCGTCGTGGTCGGCGCGTTCGATGGCCTCGTAGTCGTGGCCGAATTCAGCGACGAGGGAGTCCCAGGCGGCGTCTCGGTTCTCGTCGGTAGTGTTCTGCGAGAGGATGGTGTGGATGAGGGAGTCGACAGCGGGCCGCTCTCGGGGGGGATCGGGTTCGCCGTGTTCGTCGACGAGCGCGGCGTGGATGTCGCGGATACGGCCGTCCATGTGTGGTTCGGCGGGTTCGAGGACCATCGGTCTGTCGTGAGCGGCTGGCGGGACGACACGCCGTCGACGGCGGTTTCACCGGAACGAGGGCCGGGCGATGGGACACCGATCCGCTCGTAGAGCGCGGGGCTCAGACCGGCTGCTGGCGGTCGCGCGGCCGAGAGCGCACCGAACGGTTCGACCACGGCTTCGCGCTTTCTGTGCCACTCACCACCACACTTATGGTAATTCCAGGCCGTCTCACGCACTGCGCGTTACCATGTCCGACACCGAACTGAAAGACTATCTCATCCTGCGCGAACTGGGCGAACCGATCTCCGAAGCGGAACTCGAGGCGGCGGGCGAGCAATCGGGGCAGGCGCTGGAGGAACTCCGCGAGGAAGGCGTCGGAATCCGCTGGGTCGAATCGGAGGTGATGACGACAGACGACGGGCAGATCAGCGGAACGTTCTGCCACTACCAGGCCGAGAGCGAGGACGCGATCCAGGAACACGCCGACCGTGCCGGCCTCCCGGCCACCCGCATCGACCGACGCGGCCAGCCGCTCGAGGGCGAGTAGGCGCTGCCGCCGTCTGCCGTTCTCGTTCGTCGTAACGCGACCTCCCGAACAGGAGCGCGTGCGTCGATCCACCGAGCAAGAATGCGGGCGTCGGTCCACCGAGCAAGAATGCGGGCGTCGGTCCACCGAGCAAGAATACGGGCGGCGATTCTGCCACGACCGAAACCGATGAATACCAGAAGAGACCATCATCCGGCAATGAATCCGTTCTTCGCCCCACTCCAGCTGTTCGTCCGCTGGCTGAGCCTGCTGCCCGGGGTCTCGGCCACCCTGCAGACGGAACACGTCGAGATCGAGGATCGCGACGGGGGGGCCGGTCGGTGCGTGCTGCTGGTCCGGCGCGGACAGAATCCCGAGGTGGTTCGGCGGGCGGTGGCGGCCGGACAATCCGACGATACGAGCGGTCACGCGGACGCCCCATCGCCGCTGGTCCGGTTCGACTGTGCGCCCGACGGCGAGAGTGCGACGGTCGTCGTCGACGACCCGGACGCCACGGTCGAACTCGATCACTTCGGCCTGACCGTCGGCGCCGGGGGCGTCGAGCGCTCGTTCGACCTTCCGTTCGACCCCGCGAGCGCCGACCGGCGCGTCTCGAACGGCGTGATCACGGTCGACATCGAGTGACTGTCCGCGGCGGAGGAGTCGGATAGGATCACGCCGGAACCGGAATGCACCCGGTCGGACTGGGGAACTCAGTTCTCGACGCGAAGCGTGAGCCGCAGGTCGGCACCGTCGGCGAGCGCATCGACCAGGTCGCGATCGAGATCCGCGGCCGCGGCGTCGGCGCCGAGCAGCACGGTCCGGTCGTCGACGTGGTCGCTGGTGCGGCCGACGGCACTGCGCTCGTCCGCGAAGGTCAGGTCGGGGTGTCCGTGCCCGGTCACGGTCGTCCGATGGGCGGGGTCGTCCCAGTCGCGGTCCGGATCGACCGCGATGGTCGCCTCGATGCGGGCGCCGGCGTCCCGACAGGCCTCGACGAACGCGTCCGCGAAGTCCGCCGGCGCGCGGTCGGCCTCGATAGCGAGGATGCAGTCGCCGGCAGGCGTGAGCCAGTCGTCAGTCGTCACCTCGAACGTACTCTCGTGTTCGGCCCGGACGTGTTCGTGCCCGTGTGCGTGGACGACCTCCTCGTGGAGCGGGGCGTTGGACGATGGATGTTCGCTCATGTTCGTCCGCGGCGGCCAGTCCACTTCATCCCGACGCTCCGCGAGCAGCTGCCTGTACCGATGGTGAGCGCTGTTTACATCGTGCCCCACCAGCCGTGTCAACTGTTGCCGGGGTACGAGCGCCGTGTGGACTGTTTTCACGGGTCTCACGCGGCGAAACCATTATATGGATGTGCGATAAAACTGAAACTACCAGAACGCCTCCGGCGTTCGCCAGCATCGCCAGCCGACCAGAATGACAGGAACCTCGATCCTTCGGTGGCTGCAACGTCCATTAGGGACAGCTGTGCGACCGCGGAGCGGTAATGGATAGACTAGTAACAATGGCAGAGAGCATCGACGAAACCAAGAACGTAGAACTGACAGAAGACAACCTCGAGAACGACTCGAAGGGGCAGCTCATCAAGCTCGCCGGGCAGCTCCGGGACCGGCGCAACGAGCTGAACCAGATGGCCTCCGAGCGCGCCTCCAAGCGCGACGAGCTCAACGCGAAGACCCGCGAGAAGGTCGACGAGGCCCAGGAACACCGCGAGAAGCGCG
>JBDGSA010000121.1:0-29964 GCA_042217755.1 Haloglomus sp. | reverse complement strand
TGTACTTCATCGGGTTCAACCTGCTCTACTTCCCGATGTTCGTGGCCTGGGAGACACCCCGGCGGGTGTTCAACTACCCCGAGGCGTTCGCCCCGTGGCACAAGCTCGCTACCATCGGCGCGTTCATCCTCGGCTTCTCGTTCCTCGTCACGGTCTACACCATCGGGAAGGCCGTCTTCGTCGGCGAGGAGGCCGACGACAACCCCTGGGCCTACTCGACGACCGCAGAGTGGGCGGTCCCCTCGCCGCCGCCGCTGGAGAACTTCCCCGGCATCCCCAGCTACGGGGACGGAAAGCTCTCGTTCCGCCCCGAGTCGGCGCCCGATGGAGGGGACGCGGCCGCCGACGGCGGTGAGGCCGCAACCGACGGCGGGCAGGTCGCGACGGCCGACGAGGGCGTCTCGCCGACGGTCCACGAGGACCACGGCGACGAGGAGCACGCCAGCCATGCGAGCATCTGGCCGTTCGTGATCGGCGTGGCGTCGCTGTTCGCGTTCTTCGGCCTCTCCGGAATCCAGGAGGGACAGCTCATCGAGGGGATGTGGGGGATGGTCCACCTCGCGTCGCTGGTCTTCGGCGGCGTGCTTGGGCTGAGCGCCTTCGTCGCGATGGGGCTCGAGGAGTTCCACGCCCCGACCGGTCCGTTCGGCGAGAGCTGGCCGTTCTCGAGGACGTCCAACACGAAGACCGGGATGTGGGTGTTCCTGGCCAGCGACGTGGTGCTGTTCGGCGCATTCATCGGCTCGTACGTGTTCATCAGGATCGCGTATCCCGGCGGCTGGACCGCCTGGGAACTCGTCCCGCACCGCTCGCTCCCCGGGCTCATCAACACCTACCTGCTGTTGACGAGTTCGTTCAGCGTCGTGCTCGCGCTGGTGGCGGCCGAGCGCAACTCCCGGCGCGGCGTGGTCGCCTCGATGCTCGTGACCATCCTGCTCGGCCTTGGCTTCCTCGCCAACAAGGGCATCGAGTGGTACGAACTGTTCCACGAGGGCGTCTGGCTGTCGACGAACATCCGGTCGTCGACGTTCTTCCTGACGACTGGCCTGCACGCCGCCCACGTCCTCGTCGGGCTCATCATCGCGACCTACATGCTCGCCCGCGCCTGGCGAGGGGCCTACCTCGACGACGATGCGCCACTCGAGTACTTCGGTCTCTACTGGCACTTCGTCGACATCGTCTGGCTGTTCCTCTTCCCGCTGTTCTACATCCTCTGATATAACGATTGGAGCAACGTAACAAAATCAAAAACAGGAAAATAAAACAAAAATACTCAGCACAAAAATGTCACACGCGAAACTCTACACGTACATCTACGTGATCCTGTTCGTCGGGGCGACCGTGCAGGTCGGCGTCGAGTACGCGGGCCTGCTGGAACCGGGCACGTACATGCTCGCACTCGCCGTCATCATCGCGCTGTCGCTCATCAAGGCCGTCATCGTCGCGGGCTACTACCAGCATCTCCGGTGGGAGCAGCGTTCCCTGACCTACCTGTACGGGATGGGACTGCTGGCCGCGCTCGCGCTGACAATCGCTGCCTCGTACTCCATCACGTGATCCGCCATGGGCGTCTCACTCTGGCTCGTCGCGGCGCTCGTGGTCATCCCGGCGGTGCAGGTACCGCTGGTGCTGTACCTCTCGCAGTACGTGGCGGTCGAGGAATCCGAACTCCCGCCAGTCGCCTCGGGCCACTCGGCGACGCCCCGGGAGTGGCAGCCGGACGACGGAAACGGAGACGAGAGTGGGGACGCGAAGACAGCGGCGAGTGTCGACGGAGCGCTCTGTGCGCGCTGTGGGACCGAGAACGAGCCGGGGTACCGGTTCTGTCGAGCGTGCGCGGCGCTGCTGTGACCAGGCTGCCGGCACCGGAGTCATCCGACGGGGTGGCCGGCTGATGCTCCCCGGCGATCTGACCTGGGAGGGACTGTTCTGGGCGGCGCTGTTCTCGCTCCCGACTGGCGTGGGCGTCGCGCTCGCGGCGGGACGGTCGCTGAACGCGCCGCCGACGGTTCCGCTCGCGCTGGCGATGAGTGGCGTCACGGCGCTCGTGCTGTTCGTAGTCGTGGCCGGGGCCCAGGTGAGGAACCCGTCCGAGGACGCGCCGGCCGACGACCCGACGCCCGAGGAGTCCGTTCCGGACGCTGACGCCGGCGAGCCGCGGTCGTAGCCACCGGTCGTCTCGCTGGCCCGGCCACTCGGTCAGGCCAGCACGATCATGTACACCAGCACCAGCACCGCGTAGAGCACGCCGAGCGCGGCGATGACGCGGAGGTGATACATGAACAGGTCGTCGCCCTCGGCCTCGTGGGCCGTCTCGTAGGCCGCCTGCTCGGCGTCGGAGTTGACGTCTCCGTGACGCTCGCCGACGTGGAGCGCGAGGACGTCCGCGTCGCGGAACGGCCGCTCGCAGTACGGGCAGACCGCCGGCTCCTCGCCGGGCGGAACGACGGTCTCCGGCGGGTTGGGGGCGGTCGTGTCGGTGGCCGCGGCGTCCGGCGCTCCGGTGCGGTCCGTGTCGTGGGGAATGGTCGAGCGCGGTGACATGACTCAGACGGCGATTGGTCGGGCGAACGGTTGCGAGACGATCCACATGCTGGTGGCGGTGTAGGCGATCATCACGATGATGAACGGATACTGGCTGCGGATGGGCTGGAGGCGCCCCGGGAACAGGTCGAAGGCGATGGCGTGGGCGACCCAGATCGCCACCAGGTGCGCAAGAACGACCAGCGCGAGCGCGATGCCGCCGAACCAGTCGGGCAGGACGACCGCCCGGAGCGCGGGCGAGCCGAACGGATTCGTGACTGCGGCCCACAGCGCCGGCGCCAGCCCGACGACGTAGCCGAGGTAGTGTGCGAGGTGGTAGCCGGCGGCGATCGGGAGCAGCGCGGGCGCGAACCGCTGCTCGATGGCGGCCGACGAGACGTACGTGTCGGCCGTCTGGCGGGCGTAGCCCGCGGCGAGGCGATAGACGCCGAGGAAGGCGCCGAAGCCGGCGACCGTCGCGACGAGGTAGACGAGCGACGCCGGCACGCCGACGGCGACGAGCGGGCCGACGAGGTTGTTCCACGCGGGCGTCGAAACCAGACCGTCGAAGGTCGTCACCCAGAGCAGCGCGACCACGAACGCCGCCTCGGAGCGGTCGGCGACCCCGCGCTCTGGGAGCGTCCCGCCGGGAAGCCGCACCGCCAGGCCGTCGCCCGTCCGCTGGACCGGCGCGAGCCAGCCGTACAGCCGGAACACGCGCGAAACGGGGTCGACGCGCGCGAACCACCGGTCGCCGAACGCCGCCGCGCCCGCCAGCGTAACCGCGGTGTAGCCGAGGATGACGACCGCGAGGAATCGCGGGTCGGAGGCGACCGGGCTCACGACCTCGAGCCACACCAGGCCGAGGAGCCCCGCCGTGGCGGGCCACGCGCCGACGTCGGGCAGGTCGCGCTCGCGCGAGGGCAGGCGGGCGGCGAGCGTCCGCCACGGGTTCAGCGCCGGCCAGGAGTTCCCGAGGAGGTACGTGGTCGCGGTGTAGCCGGCCCACCAGCCGACCCAGACCAGGAGAACGGCCGCATTCGTCGCTGCTGCCGGGGCGAACAGCGCCACCGTCACCACCGCCAGGAGTCCGAGAACGCCGAGAGCGCGGCCGGCCTCGCGCGCGCCACGCCGGAGCGTGCCGACCGACGGCAGTCCGAGTCGGCTCGCGTTCACCGCCTGGATGGTCTCGTGGTCGGTCATCAGGCTGGTGAACAGAAAGGAACCGCCGACGAGTCCGCCGCCCGTCAGCGCGACGAGCCAGAACGGGACGGGCTGGGGGGTTCCGGCCCCACCGAGTGCGCCGACGTGGGCGGCGGTCCGCCCAGCCAGGAGCGGCACGGCGAGGAGTGCGACGGCGCGGAACCACGAACGGCGCGAATCCGGGCTCGGAGGACGCGTCACGATGGTGCGTCAGCCCTCCGGTGGCCGGGACGCCAGAGCAGGAGCCCCACCGCGAGGAGGAACGCGGCCGTCGAGATGTCGAGCGAGTAGGTCGCGAGGCCGCCGTACAGGGCCGCGCCGCCCAGGCCCCCGAGGACTGACGCCACCAGGGGGAACGCGCAACTGAGACAGGTCGCGACGCCGATGACGCCGGAGAGCGCGGCGCTCGTCGCGTCGAGCAGCGTGGCGTACACCAGGTACCCCAGCGCGAGGTAGCCGACGACCCGGAACGGGACGAAGTAGACGTGGAACGCGTGGGTGACGTAGGCCACGCGCGGCCCCCAGCCGGGGGCAGTCATCGTCACCTGGAGTCCGTGGATGTGCGAGTGGCTGTGTCCCCCCGACGAGAGGTAGACCGCCAGCAGTCCCGTCAGGAACGCCAGCACGAGGACGTACGCGGCCGCGACGCCGCCAGCGACCCAGCGCGCCCGCGCGCTCGCGCTCGGGGGGGACGTCCGGAGGACCGCCCAGACGCCGACCGTGATCCAGACGAGGGGATAGAGGACGTAGCGCGGGTCGGTGACGGCGGCGCTCGTGAGGCCGAAGTAGCCGACGAGCGCGAGCAGTTCGGCTGCCAGAAGCGTGGCGAGCCACCACTCGTCGCTGCCGGGTCTGAACGCGAGATTGCGGGTCGACATCGGTCAGGCGACGAACAGTTTGGCGGCGATAGCGAGGACGAACAGGAGGCCGAGAGCCCAGAGTCCGACCAGGAGCGCCTGTGCGTTGCCGGCACCGTGCGACCGGGCCGTCGAGTACGACCCCGCGAACGCATAGCCCGCGATGAGGAGCGCGAGCAGCGCGGAAACCGCTACCGCCATGTCGATGGACGGGGCGGCTGTTCCTATCGTCGCCAGGCCGCCCGCCAGCAGCACCACGGCCCCGCCGACGACGAACACGGCGGCGATGAATCCGGTCGCCATCAGGCCCGGACGGTCGATGACGGGCGTCACGTCATCCCGGCGCGCGGGGAGGTCGGTGGGCGTGTAGTGTCGCCACCCCCGGCCCCGCGCCAGCAGCATCACGACCCCTGCGGTGAGCACGCCCATCAGGACCGTGCTCGCGAGTAATCCAGCCTGTGCCATGTGTGCGTCTCACTTGGCACCTGTTCGCTCGGGCGAAGACAAAAAGCCACCGGCGCCCGCTGGCGGTCCCGTCCGCTTCGGAGACTCGACGGCCCGTCCAGCGCCTCAACAGACCGCGACCACCACGGCCAGGCGCCCCCCGTCGGTCGCGACGCCGACGCCGACGCGCTCGGTCGACGCATCGAGGAAGGGACCACCGTCGCCCGAGAGCACCGTCGAGACCACCGCATCGGCGAGTTCGGCCGTCGTCGGGTCGCCGTTGCCGTCGCCGGGCGGCGGCTGGTTCCCCCTGGCCGTCACTGACGCGCCGGTCGCGTCGCAGGTCGTGACGCGCTGGGAGATGGACGCGCCGCCGTCGCCCCCGACGAGGTCGGCGGCACGGCTCTCGGCAGCGTCGACCAGGGCGTCGTCGGTCGTCAGGGCCGCGGCGCCGTTCTCGCGGCGAGCCGCGTCGAGTTCCTCGACGACCGCCGTCTGGAGCGCCGCCTCGTCGACGGTCGCGGTCCACGGCGGCTCGGGGGCGAGCGGGCCGACGCCGAGGATGCCGGCCCCGACGACGCTGACGAGGAGGAGCGCGACCAGCGCCAGGCCCAGCGTCGGCCGGTCGAGTTCGTACCAGCGGCCGTCCAGGAACTCCGTCGGGACCACCTCGTCCGCGTCGACGTCGACCCGTTCGAATGTGTGGTTGCCACACCGCTTGCACGGCGGGTTGTTGCGCTGGTGTGCGCACCCGCACTCGGTGCAGCGCCACTCCTGGTATCCCGTGGCGACCTCGCCGGCCGTCGGGCCCGCGTCGAGGGGCTCGAACGACCGGAAGCCACACTCCGGGCAGCTGTCGACGCCTTTCGAGACGAGCGTCCCACACTCCGTGCACCGCCGAGTGAGGCGCTCGGTCACCGGCTTGAACGAGGCCGACCCGCACTCGCAGGTCGACATGTCCGTCGGGTGCTGGCGCCCGCACTGCGTGCAGACGTATCCGTCCGCGTCCTCGGCCATTACTCCGGGTAGGTACCCGGCGCGTAAAAACAGTCCGAGGGCAGTTCGTCGGCCCGTGCCGAGGGCAGTTCGGAGCCCGTGACCGAGCGGGGACAGTTCGGGGGCCTGTGACCGAGGCCGGTTCATCGGCCCGGAAGCGGTTCGCCGGCTCACTGTCCCGAGTCGTCACGGCTCACGCTGGAGTTATCGTGTCGACAGCCAATACAGCAGCATGAACCGCTCTCTTTCCGCTCTGTTCCTCGGCATCCTTCTGGGCGTCCTCCTCGCACTCGCCCTCCCGACCGCGTTCGCCAACGTCGCTCCCCGGACGGACGACGGCACCGTCACGGCCCGCGTCGCGGCCCCCGCCCACGACGTGACGGTCGTCGCCAGCTGTGCACCCGTCGGGGACGGCGACTGGGTCGGCGTCGTCCCGCTCGGCGGCGTGACCGCTGTCCACCTGGACTACAGCGTGAGCCACGAGGCCGCCTCCCTCGACGTCGACACGGCCCTCACAGCGGTCGGCCCCGACGAGTGGGTCCTGACGGTTACGACGGAACCCGACGAGACGAAGCGCCCGCCCGCCGACTGCACCCCCGGCTCCGAGTTCGACCTCGCCGTCACGCTCCCGGCGGACTTCTACCAGTTCCGCGTCGTTCACGACGGCACCACCGTCGTGACCGTCGACCACCCCGGCAGCGAGACGACGTTCCGGCCGCTGGCGTGAACGCGGTCTCGGCCGGCGTGGCCGGAGCCTCCAGTCGAAGTCGCCGTGTTCGGTGCCAGACGCAGCAGTCCCCGTTGCCGCAATCTCATACGGTTTGGTGTAACAGTGTGCCGGTGCGTCGGACAACCGGGGCTCCGACGTGCCGGAACCGATTTACAGTAACCCGTATCAGGCGTAGTGCTCCTCGAGATACGCCACGATGTCGTCGCTCTCGTACATCGTCACGCCCCGCCGGGCGTCGACGAGGTAGGGGATCTGGTCCTCGCCGCCCGCCGTGAGTTCGTCGTGTGTCACCTCGTTGGTGACGTCGCCGCCCGCGCCGCCAGGGAGGCGCGGATTGTGGATGACGTAGGAGACGCCCAGTTCAGACAGCTTCTGCCGGACCTTCTCACAGTGTGGACACCCCTCGGACTGGTAGAGTTCGAGCATGCACCGGCAGCACGCCCCGGAGCCACTAAATGCCTGCCCAGGCGATCACTCCGCCCTGCACGCCGGCCCCCGGCACCCGAGTGTGCGGTACCGCGGAGCGTCGGCTCCGAGCGGTCAGTACCCGACAACAGAGGATATATTTTATTTGGCAGAATTTCGAAAATTATTTCCAGTATTGCATGTTTATTGTAGATATTTCATATCTATCGACGTTTTCGCGACTCAGAACTCGTCGAGACGCGCGTGCATCCGCGAGCGGACGTCGGTCACCAGCGCGTCGAGGTCCAGCCCGAGGATCGACTCGGCGGCGGGGCCGACGGCCTCGGTGTGTTCGTCGGGGCAGTAGACGCCCATGCGCCACTGGTCGCGCTGGGCCGTCCGGAGCGCGTCGACGAGTGCCGACTGACGGTCCAGCCGGCGGGCCTCGCCGTTGACGACGACTTTCGTCGTCGACTCCTTCATCCGCGGTTCGCCGGGCACGTCGAGGATGACCGCGTCGGGGTCGACGTTCGCCTCCTCGGCGATGTCGGTCTCGAGCGCCTCGATCTCGTGGTGGTCCGCATCGAGCAGGTCGTCGGGCGCGTCGGCGAGTTCGGCCCAGACGGCGCGCTTGAAGAGGTCGCGCCGGTCGAGGCGGTGGGCGATGGCGGCGGTCGCCTCGTGGTCCCGGAGCGCGACGCGGAAGTCCCAGTCGTCCATCCGCCGGAGGTCCTCGGGCGCGACCTCGCCATCGAGCAGCCGCTCTGCGCCCCGTCGGAGCATCGCCTTCGCCACGCGGGCAGCGTGGTGGTTGTAGACCGTCGGGTTCATCAGCGCCCGGGCGAGCAGCAGCGACTCGGCGGTCTGGACGTTCCCCTCGCCGAGCGCGAGATTCCCGTCGACGAGGGCGAGTTCCCGGACGAGCCGCGCCTGGTCGATGGTGCCGTACGGGACGCCCGTGTGGTGGGCGTCGCGGACGAGGTAGTCCATCCGGTCGACGTCGAGTTCGCCGGAGACGAGCTGGCCGAGTTCTCCCTCGCCCCGCACCAGCCGCGCGACGGCCGACGGGTCGAGGTCGTGCTCTGTCAGGACGCGCGCGACCGACCCCTCGGTGATGAGCGGCCCCACGTCGTCGTGGGCCCGGCCGGTGTAGCGCTCGACCACATCCTCGGTGTTGTGCGAGTACGGCGAGTGGCCGACATCGTGCAGGAGGGCGGCAGCCCGGACGCGCTCTGCCTGCCGCCCGGCGACAGAGAGGTGCTTCAGCGCCTGGTCGGCGAGGTGGAACACGCCGAGCGAGTGCTCGAAGCGGGTGTGGTTGGCAGAGGGGTAGACGAGCTGGACGGTCCCGAGCTGGCGGATGCGCCGCAGCCGCTGGACCGGCGGCGTCTCGAGCAGGGCCTCCGCCACGCCCTCGACGTCGATGTGGTCGTGAACGGAGTCCTTGATGGTGACCATCGACGGGATGTTCCGCGGCGTCGGACAAAAGGCTACGCGTGGCTGCCCGACTCGGGGCCGGTACACGCCGAGCGGGCGGCCACCGCGCGCCGAATAGGTAGCCACCGCGCGCCGAACGAGCGAAACGCGTTAGTCGGGCCACGCCGGAGCCGGGGTATGGTCACCTTCCTCGCCGGCGGCACGGGCACGCCGAAACTGCTCGCCGGCGCGGACGCCGTGTTCGCCCCCGACGAGACGACGGTGGTCGCGAACACCGGCGACGACGTCGAACTCGGCGGTCACCTCGTCTGCCCGGACCTCGACACCGTCCTCTTTCTCGAGGGCGGCGTCCTCGACCGCGAGCGCTGGTGGGGGATCGAGGGCGACACGACCGAGACCCACGACCGCCTGCAGGAACTCGCCGACGCGGCCGGCCTCGAACGCGGGCCGCAGTATCTCCCCGACGAGGCACAGACCGGCGGCCGCGACATCGCGCGCTGGCGGCGCTTCTCCGGCGTCGCGGAGTTCATGGAGATCGGCGACCGCGACCGCGCGGTCCACCTCACGCGGACCTCGCTGCTCGACGAGGGCCACACGCTCACCGAGGTCACACATCGACTCGCGGACGCGTTCGGCCTGGAGCGGACGCTGCTCCCCATGAGCGACGACCCCGTGGCGAGCATCGTCCACACCGACGAGGGACCGATGCACTTCCAGGAGTTCTGGGTCCACCGGCGCGCCGACCCGGCGGTCGAGTCCGTGGAGTTCCGCGGCGCCGAGTCCGCCGAACCGACCGACGAGGTGCTGACGACGCTCGCCGATCCGGTCGTCATCGGCCCCTCCAATCCCGTGACGAGCATCGGGCCGATGGTCGCGATGGACGCCTTCCGCGACGCCCTGGAACGGACGCCGACCGTGGCCGTCTCACCGTTCGTCGAGGACCGGGTCTTCTCCGGCCCCGCCGCGAAACTGCTCGAGGCGACCGGCCACGAGCCCTCGACCCGCGGGGTGGCCGACGCCTACTCCTACGTGGACGCGTTCGTCCTGGACGACGACGACGGGACCGCACTCGACCGTCCCGTGGTGTGCACGGACACGACGCTCGACACCGAGGCCGACGCCGAGCGCGTCGCGCGGGCCTGCCGGGAGGCCCTGGAGGTGATCGCGTGAGCGAGCAGCCACCGGACACGAGGACACCGTTCGACCCCCGCGTCGCCGTCGCTTCACTCTCGGGCGAATCCGACGCGTCGTGGGCCCGGACGGCCGCGACGCACGTCGGAGTGGCCGTCCTCGGGGGCATCGCACTCGATGGGCCGACGCGCGAGGCCGCTCGCGCGCTCGTCGCCCGCGACCGCGAGGAGTTCCTGCCAGACGACCCGCTCGCGTTCGTCGACGAGCAACTCGCCGCACTCGCGGACGCGCCGCTCCGCCCGGCGTTCAACGTCCGCGCCGCGAGCCCCGAGCCGGTGGCCGAAGCCGCCGCGGTCTGTGCCCGGCACGACGCCGTTCTCGAGGTCAACGCCCACTGCCGGCAGACCGAGATGTGCGATGCCGGCGCCGGGCAGTCCTTGCTACGGGCGCCCGACCGACTTACCGCGCAGGTCCGGGCCGCCAGCGAGGCGGGTGCGACGGTGAGCGTGAAGTGCCGGACGGAACTCGCCGGCGTCGACCTGCCCGCCGCCTGCCGCCGGGCACACGCGGCCGGCGCGGACATCCTCCACGTCGACGCGATGGACTCCGAGGGCGTCGTGGCCGAGGTGGTCGCCGCCTGTCCGGACGCGTTCGTCGTCGCCAACAACGGCGTTCGCGACCGCCGGACGGTTCGGGAGTACCTGGCGTACGGCGCCGACGCCGTCTCCGTGGGGCGTCCGAGCGACCGGCCGCGGCTCCTGCGCCGCGTCCGGGCCGCCGTCGACGAATGGTTCGCCGGGGCGAGCGAACAGCGGCCCCGCCCCGCGACGGATGGGGGTGACACGCGGTGACGAGCGCGAGTCCGCGGACGGCCGCACAGGACGCCGTCCTCGCGCTCCTCCTGGAGGTGGCGGGCACGCCGAAGCCGGGGAACGTCGACCGCCACCACGACCACGGCGACCTCCGATTCGAGCACTTCCTGGCGGGCGCGGTCGGCGCCGAACCCGCCTTCCGGTCCGTTCCCGACCAGCCGCTCGGCGCGACGTTCCGACGCGCCGTCGAGGGGATGTCTCACCAGCGCGGCGGCAACACGCAGTTCGGCGCCATTCTGACCGTTCTGCCGCTCGTGTACGCCGACCGCGAGGTCGACCTGACGCCGGATGGCGCGGCGGCCGTGGTCGAGTCCACGACGGTCGACGACGCCGTCGGCTTCTACCGCGCGTTCGACGCGGTCGACGTGGCGGTCGACGACCCGCCCGAGGGCCTCGACGACCTGGACGTTCGGCGCGGCGGCGACGTCGCGCCGGCCCTCCGAGAGCGCGGACTCACGTTCCGCGACGTGATGGAACGCTCCGCGGACATCGACGGCGTCGCGGCGGAACTGGCGTCGGGATACCCCCACGTCTTCGACACCGCCGAGACCATCCGCGAGGACGAGGGCCCCGTCCCGGACCGCGCGGCGCGGGCGTATCTCGATCTGCTCGCCACCGAGGTCGACACGTTCGTCGTGAAGACACACGACCGCGAGACCGCAGCGTCTGTTCGGGAGCGCGCCCGCGCCGCTCGCAACGGCGACGTCGACCCCGCGGAACTCGCCGACGACCTCGTTGCCGAGGGCGTCAACCCGGGAACGACCGCCGACCTGGTCGCCGGCGCGCTGTTCGTCGCGCTCCGGCGCGGCGTGGAGGTGTGACCGTGCGCGGACGTGCGGGCGGCACGGGAGGTGTGACCGTGCGAGAACGCGCAGCCGGCACGGGAGGTGCGCCGTGAGCGAGCGCCCGCGCGCCGACTGGCCCGTCGACCTCGACGGCCGCGGCGTGGTCGAGTCCGTGGTGACGACGCGCGGCCCGAACGACCGCTGGAACGTGGCGGCCCTGGGGCTCCACGGTCCCGGCGGCGACGGCAACGGCGAATCGCGAGAGCGCGACGACGGCCCCGTCACGGCCCGCACCTGGGGTCGGACGCGGACCCGCCGCAACTTCGCGGAGCGCGGGACGGGATACGTTCAGTTCTGGACCGACCCGGTGGATTTCGTCGAGGCCGCCTGCAGCGTCCGCGAGGAGCCGGAGCCGGTGCTCGAGAGCGCCGCCGCGTGGGCCCGCGTCCGGGTCGAGCGGCTCGAGGCGGGGACGGAGGACGGCACCGAGTGGGTCGACTGGTCGCTCTCACCCGTGGAGTCGGTCGTGCGCTCGCGAGCGGTGCCGACACACAACCGGGCGCGGGCGGCCGTCGTCGAAGCCACGGTGGCTGCCTCTCGCCTCGGCGTCGCGGGATACGACGACGAAGCGCTCCGCGAGCGCCTCGCGCACTACGAGTGCGTGGTCGACTCCTGTGCGGGCGCTCGCGAGCGGGCCGCGTGGGCGCGGTTCGAGGACCTCGTCGACTGGCGCGACCCGTAGGCCCGCCCCGCCACGGCCGTGCCGCGGGCTGGCACGCCGACCCGAGAGTCGAACGTTTTTTGCTACGGAGCACCCAGTCTCCGATACCATGGCCATCAAACCCGCCTACATCAAGAAGATCGGGAACCGACTGCTGGAGCGCTACCCGAACGCCTTCGGACAGGACTTCGATCACAACAAGGACGTCGTCGACGAGACGACCAACGTCGAATCCAAGGGCGTCCGGAACCGCATCGCCGGCTACGTCACCCGGAAAAAGCGGCCCTCTGCCTGATCCTGCGACCAGATGCCGACCGCGACGCCGACGACAGCAGCGGCCGCTACCTCCACAACTCCGCCCCGATCATTCTCCAGATATTCCACAAATTCTTCCACCATTATCGGATATGGCGTATTATTTTCCAAACTTCTAATATAATCTGTAACCTCTCAGTTTATTCGAATACTGACGGATAGTCCCTCGCCCAGCGGGAGCAGCGTCGTCTCGAACGCGGCGTCTGTCCGGACGGTCTCGAGATAGTCGGCGATGCCGCGGGTCGCGTCTGTCGTGTCGACGTCGGACGTATCGGCGGGCTCCGGGCTCGCTGTCCCGACGAGTTCCCGGAGCGCGTCGAATTCGATGGGGCCGGCGGTCATCGCGTTGTCGGCACAGACCAGTCCGCCCACAGGCACCTTCTCGCGAACCGCCTCGAACGCCTCGGCGTAGCGCTGCTTCTCGTGGTCCAGCAGGACGAGGTCGAACGGGCCGTCGTAGCGCTCGACGGTCGCCAGCGCGTCGCCGGCCTCGAAGCGGGCGCGGTCGGCGTAGCCGCCGCGTTCGAGGTACTCCCGGGCGTCGGTTAGTTCATCCTCGTCGACTTCGGTCAGTACCAGGTCGCCGTCCGGAGGGAGCGCTGGCGCCATCCAGTAGGCCGAGTAGCCAAAGCCGGAGCCGAACTCGAAGACCCGCTCGGCGTCGACGGCGCGAACGAGCAGCCGGAGCCAGCCGCCCACCGCGGGGCCGACGGTCGGGAAGCCCTCGCGCTCGGCGCGCGCGTCCATCTCGCGGACCACGTCGTCGGGCGTCGGTCCGACCGACTCGGCGAACGCCGCCGTGACCGGCGGCAGGAATTCCTCGGTGTCCATACTGGACGCCGACGAGGGGAGGGGTGAAAAACGGGCGCGTCGCGTGCCGTCGAACCCCTGTACTGCCACACCGGGGGCGACCCGTGGACTACGAACGGGTACGGGTATTCGGGGAGAGGTTCCCGTCTTCGGGCGGGGAGGATGTCAAGTGGGCGGCTCCCGTGGCAGGACCATGGGCGACGACTCGCTCGGCGCGCGGTACGAGGACCGCCTCTCGCCGGACCGGCGCTCGGCGCTCGGCGCGTTCTACACGCCGCCGGCCATCGCGGCGGCGATCTGCGAGTGGGCTGTCCAGCCCGTCGGAGCCGGCGACCCCGGGGATGCCGGCGTGCCGCGAGTGCTCGACCCGGCCGCCGGGAGCGGCCGATTCCTCCTCGCGGCGCACGATCGCATCCAGCGGGCGGTCCCGGCGGCGACCGCGGGGCAGATCGCCGACAGCCTCGTCGCGGTCGACGTGGACGAGGTGTCGCTCGACATCGCCGCGCGCAATCTCGCGGAACGGGCCGGCGACGGCTCTGAAGGCTCTGCCGACGACCTCCACACCGTCGCTGCCTCGTTCTTCGACCTCGCGCCGCCGGACGGGAGAGACCGAGATGACGACGCGCCGCCGGACGGGAGAGACCGAGATGACGACGCGCCGCCGGACAGGAGAGACCGAGATGACGACCCGCCGCCGAACTGGAGAGACGGGGACGACCGCCACCGGATCGGTCGGTTCGACGCCGTGGTCGGGAATCCACCGTACCTCCGTCAGGAGGCCCTCTCGACCGACAGGGATCACTTCCGACGACATCTCCGCGCGTTCGGGCCGGCGGGAACGACTCCGTACTACGACGGCGACCGGCGCCTCTCGACGAAGGCCGACGCCTACGTCTACTTCGTCACCCACGGCCTCCAGTTCCTCCGCGACGGCGGGCGGTTGGGCTACGTCGTTCCGGCGAAGTGGCTCGACACGCGGTACGGCGAGGACCTGCAGACGTTCCTCTACGACCACGCGAGGCTCGAGGCCGTCGTCGGCTTCTCGGCCCGTGCGTTCGACGCGCTCGTCGACACGGTCCTGCTGTTCGTCGAGCGCTGTACGGACGCTGAGGAACGCGCCCGGACGGTCACCGATTTCGTCCGCCTCGAGGAGCCGGTCGATCCGGGGACGCTCGCCGGCATCGTCGCAGACGATCAAGAAGCCCCTGCCCACCGGTCGGTTGCCGTCGCGACGGGTGACGCGTATCGCACCGTGAGCGTCCCACAGCGGCGACTCGCCGAGCGCGGCGGCGGGAAACTGGGCTACTACCTCACCGCGCCGGCGCCGTTCGTCGCACTCGCCGCGTGCGATCGGATGGTGCCCCTCGGCACGTACGCCGACGTCTCGTTCGGTCACAAAACGGGGAACAACGCGTTCTTCCTGCTCGACGGAGACGACGCGGCGCGGTGGAATCTGCCCGACGAGTTCCTCTGCCCGGCGGTCCGTTCGCTGCGGGACATCGAGACGCGCCGACTCGAGGAGACGGATCGGTACCTCCTGGACCTCCACGACTACGTCGAGGCGGTGGCAGCGCGGCGGGGAGAGCTGACCAGCGAGACCGCCGCGGCGACGGTGAAGCAGGCGCTGCGAGATGACGGACACGACGCCGTACTGGAGTACATCCGACACGGCGAGGCCGAGGGCGTTCCCGATGGGCAGACCGTCGCCCGGCGCACGCCGTGGTTCGACTTAGGCGACCTGCCGGCGCCCGAGGTGCTCCATCCGGTATTCTACGACGAGCGGGTGTTCACCGTCGAGAACGCGGGTAGTTTCGCGCCGACCAACGCCATCCAGCGGGTCGACGTGACCGAGTACGAAGCCGTAGTGCCCCACCTCCTGAACTCGACGCTGCACAAGGTGATGCTCGAACTGTGGGGACGCAACGAGGGCGGCGGCGCGCTCCAGTTGCTGACCTACGAGGTGGCCTCGGTCCCGATACCCGACCCGGCAGGGGCGTCGCCGGACGAACGAGCGGCCGTCCACCGTGCGGGTGAGCGGCTCCTCGACGGGGCAGAACGAGCACAGGACGAACTCGACAGCGCCGTCCTCGCGGCGCTGGACATCGAGCTGTCCGCCGGCGAGTTGCAGACGGCACACGACGCGATGGTCCGGCGGCGTCTCGAGGAGGCCGCCGAGCAGTCGGTGCAGGTCCACGATACCGACGACTTCGACGGGGCCGACCCCGACAGCCTCGCCCCAGAATGCGACGAACAGGAAGCCGAGCAACGCGGGTTCGACGACTGCTGAGTCGTCGGCCTTCTCCGTCATCGGCTCCCGGGCGTAGTCCGGGTCGGTCTCGCAGGCGACCTGTATCGAGAGTTCGTTCCAGATGTGGGGGAACCCCTCCCGGAAGCGGTTGAAGACGTGCGAGGAGAAGACGACGCTGTTCGGAAGGTGACGATGCGACCGGATGGTTCGAGAAGACGAGTCCGCCGTCGATCTCTCATACGGTTTAGTGTAACAGTTTACCGGTGCGTCGGCCGACCGGGGCGCCGATGCGCCGGGAACGATTTACAGTAAACCGTATCAGGGAGTCGTGACGAAGAAGTCGACGCTGACCACGTCTCCCTTCGAGCCCTCGACGGCGACACGGTCGCCGACCTGGTAGTGGCGTTCGACCACGATGTAGAGTCAGCCGATGAGCGAGAACAGCGGCTGCTGGCGCGCGAACGTGACGGCGAACCCGACCACGCCGGGCGCGAGGCAGCCCTTGTTCAGCACGATCCAGGTCGGCGTCCCGGCCGCCGAGCCGAGGTCGGGCTGTCGGGCGCCGACAGCACTCCCGACCAGCAGGACGAGCGCGGCGAGTGCGAATGAGGCGTAGCCGAGCCGACGTCTCACCCGGGGGTCGTCTGGTCGCCGGAGAACGATTCCGCTCGGGCGACCCTCGCGGCCGACCCCCCTCCACCACGAGGCACTCGCGCTCCTCCGACTCGAAGAGAGAAGGTGGGACCGCGGTCAGGGCCGGTTCCACTCGTAGGCCAGCCACGCGAGGCCAAAGAGGAGAAGCCCCGCGCCCAGCGTCGTGGTCGCGGGCTCTGGGATGACGATCATCACGACGGCGACGAGAATGACGGCGCTCGGCTCGACCTCGTCGAGATAGTCCGTGAGGGCCATGCGGTGGCCGTCGACGCCCCCGGTGAAAACGGTTGCCGCTCGTCGCTGGGAGGGGCGGCCTCAGTCGCGCCACTTGATCGAGCAACCGCGCGAGGGTCGCGACTCCGCCTCGACGTCCTCGCCGGCGAGCACCGTGTCGATGAGTTCGCGCATCTCGAAGCCGGGTTCACCCGACGGTTCGTCGCCGGGGTTCATCGCGTCGTCCAGCCGGCCGTGGTACTTCAGGTGCCACTCCCCCCGCGGCTCCGCCGCTTCGCCGCCCGAGGCGCGCGACGCCTCGCCGCCCTCGTGGCGCACGAACAGGTACGGGTCCGGCGTGCATTTCGCGCCGTACGCCGCCGCGACCTCCTGGGACTCGTCGCGGAGGTAGGCGTCGTACTGTATCGCCCCGGACTCGACGTACTCCTGCATCTTCTCGAACGAGTCCTCCGGATACTCCTCTTCGTCGTTCGGGTTGATGCCGACGACCGCGACGTCGTCGTAGTCGGCCGCGATGGCGTTCAGCGCGTCGAACTTCGCCTTCGCGTACGGGCAGTGGTTGCAGGTGAACACCAGCAACAGCGCCTCGTTGTCGGCGAACGACTCGAGCGTGTGCGTCTCGCCATCCACGCCCGGCAGTTCGAAGTCGGGCGCGGTGTCGCCCCGTTCGAGCGCGTCGGACTCCGATTCCATCTGGACCATGTCACCCGGGGATTAGGACGGAACCGGAATGTGCGTTCCGGCGCCGAACCCCGCCCGTCGCATCCTCGTTCGACACCGAATCGGGTTGTTCCGGACTGACGTTCAGTTCGAGCGTGTCGTCGCTCCCGTTCGTATACCGCAAATCACGGCCGTGGTCGATTCGGCCGAGATGGTCGCGTCGGTCACCGCGACGGCGAGCTCGGGGCCAGTCGGCGCTCCGCGTGGCGGCACGCACGCGCCGCCGGACGGAGAGAACTTCCGCCGGCGGCTACGGCACCGAGTCCCAGCGGCCTACGGCACCGAGACCGACAGCGCAAACGAGAGCGTGGCGCTCGTCCCCTCGTGGGTAAACGCCCTCGCGAAGCGATACCGGCCGGGGACCACGCAGCCGCCGCGCTCGCGGTTGCCGGGCGGGACGACTACGTCGTACCGCCACGTCAGCGGCTCGGACGCGGGGACGATGACGGTCTCCTCGACGACGGGGATACCACACGCGAGGTTCGGACGGCTCACGACCGGACAGTCGAGTTCGTCTCTGGTCCACTCCCCCTCGGCGGGGAAGAGATACAGCCCGAACTCGTCGGTCGTGGCTCTGAATTCGTTCCGGCCGCAGTGGGTCTGCTCGTACGTGAGTGCCTGCTCCTCGTCGGCCACCGTCCGGAGAGCGAGTTCGACCTGTGCGGCGTCCGCGCCCGCCACCGTGTCGTCCGGGAGAGACAGATCGGCCGCGACGCCGAACGTCTCGCGGATCGGCCCGTCCTCGCGGTCGACGGCCGCGATCTCACGCGAACGCGGCGGTGCCGGCGGCGTGGGTGTGTCCGACTCTGACGTGGTTCGCTCGGGGGCCGTCCGGGGCGTTCCGGACGGCGTCGTTCCGCCGGCAGACTCTGCCGTCGGGTCACCCCCGAGACCTGTACACCCAGACGTCGCAGCGGCCAGGGTAGCGAGGACCTGTCTCCGCCGCATGGCCGCCCGTTCGCCGGCGGAACGAAAGAGGGTTGGTCATTGTCAAAGACGCGCTTGAGAAACGGACAGACGCAAAGCGGATCGGCGCGACAGACCGTCGAACGAGTACGAGCGGATACATCCAAATTTCTAGAATATTCCGATAATTATCTGTAAGATTGACCACTTAGCACAAAATTTCGGACTAACTGAAATAATTATCCAGTAAATAGGTTCCAACGATCTGCTGAACAGAGCGCGTATATCAGTCACCGTATCTGCGGAGGCTGGCGAGCGAGTGACTGGTTCGACTCAGATCAACCTGTGGCCCGATGCGTCCGACGATACTCCAATCCTCCTGTCGCGCTCGCGAGAGCGACGACGGCGACCCAGAAGAGAATGTACAGAGCGAACGGGGTGGGAACAGCAGCCGGGGCACGAACTGGGTTCGCCAGCCACGAGCCGAATGTTGAAACGAGCAGGGAGACAGCAACCACGATGACAGGGGATCTGATCCTCCCGCCGACGTAGAACAGGACCGGGGCGAATCCGAGGAGGAACATTCCGAGGATGATATACGCCCCGTTGAGTGGTTTAATCGCGAGCATCTCCCCCAGATTGTCGAACCAATGATTCCAGAGAAACGCTGCCACAGCCGCGTGGACGATTCCCCCGACCATCCCCCCGACAATCGAGGCCCGTGAGACCAGAGATCGGGACGAGTCTACACCCATACGAGAGGGCTGCCGTTCGCCGCTCATAGCACTTGGGCCGTGCTGAATCCATCCTCCTGTTCGACGAAACGCCCGTCACTTCCGGCCGATTCCGACGAAGCCACGATACCCGAATATCAGTCAGTACGGCGACTGCCGGACGAGGTGGCCGCCGTCGACGGCGTAGTACGAGCCGGTCACGTAGGCGGACGCCCTGCTGGCGAGGAACACGGCCAGCGGGACGCAGTCCTGTGCCACGCCGAAGCGGTCGGCGGCCATCTCGTCGAGCAACTGGGGCGGGAGTGCGCCGCCCGCTGCCTCCGCGACGCCCTCGGTTTCGATGATGCCCGGCGCGATGGTGTTGGCGCGGATTCCGTACTTCGCCCACTCGCTGGCGACCGTCTGCATCAGATTGTGGACGCCGGCCTTGCCCGCGCCGGAGTGGGCGTGGAACGGCGCACCGTCGACGCTGTTCGTGGCACCCATCGAGATGATGGAGCCACCGCCGTGCTCGCGCATGTGCTCGCCGACGCTCATCGTACAGTAGGCCGTCCCGTCGAGGATGGTGCCGACGACGGCGCGCCAGCCGTTCGGCGAGAGGTCCTCGAACGGCGTGAGGAAGTTCGCGCCGGCGTTGTTGACGAGAACGGTGACGTCGCCGAGTTCGTCCAGCACCGTGTCACGCATCTCGTCGACCCGCTCCTCGTCGCGGACGTCGACCGTCGTCGCGCAGGCGTCGACGCCGCGCTCCTCGATGGCCTCGGCGACGGGTTCGAGGTGGTCCATCTCGCGGCTGGCGATGGCGACGTCGGCGCCGTGGTCGGCGAAGGCGAGCGCGATCTCCGCGCCGATGCCGGTGCCGCCGCCGGTAACGAGGCAGACCTCCCCCTCGAGGAGGTCCTCAGCGAAGATGTCGGTGGAGGGCGGGGTCGCGGGCCAGTTCTCGGTGGGGTCGCTGTGGTCCGACATACCAGAGTACTCCCGGGGCGGGCACAAGAAGGCACTCCCACGGGCGCCCGGCGGGTATTTAGTGGGAGCGTGCGGCGCGCTGCCACGCTCCCGAGTAGCCGTCGAAGCGGGTGACGGCGTGGGTACGTGTCAGCAGACGGCTGTATGAGTCGTGTCACGGCCTCTCGGGCACATGCCATCAGACGGCCGCTCGGACACGTGCCAGCACGACGCTCGCGCGGTACACGTGCCATCAGACGGCCACGCGGGCACGCACCGGCACGACGCTCACGCGAACAGCACGTGCGCACGTGCTCATCCTCGGCTCAATTAGCGCCCAACGTGCGCTTCAACTGGCAACGTGAGCTTCAGTTGACGCCCATCTGCTTTGCGATGGTGTTGAGCTGTATCTCGTCGGTGCCCTCGACGATGCGGAGCAGTTTGGCCGTCTCCAGTTCCGTCATGAAGTCGTTGTCCTCGGAGAGGCCGTTGCCGCCGTGGACCTGCACCACGTCGTCGGCGACGTCGAACATCACGTTGGTGGCGAGGTACTTGACGATGGAGGAGTCCTCGATCGCCTGCTCGCCGTCGTCCATCTTCCACGCCAGCCGGAGGCCGGCGGCGTCCGCGGCGTACGCCCGGGCGCGGCCCTCGGCGAGCTTGTGCGAGACGCCCTGGAACTTGCCGATGGGGCGACCGAACGCCTCGCGGTCGTTGGCGTACTGGGTCCCCTGCTCGAGCAGGTACTCGGTGTGTCCGACCGCGCGCGCGCCGATCTCGAGGCGACCCAGCGAGAGGAAGTCCATCGCGTCGTAGAAGGCCGTGTCCACGTCGCCGAGGACGCGGTCCTCCGGGACGCGGACGTCGTCGAAGACGAGTTCGGCCTGCCGGCCGATGGCCGAGTGGGCGTTGTTGAGCGAGGCGACTTCGAACTCGTCGTCCTCGACGATGAAGCAGGTGATGCCGCCATAGCGGCCCATCTCCTCCTGTGGCGTCGTGCGCGCGAACACCTGCACGAAGTCGGCGTAGGGGCCGTTCGTGATCCACTGTTTCGTCCCGTTGATGACCCACTCGTCGCCGTCTTTCTCGGCCGAGGTCTGCATGTTCGGCGAATCCGACCCGGCACCGGGTTCCGTCTGGGCGAACGCCGTCGACTTCTCGCCGCGGACGGTGGGCTCGAGATACGTCTCGACCTGGTCACCGGTGGCCTGCATCAACAGCGGTTTCGGCCCCTCGGGGCCGGCCAGCATCGCCGAGTGGAGGCCCGGCCCGTGTGAGGCGACGTGCCTGAGCGCGCGGTACCAGGTCACGTTCGAGACGCCTTCGCCCCCGACCTCTTCGGGGAGGTTCATCGCGTAGAAGCCGGCGTCGGCCGAGCGCTCGCGGACCTCCTGCAGCGCGTCCACGACCGCCGGCACGAGGCGGCCGTCGTCCTCGTGACGCTTGCGTGGGTTCGACCACGTCTCGCCGAGTTCGTCCTCGAGCGGCTCGACCTCCTGCTCGATGAAGTCGTCGATGGACTGGAGGATGAGCCGGGTCTCCTCGTCGGTGTCGAAGCTGACGCCCGCCGGGGCGGCGTCTTGCGTTGCCATATCTCGGCCTACGCCGGCGCCCTCTTAATCTCTGCGCGCGCGGTACGCGGCTGATTTAACCGCGTCGGCACGGGGACGGCGCCCGCCACCAGTGATACACACGGAGAACGCAAGAACGGTCGCGCTGCTGGTCGCTGTCCGACGAACGCTGGCAGTTCGGGGTAAGTATAAATCCCCTTCACGCGTCTCTGGGTATCACATGCCACACAACCTGGGCGTGGACGTCGGGGGGACCTTCACCGACGTCATCGTGTTCGACGAAGACACACACGAACTCACAATCGACAAGGTGCTCTCGACGCCAGCGAACCCGTCCGAGGGCGTCCTGCGGGGAATCGAAGAAGCGACCGCGAAGGCCGACACGTCGGTCGGCGAACTCGACCTGGTGTTCCACGGAACGACGGTCGTGACGAACATGCTCCTCGAGGAGACGGGGTCGCGCGTCGGGCTCATCACCACCGCGGGCCACGAGGACGTTCTCCATCTGGCCCGGGCCTGGACGCCGGGGCCGCTGTATGGCTGGATGGACATGGAAAAGCCCGACCCGCTGGCGGACCTCGTGGACACGCGCGGCGTCGCGGGGACGATCAGTTCTCCGGAGGGAGAGGAGACGGAGCCACTCGACGAAGCGGCGGTCCGAGAGGCCGTCCGCGACCTCGAGGCGTCCGGGGTCGAGGCGGTGACCGTCGCGCTGTTGAACTCGTATCTGAACCCGGCCCACGAGGAGCGCGTCCGCGAGATCGTCGACGAGGAGGCGCCCGGACTCCCGGTCTCCATCTCCGCGGAGATCGTCCCGGAGTACGGGGAGTACGAGCGCACGCTCACGACGGTCATCAACGACTACGCCCGGCCACAGGTCATCCGGTACCTCGAGGACCTCGACGAGTCGCTCGCGGCCGCCGGCGCCACGGCGAAGATGAACGTCGTCCGCTCGGACGGAGGGCTGATGAGTTCGGCGGCAGCGAAGAACCGCCCGGTCGAACTCGCGCTCTCGGGGCCGAGCGGTGGCGTCGTCGGCGCGGCCACCGTCGCCTCGAAGAAGGGCGTCCCCGACGTGCTGACCCTGGACATGGGCGGGACCTCGACCGACGTCTCGCTCGTCGAGGACGGGTCCCCCGAGACGACCCGACAGACGAAGGTCGGCTACCGGGAGTTCAAGTCCCGCTCCGTCGACGTGAACACGGTCGGCGCCGGCGGCGGGTCCATCGCCCGCGTTCAGCTGAGCGGCGCCCTCCAGGTCGGCCCCGAGAGTTCGGGCGCCGATCCCGGGCCGGCCTGTTACGGGCAGGGCGGCGAGGAGCCGACGGTGACGGACGCGAACGTCGTCCTCGGGCGGATTCCGCCGATGGTCCAGCTCGGCGGCAAGATGGAACTGGACCACGAGGCCGCCCGCGAGGTCGTCTCCGAGATCGCCGAGCAGCGCGGCACGAGCGTCGAGGAGGCCGCACAGGCCATCCTCGACATCGTCAACGAGAACATGCACGGCGCGTTGCGGGTCGTCTCCGTCGAGCGGGGCTACGATCCGCGCGAGTTCGGCCTCGTCGCCTTCGGCGGTGCCGGCCCGATGCACGCCAACGCGCTCGCGGACGTGATCGGCGCCTATCCGCTCGTCGTCCCGCCCGGCCCGGGCGTCATGTCCGCCTTCGGCTTTCTCACCTCCGACATCCAGAACGAGTTCTCCGAGACCTACCTGCAGACGGACCTCGACGTCGACGGCGCGGACGTCCACGACGAACTGATGGCCCTGCAGGAGGAGGCCGCCGAGTGGCTCGAGTCCGAGGGCGTCGACCCGGCCGATCACGCGTTCGAGTACTTCGCCGACTGCCGGTTCTTCCGGCAGGACATCCAGATGTCTATCCCCGTCGACGTCGACAACCTCCGCGACGGCTCCGGCCTCGCCGAGATCAAGGACGACTTCGAGGCACGCCACGACCGCCAGTTCGGCTTCTCGCTCGACGCGCCGCTGGAGATCGCCAACCTCCGGGTCATCGGCAAGGGGACGCTGGAGGGCGTCACCATCGAGGAGCAGGAGCCCGGCGAGGCAGACCCGAGCGCGGCACGGGTCGACACGAACGACGTCTACTTCGACGGGGCGTACGTCGAGACGCCGATCTACGACCGGACGGCGTTGCGACCGGGCAACGAGATCGCCGGCCCGGCCATCGTCGTCGAGGACGACTCGACCATCGTGATCCAGCCCGACCACACGGCCACCGTCGACCGCTTTGCGAACATCGAGGTCACCCGAGGTGATTCCACATGAGCGCCGAGACGCCAGACTTCGTCGGCGAGCACGACATCGACGCCACCACACTCGACATCATCGAGAGCACGCTCGCGAACACCCGCGACGAGATGGACCGCGTCGTCGAGACGACGGCCATCAGCCCGGTCATCCGCGAGCAGTCCGACCAGTTTCCCCTCATCGCCGACGCGCAGGGGCGGATGGTGATGGGGCAGTTCGGGTCGGCCATCGACACCATCATCCAGAACTCCCCATTCGACGTGGCGGACCTGAACGACGGCGACGTCATCGCGACGAACGACCCGTACATGTGTGCGGGCGCCGTCTCGCACACGCCGGACATGCTGTTGCTCCGGCCCATCTTCTACGACGGCGATCTCGTCGGCTACTCGAGCCAGTGGGGGAACCTGATGGACGTCGGCGGCAAGACGCCCGGGAGCATGCCCGTGCAGGCGACGACCATCTTCGAGGAGGGGATGCGCCTGCCGCCGGTCAAACTGTACAAGGAAGGCGAGTTCGACAGCGAACTCCTCCAGACCTTCGCGCACAACACCCGGCTCCCGGACCACGCCGAGGCCGACATCAAGGCGCTCGCCGCGGGGACGAAGACCGCCGAGGAGCGGGTCCACGAACTCTGTGATCGGTTCGGGAAGGAGACCTATGTCGAGGGCTGTGACGCCATCCTCGACCGGACCCGCGACGGGATGATCGACCTCATCCACGAGTTCATCCCGGAGGGCGAGCGCTACACCTTCGAGGACTACGTCGACGACGACGGGATGGGCAACGGCCCCATCAAACTCCACCTCGAAATCTACCGCGAGGGCGAGACCGTCTACCTCGACTGGACCGGCACGGACGAGCAGGTGCCGGGGACGGTGAACTTCCTCCTGAACGAGAAGATGTTCAAGATGTTCACCGGGGTCTTCCTCATCATGGCGTTCGACCCGCTGTTGACGTTCAACGACGGGTACTACGACCTGTTCGAGGTGACGCTGCCCGAGGGGTCGGTCGTCCAGCCGGAGTTCCCGGCCGCGCTCGGCAACCGCCTCCCGATGATGGCCCGGCAGTTCGACGTGCTGCAGGCGACGTTCTCGAAGCTCATCGATGGCTTCTCTGTCGCCGGCAGCTACGGGACCTCGCCCAACCTCGTCTACGCCGGCACTGACTCCGAGGGCAACGACTTCCAGATGCTCGAGATTCTCTACGGCGGCATCCCGGCCCGCCCGGGCGGCGACGGCCTGGACGGCCACTCCTGGTGGCCGCTGTTCCGGACCGTCCCGGCGGAGTACCAGGAGGCGTACTACCCGCTGACCATCGACGAGTACAGCACCCGCGCGGACACGGGCGGCGCCGGCGAGTTCCGCGGCGGGCACGGCATCACGAAGGTCTACACCTTCGAGGAGGACGGCGCCATCACCTTCCAGGACGACCGCGCGCACACGTACCCGTGGGGCGTCGAGGGCGGGAAGCACGCCCAGCGGAGCGAGAAGAAGCTAATCCGTGCCGACGGCACCGAGGAGGAACTCCCCTCGAAGGTCGAGAACGTCCCCGTCTCGGCGGGCGACAAACTCGTCTTCAGCACGGCCGGCGGCGGCGGCCTGGGCGACCCCCTCGAGCGCGACCCCGAGGTGGTCGCCACGGAGGTCCGCCGTGGGCTGATCTCCAGCGAGGCCGCTCGCGAGGAGTACGGCGTCGTCGTCGCGGACGGCGAGGTCGACGCCGACGCGACCGAGCGACAGCGCGCGGACATCCGCGAGACCCGCGAGGACCTAGCGGAGTTCGACTACGGGCCGCTGCCGGACGACGACGACCTCGAAGAGCAGATCGCAGAGGAGCGCCGCGAGTTCGACCAGCGGGGCCGCTGAGGCGGTCGGGCGGGCAGTCCGCCCCCCATCTCATCCCCATTCTCCTTCCCTCCACCGTCAGCCGCCCGTCCCCCGGCGGCTTTTTTACTCCGTACCGCGGTGATTCACGCCATGGAGTGGACCGAGGATCTAGAGGGCCACTACGGCGACCGGGAGTTCGGCGGGACCGTCGGTCTGGGCGAACAGCCCGCACTGCTGGTCATCGACCTCGTCAACGCGTTCACCGACCCGGAGACTGATCTCGGCGCGGACGTGAGCGGCGTACTCGAACAGACCGCCCGGCTGCTGGCGGCCTTCCGCGAGCACGACCTGCCGCGCTACTTCACGACCGTCGCGTTCGAGGAGTCCTACGGCGACGCCGGCCGGTTCATCGAGAAGGTACCGGCGCTGGAGGAACTCCGCCTGGGGACGGAGGCCGTCGAGGTGGACGAACGCGTCGAACCCGTCGGCGACGAACGCGTCATCCTGAAGAAGTACGCCAGCGCCTTCTTCGGAACCGACCTCGAGACCGAGTTGACGACCCACCGCGTCGACACGCTCGTCCTGACGGGCGTTACGACGAGCGGTTGTGTCCGTGCGACGGCCGTCGACAGCCTCCAGCACGGCTACCGGACCATCGTCCCCGCCGACGCCGTCGGGGACCGCGCCGAGGGTCCACACCGCGCCAACCTGTTCGACATCGACGCGAAGTACGGCGACGTCGTGTCGACCGACGACGTGCTGGAGCACCTCGAGTGACCGATATGGGTTTCACGACAGCGCCCGACCTCCGGCTATGACCACTGGTTCGGAACTCCGCGCGCGCCTCCGGGACGACGAGTTGCTCGTCTGTCCCGGCGTCCACGACCCGCTCACGGCCGCCGTCGCCGACGGCGTGGGGTTCGACGCCATCTACATGACGGGCTACGGGACCTCGTTGTCGAAGATCGGCTACCCGGACGCGGGCTTCGTCACGATGCCCGAGATGATCGAGAACGCCGCCAACATCCAGGAGCGCATCGGTGTCCCGCTCATCGCCGACGCGGACAACGGCTACGGGAACGCCACCAACGTCGTCCGGACCGTCCGCGAGTACATCAAGGCCGGCGTCGGCGCCATCCACCTCGAGGACCAGACCTTCCCGAAGCGCTGTGGCCACACGAAAGGCCGGCAGGTTATCCCCGAGGCGGAGGCCGTCGGGAAGATCCGCGCGGCGGCGGACGTCCGCGACGAACGCGACGAGTCGTTCGTCATCATCGCGCGGAGCGACGCCCGCGGCACGGGCGGCGGCTCGCTGGCGGAGGCAATCGACCGCGTGAACGCCTTCCTCGACGCCGGCGCGGACGTGGGCTTCGTCGAGGGACCGACCGACGCCGACGAGGTCCGGCGCGTCGGCCGCGAGGTCGACGGACCCGCCCTCTACAACTTCGTCGGCGACCTCGGCACCTCCCCCTACCTCGACCTCGACGACCTGCAGGCGTGGGACTTCGACCTCGTCATCTTCCCCATCCTCTCGACGCTCACGACCATCGCGAGCGTCCACGGGGCGATGGCGACGTTCGCCGAGGACCCCGCCGCGGCGATGCGCGAGGCCGACGCCGCCTTCGACGCCGCCGATGTCGGGAGCCTCCACGAGTTCTCGGGCTTCCCGGAGGTCGTGGCGTGGGAGGAGAAGTACCTCCCCGACGAGGACCAGGCGAAGTACGAGGGCTCGCTGGGCGACGACCTCTCCGAGGACGCGGACGGAACCTGAGGGTAGGGGCGGTCGCTCGTCCGATCGCTCATCGCTTCTCGAGTTCTACCCTCGCGCTCTCCGTCCTCATTTCACTCCTCAAGTTCTACCCTCGCGCTCCTCATTCCTCGAGTTCCACCGACACGTCCAGGTCGGCGAGCGCGAGGTTCACGTTCCGGCGGTGTGACCGGAAGAAGACGTCGAACAGGTCACCGACGAGCGGGACCGAGCCGACCGCGGTATCGAGGAGGATGTTGAGCAGCATTCGGGCGACGGTCCAGTAGGAGACGCCGAGCCGGGCCGACTCGACCACGATGTAGCACCCGAGCAGCGCCGTGACGCTGTCGCCAGCGACCGGAAGCACGCCCAGTATCGGGTCCAGTCCGACCCGGACGCCGACCACGGGAAGCGGAATTCCGTCGTCTAACACGCGAGCGACCGCGTGCATCCGTCGGACGGCCGCCGCGTCGACGTCGGTCGCCGCGTCGACCGACACGACCGCGTCGTGTGGCGTTTCGGCGGGAAGTTCGTCGCTCACGGCCGGTGTATAGCCAGACGGCGGTGAAAGCGTTGTGCTCCGACGATCGCCAGGTTCCCGGATTTCCGACGAAGTCGTCTCTCCGCGGAGAAATGGCGGATGTTACTCGGTTATCCGGAATGGACCGGAACTGCAATAATCCGATTATATCACCAACCAATAAGTCGGTCCGGCGACGACGTCGGGTGATGAGCTTCACCGACGAACTCGAACCGTTGCACGACGAGGTCGTCTCGGCCATCGTCGAGCATCCGATGGTCGCGGGCATCGGCGACGGGACGCTCGACCCGGAGCCGTTCCGGCGGTGGGTGAAACAGGACTACGTCTACCTCGTCGAGTACAACCGCGTGTTCGCACTCGGCGCGGCGAAAGCCCCCGACCTCGAGCGGATGGGTCGGTTCGCGGAGCTACTCCACGAGACGCTGCACACGGAGATGGACCTCCACCGGTCGTACGCCGCCGAGTTCGGCATCTCGGAGGCCGATCTCGAGGCGACCGACCCCACCCCGACCACCCGCGGGTACACGGACTTCCTCGTCCGGGTCGCGGCGCTCGGCTCGTTCGGCGACCTCGTCGCGGCACTGCTCCCGTGCATGTGGGGCTTCAACGAGACCGCAGCGCGGCTCGCGGCCGACGGCCTGCCCGACGAGGAACGCTACGCGCAGTGGATCCAGCTGTACACGAGCGACGAGTTCGCCGAGCTGGCCGACTGGTGTCGAGCGCTGCTCGACGACGTGGCCGACGGCGTACCCGATCGGACCCGCGAGCGCTATCGCGACCTGTTCTACACGTCGGCGCGCTACGAGTACCGCTTCTGGGACGCGGCGTACCGCGACGAGGGGTGGGGCGTATGAGCGAGCCCGGACCCGACCCGGCGGACGATGTCCTCGGCCGCGCGTCGCCGACCGTGCCGGAGCAATTCGCCGAGAGCGGCTTCGACCGCTACACCGAGTGGCTCCGCGCCCGCACGGGCGACGACTGGGCGGGGGCGACCGAGCACCGCTTCGTCCGCGAACTGGCGGCCGACGAGCTGGACGACGACGCCTTCCGGCGCTACCTCGTCCAGGACTACGCCTTCGTGGACGCGCTCACGTCGCTCGTCGGCCACGCCGCCGGGCACGCACCGACCGTGGAGGCCCGGGTCGAACTGGCCGACTTCCTCACGACCGTCGGCACCGACGAGGACGACTACTTCCGGCGCTCGTTCGACGCGCTCGACGTGCCTGAGAGCGACCGGACCGACCCCGACCTGCTGCCGGTGACGCGGGCGTTCGAGGACCTCCTCGGCCGCGCGGCGCGCGGGGGCTACGCAGAAGCGCTGGCCGTGCTCGTCGCGGTGGAGTGGGTCTACCTCGAGTGGGCAACGGCCGCGACAGCGGGGAGTCGCCCGGAGCGGTTCTACCTTGACGAGTGGATCGACCTGCACGCTGTCCCGGCCTTCCGCGAGTTCGTCGGGTGGATCCGTGAGCAACTCGACGCCGTCGGGCCGGCGCTGTCAGCGCGCCGAGAGCGCCGGGTCGACCGCCTGTTCCGCCGGGCCGTCGAACTGGAGGTGGCGTTCTTCGACGCCGCGTACGGGACGGACTGACGACCCGTCTCGCGAACGATGCCGTCCGTGCCGGGAGAATATCCACTCGAACTCCAGAATTTTTCCACAGTATCGGGCGTATTTCGATAAATACAGATATTATTCATCTATCCGTCTCCCGGAATAGCAATGCGACACTCGCTCGGGGCCGACCGAGACCGACAGCACAGCCCTCAAGCACCTCTGTGACCTCGGCCCGGGTATGAGCCTGGATGAACTCTCCGCCGACATCGAGTCGGCGTACAGCGACCTCGGCGACTCGATGACGACGTCGCTGGACCGGGAGACACGCAACGAGTTGGCGCTGCTGGCGGCCGCCTACGAACCCGACGACGTGGACGAACTCGTCCGGCGGGGGATCCACATGCTGTTCCAGTCGGCCGTCGACACCGGGAATCTCGACTTCCACCTCCGCTCTGCGTACGACGTGACCTACGACGAGTACCTCTCTGGCATGACCTACGAAGAGATGACCGGCGGGGCCGGCGGCGTCGGCGGACCGCCGGACCGAGACGACACGCGACGCTATCAGCAGTAGCGGCAGCAGCAGTAGCGGCAGCAGCGCAAGCGTCGAAGCGCCACGGACTCCGGATCGGCGGGCCACGCGCTGCTCTCGGCGACAGAAGCACGGACGCTTATCGACGGCAGAGCCACGCACGCTCAGCGACAGAGCCACGGGTGCCTATCGACAGCAGTGCCACGCGCTGCTGTCGGCGACAGAAGCGTTCCCCAGAACCCCCTTCGCGTCG
>JBDGSA010000127.1:0-30108 GCA_042217755.1 Haloglomus sp. | reverse complement strand
ATGGCCGAGAAGGGCGTCGAGAAGTTCCTCCGGATGCAACAGCGCGCGCTCAAGACCGGTCGGCCCGTCCTCTACCTGATGGACTCGTCGGGCGGGCGGATCGACCAGCAGTCGGGGTTCTTCGCCAACCGCGAGGGCATCGGGAAGTACTACTACAACCACTCGATGCTGTCCGGGCGCGTCCCGCAGATCTGTGTCCTCTATGGCCCCTGTATCGCCGGCGCCGCGTACACGCCCGTGTTCGCGGATTTCACCATCATGGTTCGCGGGATGAGCGCGATGGCGATCGCCTCTCCGCGGATGGTGCAGATGGTCACCGGCGAGGACATCGACCTGCAGGAACTGGGCGGGCCCGAGGTCCACGCGAAGCACTCCTCCTCGGCGGACCTCGTCGCCGAGAACGAGGAGCACGCCCGCGAACTCGTCGCGCAACTCGTGACGTACCTCCCGGACAACGCGGACGAGGACCCGCCTCGGTCCGACCCGAAGCCGCCGAAGTACGACCCGAAGGGCATCGACGAGATCGTGCCCGAGGACCCCAACCGTGCGTACGACATCCGGGACCTGACCGACCGCATCGTCGACCGGAACTCGCTGTTCGAACTCCAGCCGGAGTACGGGAGCGAGATCGTCACCGCGTTCGCGCGCATCGACGGGCGGCCCGTCGGTATCGTCGCCAACCAGCCGGACCAGCGCGCGGGCGCCATCTTCCCGGACGCGGCAGACAAGGCGGCGAACTTCATCTGGAAGTGCGACGCCTACAACGTCCCGCTGTTGTACCTGTGTGACACGCCGGGGTTCATGGCGGGCTCACAGGTCGAGAAGGAGGGGATTCTCGAGCAGGGCAAGAAGTTCATCTACGCGACGTCGTCGGCGACGGTGCCAAAGCAGTGTGTCGTCGTGCGGAAGGCGTACGGGGCAGGCATCTACGCGATGTCCGGACCGGCCTACGACCCCGAGTCGACGATCGCGCTTCCCTCGGGCGAGATCGCCATCATGGGGCCCGAAGCGGCGGTCAACGCGGTGTACGCGAACAAGCTGGCCGACATCGACGACCCCGAGGAGCGGACCCAGCGCGAGGCCGAACTCCGCGAGGAGTTCCGGGAGGAGATCGACGTCCGGAAGATGGCCAGCGACATGGTCATCGACGAGGTCGTGCCGCCGAGCGACCTCCGGAACCAGCTCGAACGCCGCTTCGAGTTCTACGAGGGCATCGAGAAGGACCTGCCCGACAAGAAACACGGGACGGTACTGTAGGCCGTCCGGCCACTACTCTGTCAGTCCCGCACCTGAGCGCCGTGAAGTCCTCTACGTCGACGCGTGACGGAATACTCTGTCGAACTTCTCCGTAGCTGACAGTATCGCCGTGACGGACTCAGAGGATGCATCTATCAGCGGAATCTCGATCTGCTGAACGAGAAAGAGAGCGTCAGTCCGCGACGCCGAGTTGTCGCATCATCCGCAGGAAATCGGCCACGTACCACTCTTTGGTGATCTGTCCGTTCTCTACGTTGATGATCCCGACGGCGCTGATCTCTACCTCATTGCCCGTCGGCGGAATCTCCATCAGTTCGTTCTCGTGCGTGCCGGTGAACGTATAGGGAATAACGACCTTCTCGTCGGTTGCGACAACGTCTCCGGGTTCCTTGTGGAGGTCGGGAAACGCCTCGCGGAAGTGCCTGATCTTGCCCTGGAACTCTTCGAACGTAAGTTCCTGTCGCTCTCCGATGTTCGCCACAACGTGATAGTCGTCGCCGAGCACGTCCGCGTCAAACTCCCCGTGGTTCCACATCCGGTCGAAATGTTCGCGCGCGATTCGTTCCTGTTCCTCAACGGGCGTTGTGGACATAGTTGTATCCCTCCCGTGGCGTCAGGGACACCACCTCGGTGCGACCTCTATCCCTCTCATACAGGACGCCTACTGGCAGTACAGTAGCTACTGTGTTAACTGTTACCGTGAATTACTATACTGGCTGCAGAATACAGCGGTCTGCAGGAGTGTGGTCACACTTTCATCCAGTCACGTTCCTCCACCTCGTGTTCGGCGGCGAGGGCATCAGTCTGCAGTGCGTGCCCGATACCGACGAGGGCTGCGATGATGGCTCCGTACGTGAGAACCTCGAAGATCAGGAACCATCCAGTCTGTGCCGACGTCCGGGCGGCCGTGGCCGGGAACACGAACAGTGCGCCGGCCAGTTCGCCCAGCTGGACGACCGCGGCAGCGAGCAGAAGCGAGCTGACCCTCCGCGACAGTGTTGCAGTCCGCAGGCCCGCAACCCCATACACCCCGAAGGCCGGTACGAACAGAACCAGACCCAGCAGGAATGGGGCCCCGAGCGGGCCCAGGCTGCCGGGGTACGAACCTGGCGGCGCCGTCATGAAGAGCACGGCAAGCCCACCGAGCAGCAGCACTCCACCGGAGAGGGCCAGCCCGAGCCCCACCTTCGCCGGCCGTGGCACCTGCTCGACCAGGCGTGGATAGAACCCGACCAGACCCGCCAGCGCCGCCGCGATGCTGGACGGGAACAGCGGCCAGTACGCGATGTCCGGGATTGCCGTCCCCGTCACCTGTTCGAACGTCGTGACCGCCAGCACGACCAGGAGTGACGCCCCGGCCAGGAGGAACAGCGCCGGGCTCCACCGCTCGAACGACTCCCACCGATTCGTGGCAACACGTGCCATGCTGTGACATCCCCGATGCGCAGTATTAAATTTCGGGGCGTGACAGTACTGGGTCGGGACGACCTCATCCGCCTCTCACGCCAGTGTTCCCGGCCGTCTCTGACGTGGCCACCTCGTCCAGCAGCCGGTACAGCACCGTACCCACGCCAAAGAGCATAACCACCGTTCACGTCGTTATGCAGCCGCGTCCGCGGTGTCGGCGGAATCAGTGCTGACTGACTCGGTCCGCAGGAGGTACCCGAGCGCTACGAACGCGGCCGTCGTCACCCCATAGACGACAATCTGGAACACGAGACCCCCCTCTCGTCCCACACTCAGGATGGGGAGGACGACGATCACGCCGATCAGTTCGATGAACTGCAGGAGGCCGACCGCGAGCAAGAGCCCCCCAAGTCTCCACGAGGGGGTTGCGGTCCGAAGGCTCGCAATCCCGTATGCCCCGAAGGCCGGAATGACTGCGATGAATCCTAGGAGGAACGGCAGGCCGAGTGTGCCCAGGTTCCCCGGATAGGGGCCAGGCGGTGCCGTCACGAGGAGTACGGCGAGCCCACCGAGTAGTAATACCAAGCCAAGCAGCGCGAAGCTGCCCCCCACCTTCGAGGCCCGGGGCCTCCGCTCAGCCAAGCGGGGATGGAGCCCGACGAGGCCCGCCAGCGCCAGCGCAAAGCCGAGCGGCAGGAACGGCCAGAATATGATGTCCGGGACCGAGACCGAGGTGAACCTTCTGACCCCCGCGACCGTCACCGCGAACAAAAGCACCGGCCCGGCGGCGAGGAGTAGCTTTGGACTCCACCGTTCGAGCGATTCCCATCGTTGTGTGCTATCTGATGGCATAGAACCCGGATCGACGCGGAGAACATTAATAATCAGGAGTATGACAATACTACAAGGCTGCTGACACTTCCTGGTAGACCAACAGGCGACGACCCGATTCAGTCAGTCGATGCACCCCCGGACATCGACGACGCTGACGGTCTCGTCGAACGTCAGGCTGATCTCGTCCCCGTTTAGCGAGAGCGTGACCGTCACCCGGGGCGGGTCTTGCGAGCGGATCTTCATCGGTTCCTCTGAGAGCAAGGCACTTTGGAGAGATTCGACGTGCCTGTTGCTCTCGAAATCGCCGGCAGTGATCCGCGTGGAAACGCCGTGATTTTCGATGAAGGCGACGACCCGCGGGTGGGACAGAGAGAGTTGTAGCGGTGATGTCGAGGTGTGATCCTTGCAGACCCGGCACTGGAAGTACGCTCGGGTGGAGAACCGGCGTCTGCACTGCTCGCAGACGCCGTTGGGGTCGTGGTCGGTACAGGGGTCGAGCCGAGCGTCGACCGGGCCCGAGCACGTCGGACAGAGCCCGTCGAAGAAGCTCCCCTCGCGGTGCCGGACCGCAACCCTGCTTGCGGCCTTCACCTCCTCGGGGGTCCGGTCGACCAGCCCGGCCGGTTCGAGCTTCACCGCGCCCAGGAATCCCTCCATCTCCGAGCCCTCGGGCGCGATTCCGCTGCATCCGGTACACTCCCAGTAGACGTGACGGCCGCGGTAGCCGACAGCCGTAGGGGCGCCACAGAGCTGGCACGGCTGATCGATTTCGACTGGCTCGAAGGCCTCGTCACCCGCCTCGATGCCCGCGACGACGACCTGGACGAGTTTCAGGCCGGGGTCGAGGAGTTCGTAGCCGCCCCCAGGTCCCTTGCGGACGAACCGGTCGCTGATCTGGCGAAGGTGGTAGTTGAAGTTCCCCCGATCGTCGTAGTCCACTCGCTCGAACAGCCGGGAGAAGGAGACAAGTTCGTCCGAGTGCGGGTCGTACTCCTCCCAGAGCGCCAGCAAGATGGCTAGCCGGGTCTCGTCGGCCAGGAGACCGAATGCCTCGCTCACGTGCGGCCCGACGGTTCCGGCGGCCGCCTCCAGTGGTGAGTCGGTCGAGTTGGTGTCTTTCATCGGTAATCGACCCACCGCATCCTCGCCATCTGCCGGCGAGGAACAGTAACTGGCCCCGTTCCCCGTCGATTCTCCCTGTGAGCGATTCTCATACCACGGGTACGGAAGGGGGGATATTATTACCGGTGACAGGACCGGCGCAGGTACACGAACCCGGTACTCGACGTGGCGAGCCAGCTAATCAGGAGCGAATGATTTCAGTCTACCTTCCTGCGCCGTCCCGCGAATTACGCGTCCCGTACGCAGCAGGACTGCTGGGACCTATCACTGATAGGGTATTTCGACGAGACCTGACAGAGACGTGTCTGCCGCCGACGCCGAACCAGCCCGCAGTGAGCAGAATCGGAATGCCGGGCCGCCCCGATGAAACGTCGATGTCGCGCAGGCTACGGTTCCGTACCTGAACCGAACTGTCGCCCGGCGTTCCGGCCGACCGCTCTGGGGGTAGGTGACGGCCCTCGGGTCACGGTTCCGCTCCAATCCGCTCCCGTCCGAGCCCTCAAATGCGAAGCTGGCCCAGTGCGAATAGTGGCACGAGAGAACCGTCCGCATCACGCTTTCGGAGTGGTGCGGACAGTGGATCGCGGCGGATGAGGAGCGGGATATCTCCTCGTCGCCGATTCCGACCCTGGAGGCGGCGCTCAAGGACCTCGACGAGGTCGTCGCGCTCGCTGACGAGGAATTCGAGCTGAGTGAGGCGACGGACGGGACATCGAAGCGACCGCGGGGGAGCCGGAACGCGACGAGACGGTCTCCCACGAGGAACTGAAACGGGAGTTCGAGTAGCCGGATTGTGAAGGTCGAGTACTCCTCACGGGCGGCAGACTGGCTCCGCGAGGCCGAACCGGACATTCGGGAGCAGATAAAACATCTATTTCAGAATTATTTAGGAAATACGACGCATATTTGAATTATATTAGAGACAGTTGCTCATCCCTGCGGCCACTCGTCTGCGTCCAGCGGGTCGCCGTCGAGGAACGCCGCGATGCCCTCGCGGGCGTCGTCGGTGGCACAGAGCGCGGCGAAGTGCTCGTTCGAGCGGTCCAGTGCCTCGCCGTACTCCATCCCGGCGAGTTCACCGACGGCGCGCTTCCCGCGGCGGAGGGCCTCGGGGCTCTTCTCGGCCATCGTCTCCGCGAGGTCCATCGCCGCCGCGACGTGGTCGCCCTCTGCTGCGACCCGGTTGAGCAGGCCCCACTCCTTTGCGGTCTCGGCGTCGATGAGTTCGCCGGTCAGTAGGAGTTCGGTCGCGCGCTTGCGCGGGAGCGCAGAGAGCAGCGGGACCGCCGGCCCCATGCAGAACAGGCCCACCTTCGGCGCCGTCGCACCGAGCATCGTCCCCTCGGCGGCGACCGCGAGGTCACAGGCCGCGACGAGTCCGATGCCGTTGGCCGCGGCGTGACCGTGCGCCGCGGCTACCACAGGCGTCTGCATCTCGGCGATGGTGTGGAAGGGCTCCTCCATCCGGGCCACCCACGTCTCGTGGTCGTCCTCGCTCGCGTCCGGGTCGTACTCCGAGAGGTCGATGCCCGCCGAGAACGCGTCCCCGGCGCCGTCGACGACGATGGCTCGAACGTCGTCGTCATCGTCGAGTTCCCGGAGTGCGTCGTCGAGTTCCGTCGCGAGGTCGGTGCTGAAGGTGTTCATCGCCGCCGGCCGGTCGAGCGTGATGCGACCGACGTAGCCCTCGCGACCGACCGCGACCGCGTCGTACTCCTCCAGAGCGTCGGTGCTCATGTCCGACCCTACCGGGTGAGCGGGTATTAAAGCCGAAGGCTAGACCGCCCGGCCCTCCCTCGTCGGCTCGCCGGCTCGCTCCGGGCCGTCCGTCGAGGCTCTTCCGGGCTGTCTGTCGCGGCCCCTCTGGGTCGTCCGTTGGGGCGGTTCCTGACCGGCTGTCGTGGCTCCTCCGGCCGTCCGTCGTGGCAGGGAGACGCCGACAGCGCGCCGAGGACGCGGGGCGACTCGGGCCGGAAAACGCCGGAACGGACCGGGTCAGTCGTCGGCGCCGGCCTCGCTCTCGAGCGCCGCTTCCGCGGCCGGACCGGTGAGGTCGATGCCGCCCGAGAGGTCGCGCTGCGGGAAGGGGATCTCGATGTCCGCCTCGTCGAAGCGCTGTTTCACGTCGGTGACGTACTCGCCGCGGGTGCGGACGAAGTCGGCACGCGAGGGATTGGCGATCCAGAAGCGCGACTGGAGGCCGATGTACGAATCGGCGAGTTCCGTGAGCCGGACGGAGGGTTCGGGATCCTCGAGGATGTCGTCGTTGTTCTCGGCCTCTTCGAGGATGATGTCGGTCGCCTTCTCGATATCGTCGTCGTAGCCGATGCCGAAGACGAACTTCATCCGGAGCTTGTCCTTCGCGACGGGGTTCTTGATGACGCCGTCGGTGAGCTGTGAGTTCGGGACCGTCAGGAGTTCGTTGTCGAAGGTTCGGACCCGGGAGACACGGAGGGAGATGTCCTCGACGATGCCGGAGTTGCCGTCCCACTCGATCCAGTCGCCGATGCGGAACGGCTTGTCGGTGTAGATGAAGATGCCGGCGACGAAGTTCTTGAGGACGTCCTGCATCGCAAAGCCGATGGCGAGCGTGGCGGCCGCGGCGATGGTGGCGAGCGACTGGAGGAAGTTGCCGAAGCCGGCGAACCCGAACGCCGCCGTGATGGCGACGAAGATGACGACGATGCCGACGACGCGCTTGAGTGGGCGCTTTGCGTGCTCGTCGAGGTCGCGCCGGTCGAGAATGCGGCCGAAGAGAGGCGTCACGAGGACGCGGCCGAGCAGGTAGACGGCGACGAAGACGACGATGAAGACGATGGCCTGTGCGGTCGGGTCCGCGAGACTGGCCGGGACACCCAGGCTCTGCAGGAAATTCGAGACGAAGCTGGTGCCGTCGACGCCAGGCGTGGCCTGAGCGACGACCGGCCCGAGCGTCATCGCGTGAACACCCCCGTGTGGCCCCGCGTCCGGTACAGGTCGGCGTCCGCGCGCTCTGCGAGTTCCGCGGCGAGTTCCTCGGTGGTGGTGCCGCCGCGGGCCGAGCGGAGGAACTTCACCTTCACTAGCTCGCGCTCCTCGAGCTGGTCGCGCAATTCGTCGACGACCGGGTCCAGTCCGGCCTTGCCCACCCACACCGTCACGTCGAGGTCGTGGGCGCGCTGTCGCAGGTCGTCTGACATGTACCCCGGCGTTCGCACCGACTCGTTTTAAAATCTCCACACCTGGCTGCCGCCAGAAGACGTCCAGCCACGGCGGCGCGGCGCTACACGTAGGGATACCGCGCGTGCTCGCCGCAGTCGCAAGTCACGACGACATGGCCATCGCGCGTCCGAACGCGCGCGTTCTGTCCCGGAATCAGGTACGCGTCACACCGGTCGCAGGTGAACCGGCGGAATCGCTTCGGGAGCGTGAGACGGTGGCGCTCGGCGATTCGGCGGGCGAGCCGGACGTACCGCTTCGCGCGCTCTTGATCGCCCGCTCGGGCGGCCTCGCGGGCGAGCGCGTGCAGACGCTCGACCCGCTCGGTTGCGATCGTCCGGTCGCTCGTGTCCACGCTCGCTCTCGGTCCGCAGGCGGGTTGTGCGTTGCGGGTCCGTGCGACCGCGGCGAACCGCTGCGGGTCCGTGCGACTGCGGGCGGACCACTGGTGACTGCTCGAGAATCCACTCGTTTCAAGCCTCCGCGCTCCGAGGTCGTCGCCATGACGGGACGCTACTACGAGGAGTTCGAGGTCGGCGAGACCATCGAGCACGACAAGCGTCGCACCATCAGCGAGGCAGACAACCAGCAGTTCTGCGACATGACGATGAACCAGCAGCCGCTCCACCTCGACGCCGAGTTCGCCGCCGACACGCCGTTCGGCGAGCGACTCGTCAACGGCCTCTACACGATGGCGCTCGGCGTCGGTCTGACCATCCCCGACACGACCGACGGCACCATCGTCGCGAACCTCTCGTACGACGAGGTCGAGCACCCGAACCCGACGTTCCACGGCGACACCATCCGCGCGCAGTCGACGGTGACGGACAAGCGCGAGACCAGCGACGGCGAGCGCGGGGTCGTCACGATGCACGTCGAGATCTTCGCTGTCAACCGGGAGAACGAGGACGGCGAGGGCGACGAGGTCCTCGTCTGTGAGTTCGACCGGACGGCGCTGTCGCTGAAACGGGAACACGCCGAGGACGGGGATTGACCGCGACGCTGCTGTCGCTGCCATCGCCGCCGTCGCCGTCGCCGCTATCGCCGTCATCGTCACCATCGCCGTCGCCACCGTCGCTGCTGTCGCGACCGGACGGTACCCTTTCCGGACCGCAGTCCGTAGCACCGATGATGTCCGTCGTCGACGAACTGGTCGCTCGGAGCCGCAGACTGGCCGCCCCCCTCGTCAGTCGCGCGCCGCCGACCGCGACCCTCGCCCGGGTCGGTCTCGGCCTGATGATCCTCTTCGCGGGTGTTCACAAACTGCTCGCGCCAGGTGCGTGGGCCGCCTACGTCGTCGACTGGCTGGAGCCGCTCATCCTCCTGACCCCAGTCGAGTTCATGCTCTTGAACGGTTGGCTCGAACTCGCGTTCGGCCTCGCCATCATCGTCGACCGGTACACGGCGTTCGCGGCGGCCGTCGCGGCCATCTCGCTCACGGCGACAGTCGGCTACCTCGCCGTCGTCTGGGTCACTGCGGGCCGTTTTGGCGACGTGCTCGCCCGGGATGTCGGCCTCGCGGCGCTGGCGTGGGCTGTGCTGGTCGAGGCGCTGCGTCGCCCGGAGTAGCGGTGTCCGTTCTCGTATCTCCGACTATATTCAAAATATTCAATTATAAGACTTATAATACACCAAATTTAAAGATTATAAAATTATTTGGAAATTTATGAACTACTGCGGCGAGCAACGGACCACGCCAGTGACACCAACAACAGGACCACGCCGGTGACACCAACAACAGGACCGCGCCCGTGACACAGAAACCCTCTTTAGCGTACGCGCGCCTCCGGCGCGCGTTTCACCGCTCGGAGGCCCGAAGGGCCAGAGAGCGGCCTTTTTTGGTGCAGATTTTTTGCGCGAGTGGTGCCCACAGGCCGGCGGCGGAGCCGCCGGCCGAGGACACCCGAGCGCAAAAAAGGTGCGCTAGAAGAAAACGGTCCCGTGGTGCCGAGGACGCTCCTCGCGTTGCTTGTTGCCGCAGTAGGTGTCGAGGCGGCGCTCCAGTTGCGTTCGGAGGTCGCCCGCCGGGAGGAGTTCGTCGACCTGCATCGTGCTCGCCTGCGCGCGGATGTCGATGTACTTGTCGAACTCCTGCTTTGCGGACTCGATGAACGCGTCCTTCGCGTCCTCGTCCATGTCCTCGATCTGGTCGGCGAACAGGGCGTTGACGGCGGCGTCGGGGCCCATCACGGAGATCTCGGCCGAGGGAAGGGCGAGTGTCGCATCCGGACCGAAGGAGGGGCCGGCCATCGCGTAGATGCCCGCGCCGTAGGCCTTGCGCGTGATGACACAGAACTTCGGCACCTGCGCGTTGGAGGTGGCGTAGATGAACTTCCGGCCCTTCCGGAGGACGCCCTCCTTTTCGACCTGCGAGCCGATCATGAAGCCCGGCGTGTCACAGAGGTAGACGAGCGGGATGTTGTAGGCGTCGCAGGTCCAGACGAAGCCCGCACCCTTGTCGGCCGAGTCGGGGAAGATGGCGCCCGAAACGTGGTTGGGTTGGTTGGCGACGACACCAACCGTCCGGCCGTCGATGCGGGCGAGGCCCGTCACCAGTTCCGGCCGGAAGTCCGGCTTGAGTTCGAGAAAGGAGTCGCGGTCGACGAGGCGGTCGATGACATCGTGGACGTCGTAGGCCCTGTTCGGCTCGTCGGGGATGACCTGGTCGAGGCCCTTCGGGTTCCGCTTTGGCGGCCTGGCGGGCGCCCGCGGCGGCTGTTCGGAGTAGTTCTGCGGAATGAGTCCGAGGAGGTCCTTGACCTTCTCGGCCGCCGTCTCCTCGTCCGGGACGACGAGGTCGGTGCTCCCGGAGTGTCTGGCGTGGACCTCGGGGCCGCCGAGTTCCTGCATCCCGGAGACGTTCTCCCCGGTCATGGCGCGGACGATGCGCGGCGAGGCGATGGCCATCCCGGAGATGTCCTCGACCATGATGAGGTAGTCACAGAAGACCGGGGTGTACGCGGAGCCGGCGACGTCCGGACCGTAGAGGACGCCGATTTGGGGAATCTGCCCGGACATGATGCACTGGTTGTAGAACATCTTCCCGCCGCGGTAGCGGTCCATGTGGGTGTCGCCGGGTTCGCGCTCCTCGGCGTTGAGGCGGGCACCCGTCGAGTCGACCAGCCGCAACATGGGGATGTTCAGGTCCATCGCGCGCTCCTGGATGCGGATGACCTTCTCGACGCCCATCTGCCCGAGCGAGCCCGCCTTCACCGTGTAGTCGTTGGCGGTGAAGGCGACCTTGCGGCCGTCGATAGTACCGATTCCCGTCAGCAGGCCGTCGGCCGGGAGTTCGTCGTCGTCGTCGTGGCGCGCGAAGGTGCCGTCCTCGTACTCGATGCGGTCGAAGATCATGTCCAGGCGGTCCCGGACGAACACCTTCCCCAGTTCGTCGATCTTGTCGAAGCCCCGCTCCGGGCCGCCGGACACGATATCCTCGATCTCCTCGCGGAGCGCCTCCTCGCGCTCGGTGACGACTGCGGCCTCCTCGTCCCAGTTCTCTCCCGCTGACGCCAGGTCGCCGCCGGAGCGATCCTTCAACTCGACGGGGGTCCCCAGGTGCTCGGAGACGGCGGTCGCGATGGCCTGCGCGATCTCCTCGTCCGTCTCGTCGTCGATGGTGATCTCCATTGCTGTTGTGCCGGGCAACTGTCCGAGTGTTCAAAGTTGCACCGGTTGCATAGGAGGAGGTACCCCGGCCGCCGTCAAATAGGTACTGGTGGCCCCGGCCCGAATCCGACCAGTGGGCCGTCCTCGGGGCCGTCTTTGGAGTAGCCTGCCTCGGGGGCGCCTGCCTCGAAGTCGTCCGTCTCAGAGCCACCCGCCTCGAAGTCGTCCGTCTCAGAGCCACCCGCCTCGGCCACGCGAAGCGGCCCGCACATAACGGTTCGAGAAATGCAGATAACTGCTGAATGCAGGAGATAACCGAGTCGAGAGGGGAATCTCCAGATTATTCGGCCACTATTCGTGCGCGGCGTCCCATTCGTCCGGTTTCTTGTAGTTCGAGCAGACGTTGCACTGGACCCGTCCCATCGCGTCCATGGCGTTGTCGAAGGTCTCGCAGTTGGTGCAGTAGTAGCCCCAGCGGTCCTCGCGGGCGGGCGAGGCGTAGGCAACGAGGAACGGCCCCTTCTGGCCGCGTTCGGCCTCATCGAGGGCCACGTACAGCGTTCCCTCGGGGCCCTCGCGAGCCTCCAGTTCGTCGCCGGGTGCCGGTTCGAGGTCGGCACCCGCGTCGCCTTCGGCGTCCGTGTCGGTCATATCCCCCGGTAGCGGACTCGGCGGCTAAAGCCTTCCCACGCCCGCGCGGTGACCGCCGCGGACGGCGGCGGCAGCCGAAGCCGTCATGTCCGCGCGGCGACTGGAGAGCAACGATGAGCGGTCCCCGACTCCTCCACTACTCCGACGTCGAGAACGCCTACGACACGCCCGAGCGCATCGGACGGCTCTCGGGGACCCTCCGCACGCGACGAGACGTCGATCCCGACTCGGCGCTGATCTGCGGGACCGGTGACAACGTCGCACCGGGCGTGCTGGCGCTCTCCACCCGCGGCGCACAGGCACTCGATTTCTTCCGGGCCGTGGGAACCGACGTGGAAACCTTCGGCAATCACGATTTCGACTTCGGGCCGGAGCGCACGCGGGAACTCGTGGCCCGGTCGCCACAGCAGTGGGTGACCGCCAACGTCCGGGATGGGGGCGAACGCTTCGCCGCCGGACACACCGTCCCGTGGACCGTCCGCGAGGCCGGCGGCGCCACCGTGGGTTTCGTCGGAGTGACGAGCGCACTCACGGCCTCTATCAATCCCGAGGCAAAGGACCTCGGGTTCACCGACCCCGTCGTCGGCGCACGCGAGGCCATCGCCGACCTCCGCGCCGAGCGCGCTCCGGAGTACGTGGTCGCGCTGTCGCACCTGGGCCGAGACGACGAGCGCCTCGCCGCCGAGACCGACGTCGACGTGGTCCTCGGCGGGCACCTCCACGCCGAGACCGTCGAGCGGTTCGACGAGACGATCCTCACGCGCCCGGGAGTCAACGGCGCGGTCTGCTTCGAGGTGCGCCCCGAGGCGGGCGAGGTCGTCCGACACGTGGTCGACGACGGGCCGCTCGACGCCGCGCTCGCAGACCGGCTCCGCGAGCGCATGGCAGAGGCGGGGCTGGACGAGGTCGTTGCCCGCGTCGACGAACCCGTCGAGCGGACCGAGACCGCCTGCTTCCACGGGGAGTCCCGCATCGGAAACCTCGTCGCCGACGCCTACCTCTGGGCGGCCCGCGAGGCCGGCCTCGACCCGGACCTCGCCCTGCAGAACAGCGGCGGCGTTCGCTCGGGCCCGCCGCTCGCCGGCGACGTGACCGTCGGCGACCTCGTGAGCGTCGTCCCGTTCGACGAACCGGCGGTCGTCGTCGAACTCGACGGCGGCGCCCTCCGCCGCGTGCTGGCCGAGTCCGGCGGCGCCGACGTGGGCTTTGGCGCGCCAGACTGGTGGCACGGCCACGTCGCCGGCGCCGACATCACCTACGAGTACCGGGGGCACGACCTGCTGGCCGCCAGCGTCGGCGGCACCCCCATCGCCGACGACCGCACCTACCGACTGGTGACGGCGGCCTACCTGCTCCACACCGCCGATGAGTTCCCCACGCTGACCGACCTGGAACCGATCGCGACGCTCGACGCGCAGTATCAGCTCCTCGTCGATTACGCCCGCGAGTGCGGTATCGACCCGGCGATCGAGGGTCGAATCGATCGCCGGGGAGTGTGACTCGGCCAGTCAGTCACGCTCGACGCTGCCGGGCCCGACACCACCGGACTCGATGCACCAGACCCGACGCCACCGGACCAACGCCACCGGACCCGACGCCACCAGACCACCGGACCCGATATCACCGGACTCGACGGCCGGAACGGAAAGGTTCAGGCGGCGCCGTGCCGGATCAGTTCACGATGACGCTGGTCGTGGTGCCGGTTCGCTACCCGCTGACGGCCCACTCGGAAGCCACCCTCGCCCGTGCCATCGAGGTCGCCGAGGAGCACGACGCCGAACTGATCGTCCTCCACGTCAACCTCTATCAGGAGGGCGGACGAGTGAGCCGCACGGAACTCAAGCGAGCCGTCGAGCGCGAGTTCGGGCCGATGGACGACGCTCGCTTCGTCGTCCAGTCGGGCTTTCTCGTCGAGGAGACCATCCTCGAGGAGGTGGCCGCCGAGCGCGCGGATTTCGTCGTCATCGGGCAGAAACAGGCGGGGCGCTGGCGCCGGATGCTCCGCAGCCTCGTCGACGACCCCGACATCGAGACGTACCTCCGCGAGAAACTCGACTGCACCGTCGTCACCGCGACCGCTACCGGCTGACCCCGTCTCGCGCGCGCCGCCTGTTTCCTCGCGCTCCTGCTCCCGCCCCCGCCTCTCACGACCCCTCGTCGTCACCCGCCCCGGCTCGTCCATCCGCGTTCTCCGGTCGACGCTGGGGGCGGCTCGCGGCCTGGTCGGCGTCCGGATTGTGCTCGTCCGCGGAACGCTCGACGTCCGGCGGGATACTGTCTCCGTTCGCTTCACCGTTCCCGTCGACTGCCCGGGTCGCGACGCGCATCTCCCCGCTCGTCTCGTCGAAGACCAGATGCGAATGCGGGTAGGCGATCTCGACGTCGGCATCCTCGAGCCGGTCCCAGACGTTGGTCTGGACCCGGGAGCGGAGGGTCAGCAGTTTGTACGGCTCTGTCGCCCAATAGCGCAGCCGGAGGTTGACCCCGTGGTCGCCGAAGGCGTCGATGTAGCAGGTCGGGGCCGCCGGGTAGCGCGCGCTCCCGATGCGAATGTCCGGGCCCCCCTCGATGACCTTCTCCGTCTTCCGGGCGGCCTCCTCGATGAGTTCGCGTGCCGCCTGGATGTCGGACTCGTAGGTGACCAGCACGTCGAGCGACAGCCGGGTCCGGGAGTCCTCTGCGGAGTAGTTGATGACGTCGCGCTCGCGGATGCTCCCGTTCGGGATGACGAGGAAGGTGTTGTTCAGGGTGAACACCTTGGTGTACCGGAGCGTGATGTCCTCGACGAAGGCGTAGACGTCCCGGTCGGGGAGCTGGATCATGTCGCCGATCTCGTAGGGCTGCTCGCTCAGGACGAACAGCCCGTTGACGACGCTGCCGATGATGGGCGCGAGGACGAACCCGGCCACCGCGGAGAAGACCGTCACCGAGAGCGCGAGATTCCCGATGGGCACCTGCAGAATGCGCAGCGAGACGAGGACGCCGAAGAGGATGACGGCCCCCTGGACACTCCGGAGGACCGTCCGGGTGAGCGAGGGGCGGCGGAACCGGCGGGCGATACGCCGGCCGATGAGCCGCTTGACCAGCGTCGAACCGTAGTAGAAGAACGCGAGCACGGCCAGCGCGATCACGAGCCGGACGGCCCACTCCGGAACGATCGACGGGACCTGTTCGAGGAGCCAGTCGAGCAGGCCACCGGCGGAGTCACCCACCGTCTCGTTACCTGCTTGCAACGGCCCCCAACCGCCTGTCATGACCACGACGACACCGGGGCCGGGCAAGAGGGTTTCGGCGTCTGACCTCGCGCCGTCCGGGGATGGACCTGACAGCACGGGCACCCCACCGTCGACCGTTGACCGTCGACTGTCGACTGTCGACCGCTGACGTCGACGGCGCAACAGCCCGTCGGCCGACGCCAGTGCTGCCCGACAGCATAAGCCCTCCGCCGTCGACCGTTCCCGCGTGTTCGACTCACGACACCTCCGTCGTTCGACATCAGAACGAACGCGTCGCCGGAGACGCTCGTCTGCGGGTTCTCGTCGCTCGGTCTCGCCGGACTCACCGCGGCCAACTACCTCGTCGAGCAACTCGTGCTGGAGCAGGTCGACTACATCGACGTAGAGCAGTTCCCGGCCATCGCGCCGTTCGAGAACGGCGTCCCGCGCCGCCACACCCGTCTATTCGGTGCCGAGGATTCGGACCTGACCGGCCTCGTCGGCGAACTGTTCGTCCCGCCGTACGTGGCGGGCGAGGAGCCGCTGCCGGACCGGATGTACATGTGAGGCAGCCGACCCGGGAGAGCCTGGCCCCCGGGTGCGTGTGGTCCCGATGGGACGCCGGGCGACGTGGAGGAGCGGCGGCCGCCCCGGACGGTCGCTCCGAACGACCGTAGTGATATACGTCCGGCCGCCGTACCCGGAGTATGAGCACGCAGTCGCGCGTGGGACCGCCGCCGCTCCCGCGCGACCGCCTCGAGCGCGACGGCTGGTCGCTCGTCGAGGACGAGGTCGAGACCCTGTTTCGACTGTCGGCGGCGCGGGTCGAAGGGCGAACACAGGTATACGAGGACGGAGCGCTCCGCGACGCGGTTCGAGCGGCGACCGGCATCGACCACATGTGGCGCTTCGTCTTTGCGACGCGCGTGTCGTTCACCCCGTCGCTCGCGCCCGGTATCGCCCCGCTCATCCGCTCTCGGGTGGCCAGCGAGGCGCGGACCTCGTTCGCCGAGGACCTCCTCGAGCGGGGCTTCGAGCAGGTCGCCAAAGGCGAGCCGAAGACGGCGCCCGTCCGTTCGGGCGCGCGAGCCGACTTCACGCCGTTCAAAGCCCGCTACCACCTCTCCGACGACCGGACGCTCGACATGGAGGGCTTCCTCGCGGTCTGGCACGACGACGGGTTCCTGATCGCGGGTGGGGCCTATCCGGCCGGCCTCGAGGCGACGCTCGCGACCGACATCGACACGGACCCGGATGCCGACGCCTACCGCGAGGAGCTGCTCGACATCATCCGGTCGGTCGGGGGCTGAGCACCCCGGTCACGGCCCGACTCGTCGCGGCCCGTCAGAGGCCCAACCAGGCGAGGACGAGTTCGCGCGGCGACACCGCCACGTGGTCGTAGCCGAGGTGCTCCAGCGGACTATCGGCCTCGGCGCCGAACGTCGCCAGCTCTCGGCCACCGACCCGGGCGACCGCCGTCAGGTCTGCCGCAGCGAGCGCCGCCGGGAGTGACGCATTCGCGTCCGCTCCCCGGCTGCCCGTGCTCCGGGGGGTCGACCGGACCACGTCGACCGCGGCCCGGAGCGACGGGAAGTCGAGGAATACGCGGTCCGTGTACGCCTCCACCTGCAGCTCGTGGCCGTCGACTGTCACGGTGAGGTCCGCACTCACGTCCAGCCCCAGGGGCGCGTCCGCGACGCGCTCGATGGCGTTCACCAGCGGGGCCACATCATTCCCGTCACTCATGTCTCTCGATTCATCCCCATTACTCACAGTATTGACATCACTCACGTCTCTCGCGTCACTGCCGTCATTGCCATTGCTCCCCTCGCTCACGTCACTCCCATCGTCCGCATCACTCACGTTCTCGCGTGGAGACCCGAAGCGTCCCGTCGATGTGCCAGCGCGCGTGGTCGGCGTCCGGCCCGGTCCGGTTCGGGACCGCGATCTCCATGTCGTCGAACTCGTAGGTGATCTCCGCGCCTCGGCCGGTCAGCCGGTCGTAGATGCTGATCGCCAGTTCCGGCCACGTGGTGGTCTCCTCTGGTTCGGATACGGCCTCGCTCATGACACGTGGTAGGGCCGTCGCGGTCTTATACCCGGTGACACTCGCGGGAGCTCCTCCCCAGTGACACTCGCGGGAGCTCCTCCCCGGTGGCACTCGCGGGGGCTCCTCCCCGGTGGCACGGGCAGATCGCACCGTCACTCGGCGAATCCGGGTGCGTCGGGTGCCCGCCCGATGGTCAGGAAGCCGGTGTGACCGACGGGCGCGGTGTCGGGCCGGGAGCCACGCTCGCCGAACTGGAACTCCCGCTGGATGGTCTCGTGGGTGGTGACGTCGTCGAGCCCGGCCTCGCGCGCGGCCTCGGCCGCAGCACGCGACCCCTCGACGAACGGCGCGTACACCGCCAGGTAACCGCCGGGGACGAGCAGCTCGTCGGCGCGGGCCGCGACGGTCGGCGCGTCCTCGGTGTCGAGGGTGAGCACGTCGAATCCGCGGCCTGCGGCGCCGTCTCCGTTCGCGTCCGCAGCGTCGTCCGCGAGCGCCTCGAGGGCGGCGGTCACGTCGCCGGTCCGGACGTCGACGTCCTCGGCGACGCCTGCCATCGCCATGTTCTCTCGGGCCACGTCCGCGAACTCGGGATTCCGCTCGTAGGTGACGACCCGCGCGCCGGCGCGGGCCAGGTAGGCGGCGAGAACGCCCGTCCCGGTCCCGGCGTCGAGGACGCGGTCGCCGACGCCGGCGCCCGTCTCGCCCATGACCAGCCCGATATCGCGGGGGACCATCGGCGCACCCGTCCGCTCGAAGTGATGGAACAGGTCCGGGCCGCGCAGGCGGCGGACGGTGAATCGCTCGTCGAGGTGCGTCGCCACGGTATCGCCCGGCCGGACGTCCGTCGGCACGCGGAGGACGCCGAGGTCGGTCTCGAGTTCCTCGCCCGGGCGGAGCAGGTACTCGCGGTTCTCGCGGACGAGCAGCACCGGCGGTCCGTCCGCGGCGTTCTTGCCTGCGTCGCCCCCGGCCGAGTCGCTGTCGGTCACTCGAGACGCTCGACGGCCGCGGCGAGGTCGCCGTCGGTCGCCTCGAGCGCTTCGCGGGCGGCCGCCTCGCTCGCTCCCGTCCGCGCGGCGACGATCTCGACGTCCGCGTCCGGAATGGCCGCGCCGCCGGACTCGCCGGACTCGCCGGTCTTGTCGTCGCCGCCGGTGTCCGTTTCGCCGCCGGGCTCGCTCTCCGCGGCGGTCCCTTCCCCGCGCGGACGGGTCTCAGGCGAGCCGACGACCTGATAGGTGGCCTGGCCCTGGGCGTCCATCCGCTGGACCTGGGCGTCCGTGAACACGAGTTCCTCGTCGGAAGTCCTGATGATGACCTCCTCGGCGTCGATCTCCTCCAGATCGATGCCCATTTGTTCCATCATTTGCTTCATCTTCTGTGGGTTCAGCCCGCCTCCTCCGAACATATCTCAAGGGAGCAGGCCAGCCGCCAAAAACGTACTGTCGTCGCCGCGCTCACCGCTCCCCAGCGTGATACGGGCGGTTGACGGCCCCAGATCCCCGAAGCGGGTGCATCCCGGGCCCTCGGTGTGGCATCCCCCCGGCTGCTACCCCCCGGACGTGCCACCGCTGCCGTGATACCGGCATAGGTTCGGCCCCTGACCCCACCGACAGATAGTGTAGCATCAAATAATGCCGTTTCGAGCGTTTTCACGCCGTGATAACTGGCGTTACGCCCGAGAGTATATGACGAAAGACAGAAATTATATTCATGAACGTCCAATTATTTTATTATAAAAGAATTTATTGATAAAAGAACAGGATAGTCTGAAAACGGTCGCGGCGATCAGGGGGGCATCGGCAACCGTCCGCCCTCAGTAGAACTCGCGGACGAGGTCCATCGCGTCCTCGGGCGCGCCGTCGGGGATGTCGGCCATCGACTCGGAGAGGCCCTCGCGCGTCTCGTAGCCGACGGAGTCCTCGTCCTGGTAGATGACGCCCTGATACTCCTTGTCGGCGTCGAGGATCTTCGACTTGGCGTCGTCGTAGTCCGTCGGGTCGTGGTCCTGCCCGTCGAGATCGACGATGGTGTCGCGGAAGTAGTCGTACGTGTCGACGTCGTTGAACGTCACGCAGGGCGAGTAGACGTTGACGAAGCCGAAGCCGTCGTGCTCGATGGCCCGCCTGACGATCTCCGTGTGGCGCTGAGAGTCCGAAGAGAACGATTGTGCAATGAACGTCCCGCCGGCCGACAGCGCGAGCGCGAGCGGGTTGACCGGCTGCTGTTTCGTCCCCTCCGGCGACGTCGAGGTCTCGAAGTCCTCGCGCGAGGTCGGCGAGAACTGCCCCTTCGTCAGACCGTAGATGCGGTTGTCCATGACGATGTAGGTCATGTCGACGTTCCGGCGGACAGCGTGGACGAAGTGGCCGGCCCCGATGGAGTAGCCGTCACCGTCGCCGCCGGCGACCATCACCTCCAGGTTGGGGTTGGCCATCTTCACCCCGATGCCGACCGGGAGCGCGCGCCCGTGCACGCCGTGGAGCGCGTACGAGTGCATGTACGTCCCAATCTTGCCGGAGCAGCCGATGCCGGCGACCACGAACGTGTTGTCGGGGTCGTTGCCGGTGTTCGCCAGCGCCTTCATCATGCCGTTCATGGTGCCGAAGTCGCCGCAACCGGGGCACCAGGTGGGCTGTGCGTCGGACTTGAAGTCGGTGAATCGGATGTCGGAACTCATTATTCTGCCTCCACCTCGGCGGGTTCACCCGCCAGTTTCTCTTGTACGCGTGCTGCGAGTTCGTCGGCCTTGAACCGCACGCCGGTGTACTTGTTGATGCGCTTGACCCGCTGGAGGGCGTCGTGTTCGAGTACGTCCGCCCACTGGCCGGTCGCGTTGCACTCGACGACGATGACCTCGTCCGCCTCGCGGATGTCCTGTGCGATGTCCTCGCGCGGGAAGATGTAGGGACACGAGAGGAACCGCACGTCGACGCCCTCCTCCTCGAGGAAGTCGATCGCCTCCAGCATCGCGCCCTCGTTCGAGCCCCACGAGATGATGAGGTTGTCCGAGTCGGGGTCGCCGAACTCGCGCGGCGACCAGTCCTCGCGCTCGCGGGCGGTCTCGACCTTCCGGTTGCGCTTGTCGACCTGCTCGACGCGGACCTCCTCGTCCTCCGTCCGGCGCCCGAGCCCGTCGTGCTCCAGCCCGGTCGTCATGTGTGCGCCGCCCTCGACGCCCGGGAAGGTCCGCGGGGAGACGCCGTCGTCGGTCGCGGCGTGGGGGGTGAACTGCCCCTTCTCGTTGGTCCACTCCTCGACCTCGTCCTCCCCGACGACGCGCCCGCGCTCGATCTCGACGGCGTCCATGTCGAACTGCTCGGGCTCGTAGGTCTGCTCGGTGACCGCCATCGCGAGGTCGCTCACCAGGAAGACCGGCGTCTGGTACTTCTCCGCGAGGTTGAACGCCTCGATGGTCTTGTGGAAGCACTCCGCGACAGTGGTGGGCGCCACCACGAACCGGGGGATCTCCCCGTGTCCGCCGTACAGCGTCATGTTGAGGTCGCCCTGCTCCTGTTTGGTGGGCATCCCCGTCGACGGCCCGGAGCGCATCACGTCACAGATGACCAGCGGCGTCTCCGTCTGTGCGATGAGCCCGAACGTCTCCGTCATCAGGTCGATTCCGGGGCCCGACGTGGCGGTCATCGACCGTGCACCGGCGCGGGCCGCGCCGAGCGCCATGTTGATGGCCGACAGCTCGTCTTCGGCCTGTACCACCTTCCCGCCGTAGCGGTCGATTCGACCGGTGAGGTACTCCATCACGTCCGTCGCGGGCGTGATGGGGTAGCCGGAGTAGAACCGGCAGCCGGCAGCGATGGCCCCCATGCCGATGGCCTCGTCGCCGTTGAGCAGGACGTAGTCGTTGTCCGTACCCTCCAGTTCGTAGTCGGTGTTCAGGTCGTACTCGTCCTGAACGTGCTCCTGCCCCAGGCGCGCGGCCTCCTTGTTGGTGTCGACGATGGCCGTCCCCTTGTCGCTGAAGCGCTTCTCGAGGGCTTCATCGAGGTTCTCGATGGGGAAGTCGGCGACCTCACAGGCCGCTCCCAGCGCGACGATGTTGCGGACGATTGCGCCGCCAGCCTCCTCCGCGAGTCGCTTCAGCGGGACGTCGAGCCCGATCATTCCCTCGGGCGCTTCGAAGTCCTCCATCATCGTGCGCTCGCCGTCGTAGATGATGACCGACCCCTCGTGGAGTTCGTCCATGTTCTCCTCGACGGTCCGCTGTGTGAGCGCGATGAGGACGTCGAGCCGGTCGACGACGCTCTCGACACGGTCGACAGACGTCCGCACCTTGTAGGCGGTGTAGCCGCCCCGGATCCTGGACGCGAAGTCCTTCGAAGTGAAGACGTGTCGACCCGCCCGGGAGAGTGCCTGTGCGAAAATCTTCCCGGTGGAGTCGATTCCATCGCCGGCTTCGCCGCCGATGGCCCAGTTCAGGTCGTCTGGCATACTACCTCGGGGTTCCGGTGGGCGGACGTTAAGCCTTCTGAATATTGCCGTTTCCCTGGGAGACGCGCTCTGGCCGCGAGCAGGCCCGAACGCCGCGTCTGACGCGAGAGTCGGGCGCTCGAAGCGCTCACTCGAGCCGGCGGGCGCGGCGGTCGAAACGAAAGGTCGTTGCCGGTCGCCGACCCAACACCTCCATGGACGAAGCCGACCTCCGTGTCGTGGCCGTTCGCGAGTGCGGTCCGGACACGGTCGCCATCGAGTTCGAGACGCCTACCGGGTTCGAGGCCCAGCCGGGACAGTTCGTGAAACTCACCGCCGACGTGGACGGAGAATCGGTTTCGCGGTTCTACACCATCTCCTCGCCCGACGTCGAGGGAACGTTCGAGATCACCGTCGGCTACGACCCCGAAGAGGGCGGCTCGTTCAGCGAGTACCTGCTCGCGCTCGACCCCGAGGACCGGGTCGAGACAGCGGGTCCGTTCGGCGGCGACTTCTACGAGGGCGAAGCGCGTGCGGTCGTACTCGCCGGCGGCCCGGGCATCGGCCCCGCCGTCGGTATCGCCGAGCGGGCGCTCGCGTCGGGCAACGAGGCCGCGGTCGTCTACCGCGACGATGCGCCGGCCCACGAGGAGCGCCTGTCCGCGCTCGCGGCCGCCGGCGCCGAGGTGTACGTGCTGGGCGCCGACGAGTCACTGACCGACGCCGTCGCCGCGGTCGTCACGGACGCCCCCGGCGAGCAGCTGTTCGTCTACGGGTTCGAGTCGTTCCTCGACGCGGCGACCGACGCCATCACCGCGGCCGGAGCGGCACCCGAGGCCGCCAAGGTCGAGAACTTCGGCTGAGCGCCCGAACCGTCAAGGTCGAGAATTCCGGCCGAGCGCGGTCGCACGCCACCGACGTCAGAGCCGGTCGACGATAGCCTGCTCGGTCGACCGGTCGTCTCGCTGCCGCGCTCCGGTCCGTCGCTCTCGACTGTTCCGCGCGGATTCTTGCGGCGACGTGCGGCTCGCGTCGCTACTCCAGCCCGAGGTCGGCGCTCATCGCGTTACCGGCTCGCGGGACACCCTTGACGGTGTAGGTCTCGCCGTTGACGAACGCGGCGGCGGGCGATGCGAGGAACTGGACCACATCGGCGATATCTTCGGTGTGGCCGATCCGGCGGTCGACCTGCTCTCGGGGGGGCATATCGGACTCGTCGATACCGAGGGTCTCAGCCACGCCGGGCGTCTGGACGAGGCCGGGCGCGACGCAGTTGACGCGGATGCCGTGGTCGGCCCACTCGACCGCGAGTGTCTCGGTCAGGCGGATGATGGCCGCCTTCGCCGCGGAGTAGTGACTCTCGTTTGGAGCGGCGTGCTGGCCGTTCACGCTGGACATGTTGATGACGACGCCGCCCGGATTCTCCGCGTCGCTCGCGGTTTCGCCGCTCGCCGAGGACCCATCGTTCCTGCTCCCGTTCCCGTTCCCGCTCTCGTTCTCACTCTCGCTCTCGTTCTCGCTCCCGCCCCGCATCGCCTCCCCGGCGACCTGCGTGCAGTGGAACGTTCCAGTCAGGTTGAGGTCGACGATGGCCTCCCAGCCGTTCGGCGAGATGTCGTCGAACGCGGCGACGAACTCGCCGCCGGCGTTGTTGACGAGGATGTCGACCCCGCCGAACGCCTCGACGGTGGCCTCGACGAACGCCTCGACGTCGTCGCGCTCGCGCACGTTGCATTCGACAGCGAGACACTCGCCCGCGTCGGGGTCCTCGTTGATTTCCTCGGCGACCGGGTCGACCCGGTCCTGCGAGCGAGAGCAGATGGCCACGTCGGCGCCGCCGGTCGCGAGCGTCTCGGCGACGGTACGGCCGATCCCCTGACTCGCGCCGGTGACGATGGCGCGCTTCCCCTCGACGCCGAACTCCGCGGTGTGAAGTGACATGCCCCAGCCGGGAGCCGCCGGGCGCAAGTGTCTACCGGTCGGGCCGCTACGCCCTCGTCTATACGGTCGGGCCGCTACGCCGTCGTCTGCCCCCCGGACTGTCGCCATGCCCGCGGCGGCGAGACGCGGCAGCGAGACACAGCCACGGGGTAATCACGGCGTGACCGTCTCGCGCATGCTGGCGGACCCGGAGAACTCGAAGAGGCTGGCCGTCCGCTCGCCGAACGGGGTCAGGCGCCGCCCTCGTCGATTCGCTGTCGGTACTCCTCGCGGGCTGCCTTCAGCCCCGCGACGAGGATGTAGACCGCGTCGACGATGTCGATCTCGTCGAAGCGACCCTCGACGTCGGCATCGACGGGGAGCGCCCCCGTCGCATCCGCTGTCAGGTCGCTGTCCGACGCCTCGGCTGCCGACTGCTCGGTCGCGGTGTCGTCGCCTTCCCCGTCGCCCGTCCCGTCGAGTGGGGCGCTCTCGGCCTCGGGCTCGTCGCTCCCGCCGCCCCGGAGCGCCCGCGCCGCCAGTACCACGACGCCGAGAGCCACGACGGCGCCGACGGCCAGTTTCTTCCCGCTGATGCCACCCGCCGTTCCGGTGTCGTCCGTCGCTGGCCCCGCCGCTCCCGTGTCGTTTGTCGCGGGCCCTGTCGCTTCGGTGTCGTCCGTCATGGCTCTTCGTTCACCCCGGCGGGACTTAAACAGTGTCGGGTCGTCACGGTTGCGGGCCGTGTCGGCTCGCGCCGAGAGCATCGTGGCGTCTGTACTGTTTCACGGGATTTTAACGGGCAACCGCCGTCGGCAGCGATAATGAGTGTCGCAGGTGGTCCTGGCCGCTGGCTCCTCCTGACCGGCAACCGGCGGGTCATCACGCTACTGTTGCTCAGTGTGGTGTATGCGGCGCTGGTGCCGATGGCGATGCTCTTCCTCGGCTCCGAGCAGTTGCTCGCCGCACGCGGCACCATCGCCGGGCTGCTGAATACGCTCCTCTCGGGCGTCATCCTCCTCGTGTCCATCGTCGTCTCGGTCACCTCGCTGTTCGTCTCCCAGGAGTTGAGCCCGGTCGGGCGCCAGCGCGACCGCGTCGAGCGCGCCCGCGAGTTCCGCCAGTCCACCGAGAACGTCCTCGAGCGCGAGGTGTCGCCCGCCCAGCCGACGGCCTTCCTCCGCGCCGTCACGCGGGGCATCCTCCAGCGAACCCAGGACCTGCAGGACGCCGTCGAGGGGATGGCCTCCGGCCATCCGGGACTGGACGAGGGAACCGAGGGCGACCCGGTCGAGGAGATCCACGCCTTCCGCGAGCGAGTGGCCGACGACGTGGAGGCGGTCAACCGGCAACTCGCCGACGAAGCCGACGCCTTCGGCATCCTGCTGGCGGGCCTCGAGTACGACTACGCCGGACAACTGTACGCCCTCCGGCGGTTCCGCTCGCGCCACGGCGCCGAGCTCCCCGAGGAGGTCCAGACGGCGCTGGACGAGGTGGTGCACTCGCTGGAGTTCCTCGTCACGGCCCGCGAGTACTTCAAGTCGCTCTACTTCGAGCGGGAGTTCGCGACGCTCTCACGAGACCTCCTGTTCGTCTCGATCCCGTCGCTGGTGCTGGTCTCCTACGCCATCCTCGTCATCAACGCCGAACTCCTCGGTGGCACAGTCGCCGGTGTCAGCCGGCCCCTGCTGCTCGCCGGCGCGGCGTACACGCTCGCACTCGGCCCGTTCGCCCTGCTCACGGTCTACGTCATCCGGATCGCGACGGTCGCGCTGCAGACGCTGTCTGTCGGCCCGTTCGTACTCACCGACGAGAACCCGGACGAACTCGTGAAGTCATCAACCCACGACTGAAGTCCTGTCTCTTACCCACAAGTTCGTGATGTCCTCATTGAGCGTTCCAGCCGCTTTCAGGGCCGATCTGGATTCGCTCGAATCGCGTTTAGCAGCGATTCGAGCGATACCCTCATCGAGGGGATGTGATGAAGCAGGAGAAGCAACATCGGCAACATCGTCGCACCAACGCTTCATTCGATGACTATCGGAGGGTTCGGGCGAATTCACTGATCCGTTTCGCTCATTCTGGTGGCCCGATGTATGGGTAAGAGACAGGACTGAAGTCGTGGGCTTCCTCCTTGCATCTGTGGTGAAACAGAGGAGCGCGACGAGTCGCGGGGGTCGAACCGGGAGCGTTCGACAGAATCTCGTCAGGGGTCGCTCCCGACGAGTGAGCGCCCCATATATACCCAAATTTAATAATTACTATACAAAAATAATATTTCTCTATTTATGAGCGAAGTACGCAATCACATCTCCGCCTTCGAATGAATCCAGCCGACAGAAGCCGACGCGCTCGAACTGGAGCAGGTCGCCTACGCCGTACTCGCGGACGCCCGGTTCCGCGTGGCCGGAGACGTCGCCGTCCATCGTTCGCATCGTCGTCGGGACGTTCTCGTCGGCGCCGACCCAGTGGACCACGTCCACGCCTCCGTGGCGGACGACGTCGATGTCCTCGTCGGTGAAGACGAGCGTGCCGTCCTCGTTGCGGACGGGACCCCAGCCCTTGAGCCAGACGCGGTCGCCGTCGGCAGGCACGTCGTCCGGTTCGAGGAGGACGGCGTCGCCGAGCGGCACCTCGCGGCGGCCACGCTCCTCGTGTTCGGGGTGGACGGGCGGGTAGCCCGCCTCGGGGCCGCCCTCGACGGGGTAGCGGTCGCCGCCCCGGACGAAGAACGCGCGGTCGGTCTCGTCGTCGACCCGGTCGCGGTTCGCGCTGTAGACCGAGGACATCGCGAGGTCGGCACTCGAGGTGGAGATGCCGAGTTCCGTCATCGCCTCGACGACCGCTCCGCCGCGGATGCCCCGCCGCTCCAGGGAGGCAAGCGTCGGCGCGCGCGGGTCGTCCCAGCCGTCGAGGTCGCCCTCGTCGATGCGCTGCTTGATGCTCGACGTCGACAGGGGAACGTCGTACTCGTCGACCTCGATCCGTCCCCAGTGAGTGACCTCCGGGTACTCCCAGCCGAAGTAGTCATAGAGGAAGCCCTGGCGCTTCGCGGAGTCCTGCAGGTCGATACCGCGGATGATGTGCGTGATGTCGAACAGGTGGTCGTCGATTGCGGACTGGAAGTCGAGCATCGGCCAGCAGCGGTACTCGGCCGCTTCTTCGCGGGGATGCGGCGTGTCGACCATGCGGAAGGCGACCCAGTCTCGCAGCGCGGGGTTCCGGTGTTCGATGTCGGTCCGGACGCGGAGGACCATCTGGCCGGAGTCGTACTCGCCGGCTCGCATCCGGTCGAACTCCGCGTGCGTGACGTCGGGGTCCTGGTCGCGGTGTGGGCAGGACTCGCCCGCGTTCTTCAGGTCGGAGAACTCCGCCTGCGGGCACGAACAGGCGTAGGCGCCGCCCGCGTCGATGAGATTCCGGGCGTGCTCGTAGTAGGTCTCGACGCGGTCGCTCGCGCGGACGACCTCGTCGGGTTCGAAGCCGAGGTAGTCGACGGCATCGAGGATGGCATCGTAGGCCTCGAGGTCCGGCCGCTTCGTCTCCGGGTCCGTGTCGTCGAACCGGCAGAGCATCCAGCCGTCGTACATCTCCTTGTACGTCCCGATGACGGCGGGCATCCGGGCGTTGCCGAGGTGCCACGGGCCGTTCGGGTTCGGCGCGAGGCGCATCCGCACCTCGTCGTAGTCCTCGACCGCGGGGAGGTCGGGGAGCGCCTGCTCTTCACTCTCGTCTTCGCGCTCGAGCTCCTCGAGGGCGTCGGGGGCCAGTTCCGCGAGGCGCTCGCGCTGTTCGGCCTCCGAGAGGTCGTTGACCCGCTCGCAGACGGGTGCCACCACGCCCGCGATCTCGTCGCCGTGCTCTCGGAACTCGGGGTTCTCGCCCATCAGCGGGCCCAGGATGGCGCCGACCTGTGCGTCGCTCCCGTGTTTGAGCGCGTTGAACAGCGCCGCCACCTCGGCCTCCCGCTCGACCCGCTCGCGGAGGTCGTCGTCCATGTCGACCGATGCTTCGGGAGAGGGGATGAAAACGGGTGTGGATTGTGCGGGCCGGATTCCGGCGCCGTCGCCCGGGGTTGCCGTTCCGGCTTCAGCGTCCCGTCGCTCGGGTCGTCCGCCGCCTCGCTCGGCGACCAGTTGCGCGTGCTGGAGACGACCGTCGAGACGGAGGGTCGCCGTGTCTGATACAGTCCCCCCGAACTGCCTACACGGCCCGGACCCAGATCCGGATCCAGACCCGGATTCAGATTCGAGCTCACGCGACCCGCACGACGCGCACATCGAGTTCCGCGGCCGCACGCGTGACGTGCGCGCGATCGGTGTCGCTGACGTAGACGAGTTCCTCGACCGTCCACTCGGGCCAGTCGGCCCGGATCAGCTCGCGGGCCGCGAGCAGGTCACCGACGGTCCCGACGCGGGCCGCACCGGGGTCGAACGCGACCAGCCTCACGGCCTCCTCAGCGAACGTCTCCTTCCCCCGGAGCGTCTCGAACAGGTCGGCCTTCGTCACGCCGGTCTGCCCCTCCGGGTTGACGTACTCGGTCCCCGGATGTGCGGTGTAGACCTCCGGCAGTTCCTGCTCGCGGTCGGTGAGACAGACCGCGTCGACGGCGTAGTGGTCGCCCTCGCCGCCCAGCGAGAGGCCGGCGGGCACGTCGACCCACCACTTGCCGTCGGGCGAGGCGTCCGACTCGATGAACGCGCGCCGGAGCGAGCCGCGTGCGTCGGTCATGGTCGAACGACAGGTCGAAGCGCGGCGGACAAATCTCCGTCGAACGACGGCGGCCTTCCGCTCACTCACCCTCGACCGTGACCACCTCGGCCGTCCCGTCGAGGACCAGTCGGAGTTCGTCGCCCTCGTGGCGGACGGTCGCCTCGACGCGCGGCGGGTCCGTCGAGACGACGCGCTGCTCGTTCGCGCTCGTGAGACGCTCGCGCCGGCGCATCTGTTCGACGTCACCCTTGCTGTAGCCGATATCGACGCCGCGCTCGTGGTAGAAGGCGACGACCGCCGGGTGGTGCAGTATCAGGGTCCGGGGCGACGCGGCGTGGTAGTTCTTGCAGACCGAACAGCCCAGGATGGTGAGCGCGACCGGCGTCCGCCCGCACGTCGAGCAGATGCCCTCGTCGTCGTGATCTTCACAGACGTCCATCCAGTACTCCACCGGCCCGGAGCACTCGTCGCAGACGCCCTCGAGCATCGTCTTGATGTCCTGGTAGCCCCGCGCCAGGGCCGCGACCCACAGTTCCTCTGGCGTCCGGTTGGTGAATCCCGCGGGGTCGAGCGCCGACCCGGTGAGGTAGCCGTCGGGCTGCTCGTCGCGCCCCGCGAACCCGCCCTCGCACTCTGTGCAGACGTGGTAGAGCCACTCGTCCTCGTAGCTGACCGCGGTCTGCCCACCGCAGTAGGGACAGTCGAGGTCGATCGGGGTCGGCTCCAGCGTCGGCTCTTCGATACCCGCGCCCGCGATGACCGTCCGGACGAGTTTCTGTCCCGCGCGCCGGAGCGCGTAGCCGTCCTCGGTCCTGCGGACGAACTGCCCGACGAGCTGGTCGAGGTGGTAGTTGAACTGTCCGGAGTCCCGCATCCCGACGCGGTCGTAGAGCGCCGAGAAGGCGATTCCCTCCTCGGGATGCATCGAGTCCTGGGCGTCCCAGAGCCCGAGCAGAATCGCCAGCCGCGTCTCGTTGCTCAGCGCGGCGAACGCCTCCGTCGCTCGCTCCGTGTCACCCCCGGCCGCCGCCTCCAGCGGTGACGGCGTCGAATCCTCGCTCATGGGAGCGCTGACTCGCGAGAGGTACAAAAAGGACCACCCGCGGCGAGCGACAGCCGACCGGAAGGCGTTTGCCAGCGCCCGCCCGAACACGGGCAACCAGCAGACGATGAGCACCGACAGCGACCAGCCCCCCGAGGAGACCGAGGCGTTCCGGCGCGTCGTCGAGGAGCTCGCCGAACGCGTCCTCGCCGGCGACCTCGAACGCGACGAGGTCGAGAGCGCCAAGCTCGACGCCTGCTCCCGGCACGGCTCGCCGAAGGTGCCTCGGAACAGCGACATCATGGACGCGGTCCCGGAGCGCCGCGACGAACTCGAACAGGTCCTCCGGCGCAAGCCCGTCCGCACCGCGTCGGGGGTATCGCCCGTGGCGGTGATGACCGCGCCCCACAACTGCCCGCACGGGCAGTGCCTCTACTGCCCTGGCGGCCCGGACAGCGAGTTCTCGAGCGCGCAGTCGTACACGGGCGACGAGCCCGCGGCCGCGCGGGGCCAGCAGAACGACTACGACCCCTACGGGCAGGTGACGCTCCGGCTCAACCAGCTCCGGAAGATCGGCCACCCGGTCGACAAGGTCGAACTCATCGTGATGGGCGGGACGATGACCGCCCGGAGCCACGACTACCAGGAGTGGTTCGTCA
>JBDGSA010000199.1:0-30529 GCA_042217755.1 Haloglomus sp. | reverse complement strand
GGGCAACGGGCGTGAGCGCTGTCTGGCCAGCGACTGCGACGACGGCGAGGTCTGAGACGGTCACAGTCGGCACCCGTCTCCGTCACCACACCGTCATCGCTATGCGTGGCGAGGCAAACGGCCGGCCATGGAGGGGCAGACACGCACGGGCGACATCGTCCGGGTGCCGGCCAACGCCCGCGAGCGATTCTACGACTCGCGGGGCTACGGCCGGCCGGCGGGCGACGCGCTGGACCTCGCGCCGGTCGAGGCCGCGCACCTGCTCTACCGGGGCGACCTCGACAGCGTCGACGGCCGAGGGTTCCGCGAGTACCTGACCGCCGTCGAGGGGCTCGCCGTCCGCTTTTTCGTCTACAAGGACCTCCGGGACCGCGGATTCTACTGCTCGCCGACCCGCGAGGGCTGGACCGACGCCGTCGAGTCAGAGGAGACGGCCGACTTCCTCGTCTACCCGCGCGGAAAGGGGCCCTGGGACGGGGTCGTCGAACATCGGGTCCACGTCGTCGGCGAGCGGACGACCGTCCCGGCCGACCGTCTCGACGGGAGGGTCCTCGCCGTCGTCGACGAGGAGTCCGAGATCACCTACCTCGACACCAGCCGCACGGCCGTCGACGGGGACACGGACCACGAGCCGCCGACGGGCGTCGACGCCACCTTGCTCGGCGACCGCGTGGTGGCCTGGGACCCGCCGGCGGCACTGTACGAGCAGGGGTTCTACGGCCAGCCGCTCGACCGCGACGACGACGCCGTCCAGCTCTCACTCGTCGAAGCCGCGTACCTCGCGGAGGGCGGCGCACTCGACGTGCAGGGCGACGGCGAATCGGACGGTCGGGAGGCAGTCGTCGCCCGCGGTCGGGAGGCGGAGGGGGACCGATTCGACCGCCGCCTCGCCGTCTACACCACGCTCCGAGACCGCGGGGTCGTCCCCAAGACGGGCTTCAAGTTCGGCGCCGACTTCCGTACCTACGCGGCCGTCGAGAGCGTCGAAACCCTCGGTCACTCCGAGCTGCTGGTGCGCGTGCTGCCCGGGAATTACGCCTTCGCGACGCGAGACCTCGCACTCGACGTGCGCCTCGCACACGGCGTCCGCAAGGAGATGGTGTTCGCGCTGGTCGACGGCGCCACCGCGGGCGCGCCGGGCGACGCAACCATCGAGTGGCTCCGAGTCCGGCGACTGACACCCTGAGCGGCCGAGAGCGAGCGCCGGTCGCGAACGCTACGCCGCCGTCACTCGGGCTTGAGTCCCTCGCCTTTGACCCGCATGACGGCCTCGCCGTCGGGGAGGTTCGGCGCGTCGACGAGCTTGACGATGCGCTTGTCCTGTTTGGACTTCTTCAGGTAGAGCCGGAAGGTGGACTTGTGACCGAGGATGTTGCCGCCGATGGGCTTGGTTGGGTCGCCGAAGAAGGCGTCCGGGTTCGACTGGACCTGGTTGGTGACGATGACCGCGGCGTTGTAGAGATTCCCGACGCGGTCGAGATCGTGGAGGTGCTTGTTGAGCTTCTGCTGGCGGTTGGCGAGCTCGCCACGGCCGACGTACTCCGCGCGGAAGTGCGCGGTCAGCGAGTCCACACAGAGCAGCCGGACGGGGTACTCCGCGTCCTCGTACTCGTTGGCGATCTCCTGGGCTTTCTCGGCCAGAAGGATCTGGTGGTTGGAATTGAACGCCTTCGCGACGTGGATCTTGTCGAGCACGTCTTCGACGAGCGCCTCGAGCGCGTCCTCGTCGCTCGCGCCGCCCTCGATCTCGCGGGCCTCCATCGCCGCCTCGATGGCGTCGTCGGGGAGCCCCCGGACCATCTCGTCGATGCGCTCCGGGCGGAAGGTGTCCTCGCTGTCGATGAAGATGGCCCGGCCCTCCAGTCCGCCGTACTCGGAGGGGAGCTGGACGTTGACCGCGAGCTGGTGGGTGACCTGACTCTTCCCGGCGCCGAACTCGCCGTACACCTCGGTGATGGACTGGGTCTCGACACCGCCTCCCAGCAGTTCGTCTACCTCGTCGATGAGGAACTGGAGCTTGCCGATCTCCTCGCGCCGGCTCAGCACGTCCGCGCCGGTCTCGAAGCCGCCGATGTCGGCGGCATCACGGGCCGCGTTGATGATGTCGGAGGCGGAGGACTCCCCCACGTCGGCCTTGTTCGAGAGCTCGGCGGGGCTCGCGACGGCGATGCTCTGATAGGAGTCGTAGCCGTTCTCCTTGAGCTTGTCTGCGGTCGCGGGTCCGACGCCGGGCAGCTCTTCTAGGTCAGCAGTCGTCGACATACCCACGGGTTCGGCCCCCCATCATATAAAGTCTCGTCAACAGGTTGGTGAAAGTGAAACCACCGGACTGGAGGGTCCCGAGATCTGGACTAGTCACGAAAGTTCACATCGGAGAACCGAAACCGACGGGCACCCGGCGAACCTCCGCATCACCGGGCGTGGTTCTCATAGGAGTGGACCGAAGCCGGAGCGCAAGGAGACGGAATATGGATATTTATCCCCAATATTACTCTGTTTTCCGCTGTTTTATTTTGTCTCAGACATTATATTATTGTATCATCTCAAACTAGAATATCGACTTCATAGCCGTGCGCCTCGAGCGCGTCCACGAGCTCCACCACGTGTTCGTGCCCGCGCGTCTCGAGGTCCAGTTTCACGTCGGCGGCGTTCATCTCGATGTCCCGCGAGGTGCGGTCGTGCTGGATTGCGTAGATGTTCGCACGGGCGTCCGCGATGACCTCGATGAGCTGTTCGAGCGCGCCGGGGCGGTCCTTGAGCACCGTCCGGATGCGGAGGTAGCGCCCCGATTCCACGAGACCGCGCATGATGACCGTCGTGAGTACGTTCAGGTCGATATTCCCGCCACAGAGCGCCGTGGCGATGGTCTCGTCGGGCTCGTAGTCGAACGCCCGCTCGACGAGCGCGGCCAGCGGCACCGCGCCGGCCCCCTCGACGAGCGTCTTCGAGCGCTCGAGGAGCGCGACCAGCGCGTTCGCCGTCTCCGCGTCGGTCACCGTCACCACGTCGTCGACGCGCTCCTCGATGACCGGCAGGGTCTTCTCGCCGGCCTTCCGGACGGCGATGCCGTCGGAGATGGTGTCGACGCGGTCGCGCTCGACGCGCTCGCCCTTCCGGAGCGACTCGGCCACCGCGGAGGCGCCCTCGGCCTGCACGCCGACGACCCGCGCGTCCGTCTCGGCCGTCACGGCCGTCGCGATGCCGCTGATGAGTCCGCCGCCGCCGACCGGCACCACGACGGTGTCGAGGTCCGGCAGCGCCTCGACGACCTCCAGTCCGATGGTCCCCTGTCCGGCCATCACGTCGTAGTCGTCGAACGCGTGGACGTAGGTGCGGTTCTCCTCGCGCTCGAGTTCGTGAGCACGCGCTGCGGCCTCGTCGTAGTCCGCTCCCTCGAGGACCACCTCCGCGCCGTACGAGCGCGTGGCCTTGATCTTCGAGATGGGCGCCTGCTCGGGCATCACGACCTTCGCGTCCACCCCCTCGGTCGTGGCCGCCAGCGCCACCCCCTGGGCGTGGTTGCCGGCGCTGGCCGTGACGACCCCGGCCTCGCGCTCCGCGTCCGAGAGCAGTCGGATCTTGTTGAGTGCGCCGCGGATCTTGAACGCGCCCGTCCGCTGGAAGTTCTCGAGTTTGAGATGCACGTCGGCGTCGGTCCGGCTGGAGAAGGTGTGTGAGTAGTCGAGCGGCGTCTGCCGGACCACGTCCTCGATCCGGTCCCGGGCCGCCCGCACGTCGTCGATGTCGAGCATGCTCGCGCTACCGAGTCACGACTGTTGTACCTTCTCCCCGACCCGCCGACTGGGCAACCTGTCGATCCGCCGACCGGCCGACCTGCCGACCGAGGACGGTTCCGCCGCTACGGGGCGATAGTGTCACGGAGGGTCGAGGCGGAAGGCCCCGACCGTCCGGGAGCAAGGGAGCGTGTGTGCACTCGAATGGAGGTCCCGAGCGTGGATAAACGCCCGCCGTCCGCGGTGAAAGTGAAAACCGCCCGAGTGCAACGGGACCGTCGAGCAGCAGCGTCGGACAGGGACGGCCGCAAAGCGAGGGGCCCGGAGTGAAACGCGACGCTCTAGAAGACAGAGTCCGCCGTCGCGGCGCCGACCACGCTGAAGACGGCACTGACGCTGACGGCGCGCGACGTCGTGACAACCTGGTCGTACAGCGTCTTCCCGTCGAGGAAGGTCGCGGGCGCGTCGAACGCGAGCGCGAGCACCAGCACAGCACCGAACGAGATCGCCATCAGCGAGAGGAACCGGAGCGGGACGCCGCCGACCTCGGCCTCTCGGTCCGGATCGCGGTCCTCGGCCTTGTAGAGGGCGCCGTAGCCGATGGCGAAGACGATACCGACGGTGAGCAACGTCTGCCAGACGGACATGCTGTCGGCCAGTACCCACACCTCCTCGGTGACGACGAACGGCCCCGCGAGCAGGAACCCGCCGACCAGCTGCTGGGCGATGTCGGCCGTCTTGAATCGATGCGAGGATCCGACCATGACCGGTCGCTGGACGCCGGATAATAAAAACATGCGACCCTCACACGGTCGCGACACCGACGGTCAACAGTGTCCCGAACGTTCGATACCGTTCGATCATGTTCTCTCGCGTCTCCCACTCCTCGGTGGGGAACTCGCTTGCAGGAGGAATCTCGGTCTCCCTGTCGGGAATGTTGTCCTGTCCGGCGACGTACAGTCCGGCGTCTCGGAACGCCTCGCGGTACTGGTCTCGGGACCAGCGGGTCATCTCGACGGAGATGAACTCCTGCCACTCGTGGCTGTGGACGTTCTCCTCGTAGTAGTTGACCGCACAGTAGAACGTCCCGCCGGGGCGGAGGACGCGATGAATCTCACGGAGTGCCTCGTGAGGGTCGTCGGCGTAGTAGAACGCCTCCATCGAGAATGCGTGGTCGATGCTGTTCGCGGTGAACGGGAGCGCGTTGAAATCCCCGACGAGATACCCGATGTTCGGGTCCTCGGTGTAGGACCTCGCTTTGCGTACCATCTCCGGAGAGCCGTCGAGCCCGTAGCTTCGACCTGCACCTTTCGTTTCTCGAAGAGCGCGGAGCGCGTATCCGCTCCCCGTCCCGAGGTCGAGTACCGTCTCACCGTTCTCGACGGGCATGCGGGCCAGCGCGTGTTTGGCGGTATGCCAGTGGCGTTCCTCCATTCCTCTGTCACGCCCCTCGACGGCCCATCTGTCGAACTCCTCGCGGACGCTCATAGCGCAACGACACACGACCACCGGAAAACGTCCGCGGTCGGGGATCCAAACGCGCACAATGCCCCCTCGAAGCCCCCGATTCCGGTCACACCGGCAGACGAACGGCTTCCAGACCCGGAAATCTGTCGAGCGTGGAGCGCAATCCGGCCGTCGAACTGGACGGAGCACAATCCGGTATTCGAACCGAATGAACGGTCGTGAAATGTGAGAACGAACCTCTCGGTCTATAAGTGTACACCGGATAGGGGAGGTATGAGCACCGCTCGAATGCGCTGTTCCCAATGTGGATTCGAAGTCGACGCCGAGGACGAATGTCCGCTGTGTGGCCACGAACTCGGCGAGGAGTTCCCCAGGACCGCTCTGAATGCGCTCTTCGGCGACTGACCCGCGGGATTATCAGCCCGATTCGAAGGGAGCACGCGTCCCTGTGCACGCTCGCTCATCCCGCATCACCTGCCCGCGCCACCTGCCCTCATCACCTGTCCGCTCACCCCCGCATCATCTGCCCGCGCCACCTGCCCCCGTCACCTGCCGTCCGGGGATCGCGCCGGATCGTCGGAAGGAAGCGGACTAGACCGACCGCGACAGCCGCTCGCCGGCCTCGACGCGCACGTCGAGTGTGTTCTCCGGGGGCGCCAGGGGGCAGGCGAACGCCTCGTTGTAGACGCAGAACGGGTGGTACGCGAGGTTGAAATCGAGCGGGAGTTCGTCGGCCTCCGCGAGGTCGCCCTCCACCTCGAACTCCATGTACCGGCCCGCCCCGTAGGTCGTGTCGCCGGTCGTCTCGTCGCGGAACGGGACGAACAGCGACGTCGCCTCGTCGTGATCGTGGCCGTGCTGCTGGGCCTCCTGATACGCGAACAGTTCGCGCTCCTCGCCCGCCAGTTCGAAGACGAGCCGCGCGACTCGCTCGTAGGTGCGGGGCTCGCCCTGGGTCATCTCCAGCTCGATGGTGTCGTCGCCGTCGACGGGCTCTACGCGCGCCGAGACGCGGAAGGCGGGGTCCGGGTCGTAGTAGGTCAGCCCCTCGAACGCGTCGCGCTCGTCCTCGGGGATGGGCGACTGCGGGTGGTCCGCGAAGAACTCGTCTTTCTGCTCGCGGTGCTGTTCGAGTTCGGTCTGCCAGGCGTCGGCGTCGAAATCGGACTCCGTGCTCATGCCCGTCAGTTGGACGGGCGGCCTGGTAAACGGTCGGGCATCGTGCGCGACAGCTGTCGGGCGGAGGTATCGGAACGCCCCGGGTAGAGTGCCCGAGTTGCCAACTTATCCAATTATTAATAGAATATTTAAAATATAATCCGAGTTTTCGAATTGTATTCCGAATTTCCCTTCGGAGTTTCGCTCCGGGAGGTTCGCATACGCGCACGCAGGTTCAAGTACCATCCCGGGACCAGGCTCCGACACGCCTATGGCCGGTGACGCCCGACGCGAGTTCGTGACCGAGGGGGCCGACGTTTCGAGCGACGAACGAAGATGGGAAGGTCCCAAAGATGACCGACCCTGGCAGGAAGAGAGCCGGCTCACGCGACTCTACATCGAGGAAGGACTGAGTACGTACGATATCGCCGAGAGACTCGGATGTAGTCGGCCAACGGTTTCGAACTGGCTGGAGCGGTTCGGGATAGAGCGAACAGGGCGACAGCCCGAGCCGTGTGCGCTCTCCGACAAATCACTTCTCCGAGACCTGTACGTGGAACGGGGACTCTCTCTTTCAGACGTCGCACAGGAAGCCGGCTGTAGCATATGGAAGGTCCGGGCCTGGCTTCGGCGGCACGGAATCGAAACCAGAACACCGGGAGAGCACAACCGTAACGAGCTGCTAGAAGACGAGGGATGGCTCCGCGAACAGTACGTAAAAAAAGAGCTATCGACCCCCGAGATCGCCGAGAAGGCCGATTCATCCGCACGTACTGTCTCGGAGTGGCTTCGGAAGCACGAAATCGATATCCCGCGGCATCTGTCCGAAGAAACGAAAGAGACGTTGGCGGACCCCAGCCGAATGACCCACCTCTACACCCATCAAGATCTCACGGGGATGGAAATCGCTGAAGAACTGGATTGTTCAGCAACAGTCGTATACGAACACCTCCAGCAGCACGGCTTGACCAACTACGAGATGGTCGGCGACGATCATCCTCGATGGAGAGGTGGAGAGTACGCCTACGGGGAAGGTTGGAACGAGGCGAAGCGTGAGGCCGTTCGGGACCGAGACGACAATCGCTGTTGTTTGTGTGGGATGACACAGCAGGAACATCGGGACGAACGCGGCTCGAAGCTTCCCGTCCACCACGTCCGAAAGGCTCGAAACGTCGAGGACCCAGAGGAGCGGAACGCGATGGAGAATCTAATCACGTTGTGTCACAGCTGCCATTCCGTCGCCGAGAAGATGGCACCAGAGCTACCGGAGGGGATAGATGACCGACGATGACGATAATCGATCATGGTGGCCGATTTTTCCGTATGAATCTCCCTATGCGGAGCAACTGGACGGTATTGAAGAAACGATAGAAGTAGCACAAGATTCTGGCTACTCGGTCATCGAGGGGGCCTGTGGAACTGGAAAGACGCTGTTAGCGCTCACCGCGGGCATCCACCTCGTCCGGGACCCGGACACGAAGTACGAGCGCGTGCTGGCGCTGACGAGCGTCAAACAGCAGCTCCGGCAGTTCGAGGAGGACCTCCGCATCGTCAACGAGAACCTGCCCGACGACTGGAATCCGGTGTCGGGCCTGACGCTCGTGGGGAAGGCCGACGTGTGTGCGTACAACGTCGCCGGGACGGGTGGCATCGACGACACGAACGTCTACGAGCGGTGCGAGGGGCTGCGCGAGCGGACGCGGGCACTCGCAGACGAGACGAGCGCGGGCGACCTCGCGGCGCGGGCACGCTCCCAGCAGGTCGGCCTGGCCGACTCGGGCGCTGGAAGCGACGCCGCGGACTATCTCGAGGCCGCGGGCGGGATGGCGCCCTACCCCGAGGAAACCCCCGAATCGAGCGACGTGGAGTACTGTCCGTTCTACGCGCAGTTCCTCGCCGATCTGCCCGAGGACGGCTCGCCGGCGGAGGCGGTCCCGTTCGACTGGACGGAGACGGGGCTGGTCGACGCCGAGGAACTCACGCGGCTGTCGGTCGACGCCGGGACCTGTCCGCACTCCGTGATGGGGGCCCTGTTGCCCGAGGTCGAGGTCGTCGTCGGGAACTACTACCACGCGTTCGACCCGACGACGGTCGAGACGTTCACGGGCGCGCTGCTTTCCGAGGAGACGTTCGTGGTCTGTGACGAGGCCCACATGCTCGAGCCGCGCGTGCGCGACCTCGTGAGCGACGGGGTCGCCGACGTATCGCTCCGGGACGCCGAGTCCGAACTCGCGCAGGTCGTGCAGCCGCTGACGATGACCGACGAGACCGGTCGCGAGACGGGGCCCGTCGACGAGATCCGCGCCGAGCTATCTGACGCCACGGTCGACGTAGAGGACCTCCAGCGGACGCGCCAGTTCCTGCGCGACCTCCGCGAGGAACTCGACCGCCGCGTCACCTCGTACCTCGACCGCGAACACCGGGGCTGGCGAGCGAACCTGAATGACCTCCCGGACGCGGAGATTCCGCTTCGGGACCCCGAGCAGCCCCGGACGGACGACATCACGGAGTGGGCCGCGGACGAGGGATACACCGAGCGCGACTGGGTGCGGGCAGAGAGCGCCTGCGCCGCCGCCGCGCGTATCCTGAATACCGTCGAGGAGGAGGACGCGAAACGCACCGCGCCGCCGGTCGGACGGGCGCTCGCCGCGTGGGTTCGGGCCGACCACGTCGACCACTTCCGCGAAATCGAACTCGAGCGCACCTGGGACGACGCCCAGCCGAGTGACTCGTGGCGCCGGGCGTACAACGCCCGGTTCGCGCTCCACAACTGCCTGCCAGGCGACGCCATCGCCGAGCGCCTCGCCGAGTTCGGCGGCGGCGTCCTGATGAGCGCCACGCTCGAACCGCTCGACGTCTTCGCCGAAGTGACGGGGCTGAACCACCTCGAGCGCGAGGGAGACCGGCCGGTCGTCACCCGGAGCTACGGGCTCGACTTCCCGCCCGAGAACCGCGAGTCGTTCGCGGTCGCGGCGCCTCCCTTCACCTTCGAGAACCGCGGCGCGCCGGGCGAGGAGACCGAGACCCGGCGCATCCACGCGAGCGCGCTCCGCGAGGTCGCCTCGGTATCGGGGAACGTCCTGGTCGGGATGCCCAACTACGCGGAGGCGGAGTGGGCCGCGGGGCACCTCCGGGACGCCGTCGAGAAGGAGGTGCTGCTCGACGAATCGTCGGCCGACGACGTGACCGAGGACCTCAAGCAGGCGTTCTTCGACGGCCCGGGGAAGGTTCTCGTGACGTCGCTCCGGGGGACGCTCACCGAGGGCGTCGACTACCGCGGCGACCGCCTCAGCGCGGCCGTCGTCTGTGGCGTTCCCCTCATCAACACCGCGAGCCCCCGGACGCGGGCGCTCCGGACGGCATACGACCGGCGCTTCGGCGACGGCTTCGAGTACGCGCTCACCGTGCCCGCGGTCCGGAAGGCCCGCCAGGCCATCGGGCGCGTCATCCGCGGCCCAGAGGAGACGGGCGTCCGGGTCCTGCTGGACGAGCGCTACGCCCGCGACACCTGGAACAGCGTCCGGACGTACCTGGGCCCGGACCGCGAGGAGTTCCAGGCCGTCTCGCCGGACATGCTGTCGCTCGGGATTTCGCGGTTCCGCGAGTCGGTCGACGGGGACTGACCAGTTCGCTCCGCTCGGCGTGTGACTTTTTGTCGTCCGCCATGGAACCGGGGCGCGTGTCGCTCGCTCGCCGCCGCCGCCGGTTGCTCGCCGCGCTCGTCGTCGGCTTCTCGATCCTCTGTGCGGTGGTGCTGTTCGACGTCATCACGACGGTGTTCTTCGCGGTCACGGTGGCATACGTCCTCTACCCGATCCGCCAGCGGCTCGCGGAGCGGGGCCTGCCGGCCTACTGGGCGAGCGCGGCCGTCACGGGTGCCGCCTTCGGCGTCGTGCTCGTCGTCGCGGGGGCGTTCGCGTTCGTCATCTACACCCGGCGGACCTCGGTGCTCGCGCTCCTCCGGACCATCCCGGCGGAGGTGACCGTCCCGCTGGGGGAGGTCACCTACACCGTCGACACGACGGCCATCCTCACGACGCTCCGCGGAGGCATCCAGGTGCTCGCCGTGAGCGTCGCCACCGCGGCGCCCGTCATCGCGTTGAAACTGTTCCTGTTCGCCATCCTGCTGTTCGCGCTGCTGGTCCGCCCCGGCGCGGCCGGTCGCGTCGCGTTCGCCGTGACGCCGCCGTCCTATCACGACGTGCTGGTGGCGCTGAACCGGCGCGTTCGCGAGACGCTGTACGGCATCTACGTCCTGCAGGCCGCCACGGCGGTTGGTACGTTCCTGGTCGCGCTGGCGGTGTTCTGGGGGCTGGGCTACGGCGCCCCGTTCACGCTGGCGGTCATCGCGGGCGTCCTCCAGTTCATCCCCATCGTCGGCCCGAGTGTGCTGGTCGCCGGGCTGGCAGCCGTCGACCTGGTGACCGGGATGCCCACCCGAGCAGTCCTGGTGGCGGTGCTGGGCACCGTGTTCGTCGGGTTCGTCCCCGACGCCGTCATCCGGCCGCGGCTCGCGAGCCGCGCAGCCCACCTCCCGACCTCGCTGTACTTCATCGGCTTCACCGGCGGCGTCCTCACCGTCGGCCTCATCGGCTTCATCGCCGGGCCGCTCGCGGTTGCGCTGCTGGTGGAGGCAGTCGAGTTGCTCTCGCGGAGCGTGGAGGGACGACAGACCCGGCTCGACACGGCCACGGGGGCGAGCGGCGAGGCCGGACACGACCCGCGACCGGGCGCGCCCAGGGACCGGAGCGGAACCCGGAGCGAGGACGGTCCCGACGACTGAACCCGCTCGGTCGCCGGTTCAGGCGGTCTCGAGGTCGTTTTCCGTAGCCTCCCACTCTGTCAGCGACCCCTCGTAGAACGCCAGGTTCGGGAAGCCGAGGTGCCGGAGGACGGTGTAGGTGTGGCTGATGCGCCGGGCCGTGTTGCAGTAGAGCAGCACGCGCTCGCCCGGGCGGATGCCGCGCTCGTCAAGCAGATCGCGGATCTCGTCGACGGGACGGAGCCCCCGCGTCTCGGCGTCGACCAGTTCCTGCCAGTCCAGCCGGACCGCGCCGGGGATGTGGCCCTCGTCGTACTCCCACTGCTCGCGGGTGTCGACGATGACGGTGCCCGGGTCGTCGACGGCGGCCTCGACGGTCTCGATTGGGACCAGCGGACCGCGCTCCTCGTAGGCTGCCCGGTAGTCCGTCGGTTCGACGGCAGTCGCCTCGGTCGTCGTCTCGTGTTCGCGGCTGTACGCGGAGTAGTCCCCGTCGAGCAGGTGGAGGCGGGCGGGGTCGTGGCCGTACAGTTCGGCGGTGACGAGCAGGCGCGCGGCGAAGACCCCGTTCGTGTCGTCGTAGGCGACGATTCGGTCGTCGGTGTCGACGCCGGCCTCGCTCATGCGGTCTGCGAACGCCCGCGACCCGGGGAGCATCCCGGCCTCCCCCCCACCGTGTGCTCGCGACTCGTCGTCGCTCGCGCTGTCTCCGGTGCGTTGCGCCGCATGCTCGGTCGCACGGAACGCGTCGAAGGGGATGTTCACCGCGCCGGGAACGTGGCCGATGCCGTCGAACTCCCAGGCGTCGCGGACGTCGACGACCGCCACGTCGGAGTCCGCGTGGTGAGCGGCCAGCCAGTCGACGCTCACGACGACCGGCACCCCGCTGCCGTCGCCGTCGGAGGCAGCCGTCCCCGTCTCGGCGGCCGGGGCGGGCGCGGCGCTCCGCTGCCCGTCGGCCTCCCGCTCTGCGTCCTCGTCGGTCATGTTCTCTCCTCTTGCCCGGCCGGGCATCAACCCGGCGGGGGCGGCGAACCGGGCCCGCGGTACGGAATAGCGGCATAGATTTCTGGTTCCGTTGCGGATATTTAGACCACAATTCGATTCCACTGCCGTCCACCGTGAGACGGGCCGGGACTGGCCGATGATCGGCGATTCGTGACGCCGCAGTATGCGGCAATATAATCCGGTAACCACCATGTGCGGTCGGTCCTGCCGGAGGTAGTACGGTTATCTCTCGGGTCCGTTTATATCGAAGCGAATCATGGTCGAAGACAGTTCATACGCGAAGGACGTTCTCGTCTCGGCAGACTGGGTCGAGGAGCGTCTCGACGAGTTCCAGAGCGACGACCCCGCCCACCGACTGGTGGAGGTCGACGTGGACACCGAAGCCTACGACGAGGGCCACGCGCCCGGCGCCATCGGCTTCAACTGGGAGACGCAGTTGCAGGACCAGACCGAGCGCGACATCCTCGACAAGGAGGACTTCGAGAGCCTGCTCGGCAGCCACGGCATCACGGAGGACTCCACCGTCGTCCTGTACGGCGACAACTCCAACTGGTTCGCGGCCTACACCTACTGGCAGTTCAAGTACTACGGCCACGACGACGTCCGCCTGATGGACGGCGGCCGCGACTACTGGGTCGAGAACGACTACCCGCTCACCGAGGAGGTGCCGGACTTCTCTGCCCAGGAGTACGACGCGAGCGGCCCCTACGAGTCCATCCGGGCCTACCGCGACGACGTCGACCACGCCATCGACAAGGGCATTCCCCTGGTCGACGTCCGCTCGCCCGAGGAGTTCAAGGGCGAGATCCTCGCGCCGCCGGGACTGCAGGAGACCGCCCAGCGCGGCGGCCACATCCCCGGCGCGAAGAACATCTCGTGGGCCGCGACTGTCAACGACGATGGGACGTTCAAGAGCCGCGAGGAACTCAAGGAGCTGTACAACACCGAGGGCATCGACGACTCGCAGTCGGTCGTCGCCTACTGCCGCATCGGCGAGCGCTCCTCAATCGCGTGGTTCGCGCTCCACGAACTGCTGGGTTACGAGAACACGACGAACTACGACGGCTCGTGGACCGAGTGGGGCAACCTCGTCGGCGCGCCCATCGAGACGGGCGAGGCTGACGACTGAGCGACGCGAAGAAGGAAGCCGCGGCCGCGGACTCTCGATTTCTTTCGGACACGACCCACGCGACGAGCCGACGGCTCGGCAAAAAGTCCGACGCGCGAATCTTCTGTATATTCACGCTATTCCCGATTATTTTTCTATCTTAGTCTTCTATATAGTATAGATGCGCTAATATAACAAACTGGGTGTATTCGGCGAAAAAGTCGGATACAGCGCGGAGATAGTTCTCCCGATCGAATCTGCGGACCCGTCCGTTATCGTGGCCGAACCGCTGTCACGCACGGTTCGTGGCGACGATCTCGCCAGCCGAGTCCAGGACCACCAGATTGAGTGAGAGCGAATCGAGCAGTTCTCCGGGCGAGATACGGCGGAACAGTCACTTTACTCTAGTAATTAATATTATATGTGTTTTTTCCCGTCCCCCAAAATGGATACGAAAGCCACAGACACGTCGATTTCAGACGAACCAATCCGGTGAGCAGCGCACGACATCTGTCCCAATCGTCGATCTATCACTAACAGAAGATGCAGGCGAGCCGCCGGTCGGAAGCGCCGGGGGTCGTCGACACGGACGGCCCTCTCACGGCCGGTCGCGCGATAGCCGTGGCGACCTCTGGTGGTGAGCCGGGAAAAGCGTCGCCCGATGAGTCGGCTCGCGGCCGGTCACGCGACGGGGGGACGAGATCGGGCGCGACGGAACGCCGTCGAGGCCCGTTTCGGGGCCGAGATTCCGGATCAACGGGCCGCTGTGGCCCACGTCCGCCATTCCCGCACTGGAGGGAATCCGCGGGTTTCTTGCGTTCGCACGGTCAGAAGCGGGTATGAGCGAGACGGCCGCCCCCGCCAGAAGCGACAGCGCGGACGGCCAGCGCAACAACGTGCTGTTCGTGGTGCTCGACACGGTCCGGAAGAGCCACCTCACGCCGTACGGCTACGACCGCCCGACGACGCCCGCCCTGGAAACATTCGCCGCGGAAGCGCGAGTGTACGAGAACGCGGTCGCACAGGCCCCATGGACGCTGCCCTCCCACGCCTCGATGTTCACCGGTCTGTACCCGAGCGAGCACGCCGCCACCCAGGAGGACCCCTACCTCGCAGACGACATCGGAACGCTGGCCCAGGCCGTCCGCGCGAGCGGGGCGGCGACGGCGTGTTACTCCTCGAACGCCTGGATCACTCCCTACACGCGTCTCACCGCGGGGTTCGACCGCCAGGACAACTTCTTCGAGGTGATGCCGGGCGACCTGCTGTCGGGGACGCTCGCGGACCTCTGGCAGCGCATCAACGACAACGAACGACTCCGCTCGCTGGCAGACCGCCTCGTCGAACTCGGCAACACCGTCCACGAGTACCTCGCGGGCGGGGAGGGGGCCGACACCAAGACGCCCGAGGTCATCGACCGGACCATCGAGTTCGTCGACGACGAGGACGACTGGTTCGCGTTCATCAACCTGATGGACGCACACCTGCCGGTCCACCCGCCCGACGAATATCGGGAGGAGTTCGCCCCTGGCGTCGACCCAGACGCGGTGTGCCAGAACTCCAAGGAGTACAACTCCGGCGCGCGCGACATCTCGGAGCAGGAGTTCGAGGACATCCGCGGCCTGTACGACGCCGAGATCCGTCACATCGACGCGCAGCTGGAGCGCCTGTTCGACCACCTGAAGCAGACGGGCCAGTGGGCGGAGACGACGGTCATCGTCTGTGCGGACCACGGCGAACTCCACGGCGAGCACGGCCTGTACGGCCACGAGTTCTGCATCTACGACCCGCTCGTGAACGTGCCGCTCATGCTCAAGGCGCCCGGGCTCGAACCGGGACGCGACGAGACCACCGTCGAACTGCTCGACCTGTATCACACGACGCTGGACGCGGCAGGGGCGACCGACGCGGCCGCCCGCCACGGCTGCGAGGCGTTCGACCCGGCGCGCTCGTTGCTCCGCGAGACAGCCCGCGAGTTCGAGAACGGCGAGTACGGCTTCGTCGAGTACCACCGGCCGGTCGTCGAACTGAACCAGCTGGAGACGAAGGCCGCCGAAGCCGGAATCGACCTCGAGGAGGACTCGCGGTTCTACTCCCGGATGCGCGCGGCCCGCCGCGCTGACGCGAAGTACATCCGCAACGAGCGAATCCCGGACGAGGGCTACCGGCTGGACGAGGACCCCGGCGAGACCGAGACCGTCGGAACCGACGACCCGCTCGTCGCGGAGGTCGAGGCGACGCTCGCGGCGTTCGAGGACCGCGTCGGCGGCGAGTGGGACGAGGTCGACGACGGCGACGTCCTTGGGGAGATGAGCGGCGACGCGAAATCGCGACTCCAGGACCTGGGCTACATGGAATGACATGACGGGCGAGGGGCGAGGACTCACCGAGTTCGCCACCCGCGAGACGCTGGCGAAGACGGCCGTCGGCTTCGTCGTCGCACTCGCGTTCCTCTATCTGGTGGCCGTCGGCCTCGGGGTCGAGGACATCGAGCAGGCGCTCGCGGGCGCCGACCCGGCGTGGGTGGCGCTGGGCTGCTGTTCGACGCTCCTGGGTCTCGCCGCCTGGGGGAAGGCCTGGCAGATCGTCCTCCGGGTCGTCGGCATCCGGGTGCCGTACCACCGGCTCGTCGTCACGTACTTCGCCGCCACGTTCGCCAATTACGTGACGCCGCTCGGGCAGGCCGGCGGCGAGCCGTTCATCGCGTACGTCCTCTCGCGAGACACCGAGGCGGGCTACGAGGACTCGCTGGCATCGGTCGTGACGGCGGACCTGCTCAACCTGCTCCCGTTCTTCTCGTTCGCGGCGATCGGGCTGGGGGTCCTGCTGACGCGGCCGTCGCTTCCGCGGGCGACGCGGCCGCTCGCCTTCGGGCTGTTCGGGATGGCCGTCGGCATCCCCGTCATCACGGGCGCGGGCTGGCTCTGGCGCGAGCGCGTCCGGGGCGGCGTCCTGCGCATCGTCGTGCCGGTCGCCCGCCGGACCAATCGGATCAGCGTCGCCGGTGTGGCCGAGCGCATCGACGACCTGTACGCCGCCTTCGGCCGGGTCGCACAGGACCCCCGCGCGCTCGCGGAGGCCCTCGCCTTCGCGTACGTCGGCTGGGGCTTCTTCGCCTTCCCGCTGTACTGCGCCGGGCAGGCGCTCGGCGTCGAAATCAGCCCGCTGACGGTGCTGTTCGTCGTCCCGGCCTCGACGCTCGCCGGGATGGTCCCCACGCCCGGTGGACTGGGCGGCGTGGAGGCGGCCCTCGTGGCGCTGCTCGTCGCGGTGGCGCTCGACTCGGCCGCGCTCGCGCTCGCCATCGCGCTGGTCTACCGGGTCGTCTCCTACTGGTTCGCCCTCGGCGTCGGCGGGGCCGCCGCGCTGGCAGTCCTAAAGCGGGCGTGAGTGCGACCCGTTCCCCGCGACCGTTAACCGTCTCGCGCGCCTTTCATCGACCATGAGCGACGCAGCGACCGCCGGTCGTCCGGTCCGCCTCGACGACGAGGCCGACCTCGACGCCTTCGTCGCCGAGCACGACCGCGCCCTCGTCGAGTTCTACACCGAGGGATGCTCGATGTGCGCGGCGATGGAACCGGTTCTCGGGAACGTCTCGCGGGCGAGCGACGTGGCCGTCGGACTCGTGAACCCGCGCGACGACCCGCCGCTCGTGGAGCGGTTCGCCGTCCAGAGTGTCCCGCTGCTCGTGTACTTCGAGGACAGCGAACCCGTGCGCCGCCTCGCGGACGGGTTCGTCGGGGCCGAGGAGGTGCTGGCGTTCGTGAGCGGCGACGACAGCGACGCCAGCGCGTGAGCCGGGACGACGTGAACCAGACCGACAGCGCGTGAGCCAGAACGCCGGTGAACCCATACCGAGACCGCCGGCAAGCGCAACGGTCGCGGCCGGCACAATCGATTTGTGACCCGGGCGAGTGAAGCGCACACGATGTCCACCAGCACGTCGACCATTCGCGGAACGATACGGGGGATGGGAAACCGGGCGAATCCAGCGTTCGCCGCCGGCGCGGTAGCCGTACCGGTGCTGGCGCTGGCCTACGTCGTCGCGATGGGCACCCGAACTCAGCACACGTACGTCCACGTGATGGCTGGCGTGCTGTGGACGGGCATCGACCTGTTCATGGCGCTCGTGCTGGGGCCGGTACTGGGCGGCCTGGACGTGGACGCACGCGCCGACGTGTTCCAGCGGTTCACGCCGAAGATGACGTTCCTGATGCCCGTGCTGGCGCTCGTGACCATCGCCGGCGGCGTCACGCTGTCGCTCCGGCTGGAGTACATCTGGCAGGTCGACCCGGACCCGTGGCTGGCGCTGCTGAACGCCGCCATCCTCGTCCCGGCGCTGTTGCTCATCGGGTATCAGTTCCGGGCGTTCGACGACCGCCGCTGGCAGGTCGTCTTCGGCGTGGCGACCGTCGCGAGCGCCGCCTACCTCGCGGTCACGCTCCCCGCCCTCGCCGTGGCTCGACCGGTCATTCTGGCCACGTTCGCCATCGTCACCGTCCTCAGCGTGCTGGGGTTCGGCGTCCTGATGCCTGGCGAGGTGCTGATGTACAGGGAGATGACCTCACCTGACCCCGACGCCCAGCGCATCGCCGACATCGGGATGCGCAACGCGAAGCTGTCGGGCATCCAGGGTCTCTTCCAGCTGGGAATCGTCTTCGTGATGGTGACACTGCGGTGGGGTGGGCTCTGACTCCGGGCGGGCAAACACTCACCGCTCTCGCCGCCGCAACTCGGGCGTCCACACCGTCTCGGCGAGCGCCAGCCGGCCCGTCCGCGCCCGGGCCCACCACGCGATGGCCGCGACGCCGACCAGGATTGCCGCCACGCCGAGCAGTCCGGCCTCGGGGCCGAACCGGCCGCCCGTCACGAGGTCCGGGCCCGTCTCGCGGGTGCGAACGACCGCGACGCCGAGTTGGATTCCGCTGACCGGGAAGCCAAAGAGGACGCCCTGGGCGTAGTTCCAGGAGAAGTGGAGGCCGAGCGGAAGTGCCAGTTCGCCGGTGAGCGCGTAGCCCGCCGCGAGAAAGACACCCGCCAGCGCGATGGTCGCCGTGCTCACGAGCGTCGCGTTCGGGTTGCCGGCGTGGAGCAGCCCGAACAGCCCCGACGTGAGGAGGACGGCGAGCCCCAGGGCCGCCCGGCCGGTGACGGGGCCGACGCGCAACCCTTCCGCGAGGTTCGTCAGCAGGTAGCCCCGGACCGCCAGCTCCTCCGCGACCGAGACGGCGACGAAGACGACGAGGGAGCCGGCGGCCGTCCCGAGGAGAGAAAATCCGGACGCCGCGTAGGCGATGCCGACGATGCGGACCCAGCCCGCCGCGACGCCGAGGAGGAAGACGCCGAGCATGAGCGCGAGGCCGAGTGCGACACCGAACGCGCAGTCGGCCCACCACGAGCGGTCGACGCGGAAGCCGAAATCGGACAGGCGGCGCCGGTCGAAGAGGACTCCAGCCAGGGCGACGACTGCCGCGACGCCGACGAACGCGGCCAGCGAACTCACCACACGGAGCACCGTTCCGAGGTCCGCACCCGGGAGGAGTCCGACGAGGACGCCACCGTGGTAGTTGTCCGTGAGAAGACGCACGACGACCGAGACAGCCCGCGAAAGCAGGACCGCGACGACGAGTACGAGCGCGAGTCTGACGGGGAGCCGGGGGCGTCGCTCCGTGCGGTTCCAGATGAGGCCGACGGCGCCGTCCACGACGCGAGCGACCGGAGCGGGGAGAGCCGGGGACACGCGGGGGACGAGACCCGGCGACGACAAAGAGATGAGGGCCGTCCGTCGGACGGCGCGAACAATTGCTTGGAGTCACATTTTATTCGATAAATGGATCAATAAAATATATATTTCGACAATATGTCTATTATTTGCGTCTCAAGCGCCCTCGACCAGCCGCTCGAGTTGTTCGGGCGGCACCGCGCCGCGGGCGGCGTATCCGTCGTAGGCGAACGTCGGGACGCCAGTGACCCCCTGCTGTTTGGCCGCCTCGAACTGCTCGGCGAGTTCGGCACGGAGGTCGTCGGCGGCGAGCGCCTCGTGGACGAGCTCGGCGTCGATTCCCACGTCCGCGGCGATGTCGGTCAGCACCTCCTCGTCGCCGATGTCGCGGCCGTCCTGCCAGAGCGCGTCGAGGAGCGCCTCGTCGAGCGCGAGCCACGTCTCGTACGGCTCGGCCTGTTTCACGCGGTAGGAGAGGAGTTGCGCGGGCAGCGAGTCGACCTCAGTCGCGATCTCGAGGGACATCTCCACGTCGTATCGCTCCTGCAGGCGGCGGACGTTCTCGCGGGCCTGCTGGAAGTACTCGTCGTCCTTGCCGTCGTCGACGGAGTGGTCGATGGAGCCGTCGGGGCGGCGCTTGTTCGCCCGGAGGTCGAACGGGTGCCAGTCGATCTGCAGCGATTCCTCCCGGTCGGCCTGGTAGCGCGACAGCGACTCCCGACCGAGGTAACAGAACGGACAGACGTAATCGGAGTAGACGGTGATCTCGTTTGACACGTCCGACCGGAGGTGCTCGGCGTACAAGAGTCCAGAGGTCGACGGCCGACCGCGCGCACGATCGACCGACCGCCTCGCGAGCGACGGCAAGATACCCCGGCACGCCGACAGCGAGACGGCGCGGCGATAGATCGAGATCGAGGCCGTGGGGACCGACGACGCTACTGGGCGAGCGACTCGAGAATTATTTCTGTATTTGATTATTTTATCCATATTTCAGTCTTTCTGTCGTATATTTGCATCAGAAATGAGATATGAGGTCGTGATTCCGCATTCAGCTGTGAAGTCAGAGACGCCGAGTCGGGACAGAGTTAACCACGGTCCAGGTCGAACAGATGGTCGATGACCGGTGATGAGAGCGGGCCCGCCGTGCGGACCGAGGGGCTCGCGAAACGCTACGGCGACGTGACGGCGCTCGACGACCTCTCGTTGACCGTGCCGCGGGGGGAGCTGTTCGGGTTCCTGGGGCCGAACGGGGCGGGGAAGTCGACGACCATCAACATCCTGACCGGCCAGCTCGTCCCCGACGAGGGACGCGCGGAGGTCGCGGGCATCGACCCCGTCGAAGAGCCCGTGCGGGCGCGGCAGGCGGTCGGTATCCTCCCGGAGAACGGGCGGCCGCCCTCCTTTCTGACGGTCCGGGAGTACTTCGAGTTCGTCGCGGCGACGCGCGACCTCGACGATGACGTGGTCGAGCCGCGCGTCGACGCCTGGGCCGACCGGCTGGAGTTCGCCCACAAGCTCGACACGCTGTGTACGGATCTTTCGCAGGGGGAACGCCAGAAGGTCCTCATCACGCAGGCGTTCCTCCACGAGCCCGAGGTGGTGTTCATCGACGAGCCACTGACCAACCTGGACCCCATCATGCAGGAGCGGGTCAAGCGGTTCTTCCGACAGTACCGCGAGGACGGCAACTCGCTGTTCCTCTCGACGCACTTCATCGAGACCGCGGCGGAGGTGTGCACGCGGGTCGGCATCATCAACCGCGGTCGCCTGCTCGCGGAGATCGACCCGCGCGAACTCGACCCGAAGGAGAGCCTCCTCGACCGCTTCTTCGCGGCCGTCGACGCTGACTCCGGAGAGGGAACCGAGATCGGCGACGGCCTGGCGACCGACGCCGCAGACCCCGCGGCGGGCGCGGCGAGCGGGGCCGAAACCGACGGCGGACACCCCGACCGCTGAGATGATCTCGTATCGCTACCTGTTCGACCGGATGGTCCGCGAGGAGTGGCGGCTCCACTCCGAACTGTTCGGCGGGAAGCGGTTCGCCATGTTCCCCTTCTTCGTCGCGCTCGTCGCCGCCGGCACCGCGACGTTCTTTGCGTTCGGGAACGCCGACGCGGACACGCTGCTCGGCGGCCTGCACCTCGTCGTCGCGCTCCTGGGCCTGCAGGTCGGCACCGTCGGCCTCGTCGGCCGCGACGCGCTGGAGGACCTACTCGGTGACACGACACTGCTGCTGTATGCCGCGCGCACGCTCCCAGTGAGCTTCCGCCGGCTGATGATCGTCTTCGTCTTCAAGGACGTCCTCTACTACGCCTTCCTGTTCATCCTGCCGCTCGCCGTGGGAGTGGCGCCGCTGGCGTACTTCGGGCTCGTCCCGTGGACGACGGTGCCGCTCGTGTTCGTCACGGCGGGTGCGATGTTCACGCTCGGCGTCGCGCTGTCGCTGTTCCTCGTCGGCGTCTACACCCGGTCGCGACTCGCGTCGCTCGCCGTGGTCGGTGCACTGGTGGCCGGCCTCGTCCTCCGCGGGGCGACGCTGGTGAGCGTCACGCCGTACCAGCTCGTCTCGCGGGCGACGCCCGAGGCAGTGGCGGGAAGCGTCCTCCTCCCAGTCGCGCTGACGGCGGTCGGCATCGGCCTGTTCGAGTTCGACCGGCGCACGCCCGCACGCACGGCGCGCGACCGCTTTCGCTTCCTCCACACGCGGCTCGGGAGCCTGGATCGACAGGGCGCGCTCACGAAGTCCCTGCTGGACGTCGGGCGCTCGTCGGGGGGCTTCTGGAAGGTCGTCTTCTCACAGGGACTCGTCTTCGGCGTCCTCGCGGTGCTGCTGGCCTACCTCCCCGAGGTCGTCCCCGTCCGGCCCCAGCCGGGGCTCACGATCGCGACCATCCTCGCGCTCGGGACCTTCACCACGTACAACTGGCTCTGCCAGTTCGAGGACGCACAGTTCTACCTCCGCTATCCCGTCTCGCTCCCGACGGTGTTCCGCGCGAAGCTCCTCGGTTTTGCCATGCTTGCGCTCCCGGTCGGCTTCGCGTACCTCGCGCTGGGCGGCGTCGTCTTCGGCTACGGCACCGCACTCGTCGGACTGGTCGTCTTCCCGCCGCTCGCGCTGTACGTCTTCGGCGTCACGGCGTACGTGGCGGGCCTGGAGCCGACCGAACTCCTGTTCGACACGCCGACGTTCGCGCTGTTCACGCTCGCGATGATGGCCGTCCTGTTGCCCCTGGTCATCATCGCCATCGCCTACCCGCTCTACCCAGCGGTCCAGGTCGGCGGCGCGGCGGTCGGCATCGGCCTCGTCGCGGGGGCAATCGGAGGCGGACTCTACACCCGCGCCGGCGCGCGCTGGGAGCGGCGGGCGCTCACCGGGACCGACTGAACACGCCGGCGGGCGCGGAGCAGCGCGACAGCATCGGCCGACGACACCGCGGCCCCCGACGATTTAGGGACTGCCCGGGCGTACGTGGCCGTCATGAGCGACGATAACGGTCCCGCGCTGGGCAAGGTCGATCGCGAGTTCTTCGACGAGCACATCTACCCCCGACTCGGCGCCGAGAGGGACGACGTGACGCTCGGGCCGCAACACGGCGTCGACTTCGGCGCATTCGAGGTCGGCGACCAGGTCGTGGCGCTGGCGACGGACCCCGTGTTCGTCCTGCCATCGCTGGGCTACGAGCGGGCCGCCTGGTTCGCCATCCACATCCTCATGTCCGACGTCGCCGTCTCCGGCCTGCCGCCGACACACCTCAGCGTCGACCTGAACCTGCCGCCGGGCATCACGGACGAACAGTTCGCGACGGTGTGGGAGACGTTCGACCGCGAGGCCGAGAAATTCGGCGTCTCCGTCGTCACGGGGCACACCGGCCGGTATGCCTCCTGTGACTACCCGATGGTCGGCGGCGGCACCACGCTCGCGGTGGGCGACCCCGCCGAGATGGTGCGCCCGGACGGCGCCCGCGTCGGCGACCGCGTGCTGGTTACGAAGGGGCCAGCGGTGGAGGCGACGGGGCTGCTCGCCTGCCAGTTCGAGGACCACCTCCGCGCCGAAGCCGGCGACGACCTCGCAGACGCCGCAACCGAGCGCTTCTACGACATGTCACCCGTGCGCGACGCGCTCGTGGCGAGCGCCGCCGGCCCGGTGACGGCGATGCACGACGCCACCGAGTGCGGAATCTACGGCGGCCTGTTCGAGATGGCCCGCGCCGCCGACGTCCAGATCGCCATCGAACGCGACCACGTCCCCGTGCTGCCGGGCATCGTGGACGCCTGCGAGTTCTTCGGCATCGACCCCTGGAAGTCCATTTCGGAGGGGACGCTCCTGCTGACCGTCGATCCATCGGGGGCCGACGCGGTGCTCGCCGCACTTGACGACGAGGGCATCCCGGCGGCCGACGTGGGCGAGATCCGCGAGGGAAGCGGCCTGGAGGTCGACGGCGAGGCCGTCGACCACCCCGGCGTCGATCCCTTCTGGGCGGCGATGGAGGAGTACGCCACGAAGCTGGCCGAGGAGTGAGGGGAGGGGGCCGGCGACCACCACCGCTATGGTCGTCACGTCCGCAGGGCCGCGCATGAACACGCGACGCCCTGCTCCAGAGACGCGCCCGGTGGTGCTCACGGTCGCCGGCTCTGATTCGGGCGGCGGTGCGGGCATCCAGGCCGACCTGAAGACCATCGAGGCCTGCGGCGGCTTCGGCACCGCCGCGGTCACCGCGGTGACCGCGCAGAACACGACCGGCGTCCACAGCACGCACGTCCTGCCTGTCGAGGAGGTCGAGGCGCAACTGGATGCGGTCCTCGCGGACTTCGACGTCGCGGCGGTGAAGACGGGGATGCTCGCGACCGCCGAGGTCGTCGAGACCGTCACGACGTACGTCGGCGACCTCGACTGCCCCCTCGTCGTCGACCCGGTGATGGTCGCCGCGTCGGGCGATCGGCTACTCGACCCCGAGGCCGAGGAGGCCTACGAGGCCCTCGTCGGCGAGGCGACGCTCGTCACGCCGAACGTCGACGAGGCCGAGATCCTGGCCGACGTCGACGTCGCGGACGAGGCCGGCGCTCGCCTCGCCGGGCAGCGCCTGCTGACGTGGGGAGCCGAGGGTGCGCTGGTCAAGGGCGGTCACATCCCCGGCGACGAGGTGCTCGACACGCTCGTGACGGCCGAGTACATCGAGACGGCACGTCACCCCCGCGTCGACACCGACGCCACCCACGGCTCGGGCTGTGCGCTCTCGTCGGCCGTCGCCACGCATCTCGCGCACGGCGAGCCACTGAAGGAGGCCGTCGGCGAGGGGATCGACCTGCTCGAGCGGGCAGTCCGCTACCACCACGACGTCGGCGAGGGACCCGGCGCCGTCCACCATCTCGTCGACCTCCGGAACGAGGCCGCCCGACATCCGACCGCAGAGCGCGTCCAGGAGGTCGTCGACTGGTTCGTGGACAGAGACGTCTCGCCGCTCGTCCCCGAGGTCGGAATGAACGTCGTCGGCGCGACGCCGTACGCCGAGGAACGAGACGAGGTCGCTGCCGTCGAGGGGCGCATCACCCGGACGCTCTCGGGAATCCAGCCGAACCGTGGCGTGCGCTACGACGCGTCCAGCCACATGGCCCGCTTCCTGCTTGCCGCCCGGGAGTACGCGCCCGACCTCCGCTGGGCGATCAACTGTCGGTTCTCCGAGAACATCGAGGCCGCGCTCGAGACGCTCGATGGCTCCGTCGCCGAGTACGACCGCGATGCCCAGCCCTCGGACGTCGCCGCAGTCGAGGAATCGACGATGCAGTGGGGCGCCCGGCAGGTGTTCGGTTCGCTGGACGACGGCGACGAGCGGCCCGTCGTGGTGCTGGACCGCGGCGCCCACGGGAAGGAACCGATGGCGAAGTTCGTGGGCAGCGACGCCCGACTGGTGGCCGAACGGGTCGTGAGCGTCGTGGAGTCGCTGGAGTCGGACAGCGAGGGCTGACCGCCCGACGCCGTGGACGGTCGCCTCGTCTGTCTGGGGGACTGTGGGTCACTGCCCGCCCTGCCGCACACTCGCGGAACTCGTCAGTCCAGCGGCTGTGCGAAGTCGACCTGCTTCGGGCGGAAGCCCGCGTCGCGGTAGAACCGACGCGCGTCCTCGTTTTCCCACTCGCAGGAGACCTTGAGGTGGTCACACCCCCGGTCGCGGGCCAGCTCCCGCGCGCGCTCGACGACCGCCGTGCCGTGCCCCCGGTTCCGGTGGGCTTCGTCGATGTGGAGGTTCACGATGCGGAGGTACCGCGAGTACTGTCGGGAGGGATGACGCCCCTCACGCAGCGTGACGAACCCGATGGTCTCGTTCTCGTGGACGACGAGGTAGTCGGTGGTGTCCTCGTCGTCGAGGTGGATGCGGAAGGGGTCGTCAGGGACGTCCTCGGCGTCCGCATAGACGAGTTCGTTCAGGTCGTCGTGGGACTCCATCGCGCTCGCGAGGGCGTACCAGCGCTCGACGAGCGCGTCGAGGTCATCGGCACTGGCTTCGACGAGGTCCATGGGCGGACTCCTCGCCGCTCCGTGTTCAAACCACGCCGGAGAGTCGATTATCGAGTAATTCGAAATTCGTTCTATGATGAACGTATTTTATTCTAATTTCCTTATTTGATTAATTATTACGGAAATAGATAATTTATGTCGTTAGAGACTCCGATACGACGCCGGGGCGTGACGCTCCGCCGTCAGTCCGCGCTGACCGCGCCGGCGGTCAGTTCCTCGGGCGGGCCGCCGGGGAGGTCGTCGCGGTCGTGGCTCGCCTCGAAGTCCAGGTCCGGCCCGACGGCGACGAACTGCGTCGGGTTGATGTCCGTGTGCGTGGTGTAGTAGTGCTCCTTGATGTGGTCCATGTTGACCGTCCGTTCGATGCCGTGGGTCTGGTAGACGTCGCGGACGTACGGCCAGAGGTTGTCGTACTGGCTGATGAGCCGCCTGTTGCACTTGAAGTGGGTGTGATAGACCTGGTCGAACCGGACGAGCGTCGCGAACATGCGGAGGTCCGCGAGGGTGAGGCGCTCCCCGTCGGCCGCGAGGTAGCGCTGGTCTGCGAGCATGTCGTCCCAGTAATCGAGCGCGTCGAAGAGGTCCTCGACCGCCCGTTCGTAGGCCTCCTGCGTGCCTGCAAAGCCCGCGCGGTAGACGCCGTTGTTGATGGGGTCGTAGATCTCGTCGACGACCTCGTCGACCTCGCCGCGGATGTCCGCGGGATAGAGGTCGGCGCCGTTGCCAACCCCCTTCATCTCCGACGCGAGCATCCGCATGATCTCGATGGACTCGTTGTTGACGATGGTGTCCTCCTGTTTGTCCCAGAGGACGGGCACCGTCACGCGGCCGGTGTAGTCCGGGTCGGCCTCGACGTACGCCTCGCCGAGGTAGTCGAAGCCGTTGACGGTGTCGGGGGTGCAGTCTTCCTTCTCTGGTGTGAACTGCCAGCCCCTGTCGTCGCGGTAGGGATCGACGATGTCCATCGTGATTGCGTCCTCGAGCCCGAGGAGCGAGCGGACCATCGCCGCGCCGTGAGCCCACGGGCAGGCCCGCGAGATGTAGAGGTGGTAGCGGCCCGCTTCGGCCGGGAACTCGTCGCCGAGCGCGGCGCGGAAGGTGGTCTCGTCGCGGTCGAACTCTCCAGAATCGTCGTTCATCTCGTGGGCGTCGGTGCGCCACTCGCCGTTGACGAACATGTTGACCATGAGTGGATGAGAGTAAGCGCGCGAAGCATATGAGCGTCACCATGACACCAGTGTTACCGGCCACGGCGCTGGAAAGTCCCGGCGGTCACCCGGGAGACGCGCGGTGCACTCGATAGCCGCGCACAATCTCTGATGGGTGCTCAGAACCCGCGGTAGTTTCGCGCAATCTCTGATGGGTGCTCAGAACCCGCGGTAGTTTCGCGCAATCTCTGATGGGCGCTCGGAACCCGTGGCAGATGCGCCCGGACTCACGTCGGCCGCTCGGTCTCTCGTCCCCGGAACTGCCGATTGCCACAGTCGCGGGAATCGCCGACAGCTTGAAGAGTGTGCGAGACATCCACACACACTGTAATGGGAGACACGAAGAAGGGCCGTGAGCGGAAAGGGCTGGTGAAACGAGAGCAGCGCCGCGAGCGCGAGATCCAGAAGGCACTCAAGCACCAGGACGAGGAGCTCGACTTCGAGGAACTGTACGAGGGCGAAGAACTCGATCTGTAGCGCGGGCTCCCCCACTTCTACCGGTCAGCACCCCCGAGCGACAGCGACGTCTACATCTCGAGAGTTCGACGTCGACGCTGTGTCGTCGACGACAGCCATCCGCCGACTGTCGACGACAGCCAGGACGGTCGACGACAGCCCGTCGAGGATGGCGCCGTCAGTCGAACGACAGGGCGTAGAGGCGGCCGTCCCCGTACGGAACGAGGACCTCCGCGCGCCCGTCGCCGTCGACGTCCGCGGTGACCGCGGGTGTGTAGAGGTAGTGGGTGCCGTCGCGAGCGAAGGTCGCGCGGACGACGCCGTCGTCCGGGGCGAGCACGCCGACGACCCCGTCGCCCGTGACCGCGACGATCTCCGTCCGCCCGTCGCCATCGACGTCGCCCGCGGTGGCTGGCGGGACGGCGCTGAGCGGCGCTTCCGAGAGCGGTTCGCTCGTCCACTCCACCTCACCCGTCGGGCCAGAGAGCGCCCGGACGCGGGCGTCCTTCCCGGTGACGTAGACCTCGCGCTGTCCGTCGCCGTCACCGTCGACGGCGGGACCGACCGCCGCGAGGTCGCCCGCGCCGTCGTAGCGCCAGTCGACCGCGCCGGTTCGGCCGTCGAGCGCGAGGACCTCGCCGTCGATAGTCGTGGCGAGGAACTCGACCGCGGGGTCGGCGTCGACGTCGCTTGCGCTGGCCCAGACGACAGCGCCCGAGAGGGTGGTGTTCCACTCCCGGATTCCGTCGCCGGTGAACGCGACGACGCGGCCGTCACCGAGGCCGACTACGAGCTCCGGCGCGCCGTCGGCGTCGAAATCCGCGACCGCGGGGTCGGCGAAGGTGTAGGCACCGAGCGAGCGGCGCCAGACCAGCCCGGTCGGCCGGACCACGAACAGTTCGCCGCGGACGTCCATCGTGACGAGTTCGGGGGCCGGGTCCCCGGTGAGGTTCGCGACGACCGGCGCCACGTAGCCGTAGTCGGTCAGGGAGACGGCGAATCGCCGCTCGCCGGTCCGGGCGTCGTAGGCGACCGTCTCGGCCTCGGTGGAGGAGACGATGACCTCCGGCGCGGGACCGCCGAGGAAGTCCGCGACCGTCGGGTCCGCGACGGCGTGGATGGTGCAGTGCTCGGGTGGGATGGGCTGGGTCCAGCGCTCGCCGCCGCTCCCGTTCAGCGCGAGCAACCGGCAGCCCTCGCTGTCGCCACGCCCCCCGAGTGGATGCGCGACGACGACGCCGTCGGTGCTGTCCGCACTCCTGTCAGTGCCGTTCGCACCCCCGTCGGTGCCGTCCGCGCCCGGAAGGCGGCCGACACCGGGCGAGTGGTGGTTGCCGAGGATCTCGGAATCGCCGGCGACCCAGTCGACGCCGGCCGTCAGCTCGCCCTCCCCATCGCCGCCAGGGGCGGTACCCGACCCGCCGATTGGTCCAGAACAGCCCGTCAGGGCAAGCAGCGCCGCGAGCGCGAGGACGGGGAGCGCGCGACGGAGGCGCATACTCGGACTGGATAGGCGAGAAGCAAACGCCTGTCGCTCCGGTCGTGTGGGGAGAACGGGTATTCAGCCGCCGAAACGACTGATCTCGACGAATGAACCGGAAAACGACTGATCTCGACGAATGAACCGGAGTTCGACGGGTGAACCAGAACCGCTTTTCGACCCTCGGGCGTACCCGGACAGGAATGCAGAGACGGCAGTTCCTGCAGGCGGGGGGCGCCGCTGGACTCCTTGCGCTGGCCGGCTGCACCGGAGCCGGCGGGAACGGCGAAAGCGAGGGGACGACACCGACCGCGACGCCCACGTCGACCGGAGCGGACGGCGAAACGCCGACGGGGAGCGCGGCGTCGCTGCCAGACGGCGTCTACGTCCAGCGCTTCCGCGAGACGATGGCGATGCAGGGAACGGCACGGCAGGGCGACTACGCGGTCGGGCTGATGTATGCCGCCCCCCACGTCTTCTGGAACGTCGTCGGGACCGAGAGGCAGAAGACGCCCATCGAAGACTCGGACAGCGTCCACCTGATGGCCGTCATCTGGGACCCGGAGACGGAGACCGTACTGCCGGAGGCCGGCGTCTCCGTCACCATCGAGCAGGACGGCGAGTTAGTGAGCCAGGAGGTCATCTACCCGATGCTCTCCCAGCGGATGGGCTTTCACTGGGGCGGCAACTTCGGGCTCCCGGGCGACGGCGAGTACGTCGCGAAGGTGAGCATCGGCGGGCTGAACATCCGCCGGACGGGCGCCTTCGCGGAGCGGTTCGACGAACCCGCGACGGTGCCGATACAGTTCGCGTTCGACGAGGAGCAGCGCTCGAAGGTGAGCGTCGAGAAGCTCGAGCAGTACGGCAAGCGCGGCGCAGTCACGCCGATGGACATGTCGACGATGCCACAGGCGTACGCGCCACCGAAGGCGGAGTTGCCGGGCGAGTTCCTCGCGAAGACGACCAGCGACGACGCTGCCTTCCTCTCGACGCTCCTGTCGGGAGACGCCGCCGCACGGTTCGACGCGTCGCACTACTTCGCGGTCTCGGCGCGCACCCCTTACAATCGTATCGTCCTGCCGTCCATGGCCGTCGAAGCGACCGTCACGCGGGACGACGCGACGGTGTTCGAGGGCGCACTGACCCGAACGCTCGACCCCGACCTCGGCTACCACTACGGCGCGGCCATCGAGGGGGGCCTGCAGGCCGGCGACAAGGTCGAACTACGGGTGCCGACGCCGCCGCAGGTCGCCCGCCACACGGGTTACGAGCGCGCGTTCCTCCAGATGGAACCGATGAGGTTCACCGCCTGATGCTGGAACCGCCGACAGTCACCGCCTGACGCTGGAACCGCCGACGGTCACCGCCTGATGCCGGCGCGCGGCGTGGCCCGGCGCTGCCGGCTGGACGATTCGGGTGTGAATCGGGAAACGACCTATACGCACGCCTCCCGAATCCATCGACAGTGAGACGACGCGCGCTCGCGGCGATCCTCGCGCTCGCCTGTATCGCGGCACTCGGTGGAGTGCCGCTCCTGGCCAGCGCACACCTCAACGACGTCTCCGCCGACGCCCAGATCTCCGCGAACGGAACCGTCGTCGCGGAAACGGCGTACGTGGCCGCCGACGCCTGGCTGGCCGTCTACGCCGACGACGACGGCTCGCGGGGCGAGTTGCTCGGGATTCGCCGTCTCGACGGCGCGGGCTTCCGGACCGACGTCCCGGTCGCCATCGACGACGCGGCGTGGCGCCAGTGGGACGAGGGCGAGGCCCGGACGATTCACGTGGCGCTGCACGAGGACGGCGGCGGGGGATTCGACCGCGACGAGGACCCTATCCTGTCCTCGTTCGGGCGCGCGGCGACCGACAGCCTCGTGCTCGGCCGCGGCGCGACCGCCTACGTGGGCGCG
>JBDGSA010000172.1:28839-30720 GCA_042217755.1 Haloglomus sp. | reverse complement strand
AAATATCACCAGTTGACCCGCTGATTCAGCGTTCGTTACTGTCCAGCTAGAACATGCATATCGGGAGACAGCACAGTGATTCACAGCCGAGTTTGAAAAGTATCGATAGGAGCTCTGTCTTCGACATGTTAGAATTCAGCATTGTCGGACATCACCGTCGGAGACGTGAGCATGTGAACGCCACGTGATACGCATCGCCGCTGGAGAGTCGCCGCACAGACCGGTCTCGCGGGGAATTCCCCTATTCAGTTCGACATCGTTACTTCGTGTCAGCGCCAGGAGTGTTCACATGCACCGAGAGATCGACGACGGGCCACGGGGCTTCACCTCGGAGATAACAATGTTACTGTTGTTATCCCCATGTCCAATGATTGCTAGCACTCCACGCTATTCGAGGCATCAGTAATTATCGGTCCCGATATATCCGGAGTCAAATTCCGATCTCTCGCCCGCTCACATCGATCGAGGGGCAGTCTGACGGATATAAATCAGATATTTCAGTCTAATTTGCATAATATAAGAATTATCGAACAATACAGTGCTGTTGTGCGATTCGTTTCGATACTGGCGCTCGACCATCGAAGGTCCGGGCCGTCGTGGGCGCTGGCGCTCGACCGTCGGAAACTCGAAGCGGCGGTGGTGTGTTACAGCACGCCGCAAAATCCGAAACCCGCCGATGAGTATACCGACGACCACTCACCCGAAAGTATCGGGACGGACTGGCGTGCGCTTCGGGAGTGGGGTCCCACTCCCCGATGTGGTTTCGGTCGGCGTCGTCAACCCGGCCGTGCGACCTGGACCGAGACACCGGAAGTTCACGCTGCGTCCGAAAAGAACGCTTCGACCTCCGAGTTCGTCAGGGCAGGGCGCTCGTAGTGCACGAAGTGACCGGCGTCCGGGACGGTATCCAGACGGTAGTCGGCGAAGTACTCGTCTAACCGGTCGGTCCACTCGGATCTGATGATGGGGTCCGCACCCCCCCACAGGAAACGCGTCGGGACGTCGATGCGTTCCATAGCAGGTGCGCCCTCGCGCATCAACCGCTTTCGGTCCTCCTCAGCGGCGACGTACCAGTTGAACCCCCCCTGGAGATTTCCGGACTGCATGAACGTATCGACCCACGCCTCGCGGTCCGCCTCGTCGAAGGCCTCGGGATCACCGGCCCAGTGGGAGAGAAAGTGGTCGAGGTACAATCGACAGGTGTCTCGGTTCGCGCCCACGAGATCCGCTGCCCAGGGCTGCTGGTGGAACGTCTGGTACCAGATCTCTTCGATCTGTTCGGGATCGCGCCACCGTTCGCCGATCCCCGGATAGGGACAGTCGAAGAAGAACAGTCCGCGGACCAGTTCCGGCTGCTCGCGGGCAATCGCTTGCCCGACGTACGCGCCGAGGTCGTGACTCACGAACCCGAGTTCGTCGAGGTCCAGTTCCGCCGCCAGTGCAGTCAGGTCGGCGACGTGGTTGTCGACGCCGTATCCCTCCTCGGCGGGGACGTCCGGGTTCTCCGACCGCCCGAATCCCCGCAGGTCCGGGACGATCACGTCGAACGACTCCGCCAGGGCGGGGACGTTCTTCCGCCAGACGCGCCAGTACTCCGGCCAGCCGTGGACGAGAACCAGTGGGAACCCATCCCCTTCACGAACGTAGTGGAGCTTAATGCCGTTGACCTGGGCCGTTTCGTGATTCCACGCCATCACTCGCAGGTCGCCAACGGCGTATCTAAGTGTTTCGCCGCCCGCGAAATCGTCTTCGAATGCCCCGCCTCCCTCGTGGCGACAGACGACCCAGGCGTCACCGCCGTCTCGTTGAGTACAACAGGAAGTGCTGGTGAATATATTTATAAATATTATGATATTTCTATATTACAATCAAAGTAGTTAT